>JAWOIN010000005.1:0-21079 GCA_046484665.1 Gemmatimonadota bacterium
GGGGACGACCATCACGCCGCGCGCCGTGGTGTCGGCGTACTTGGCGCTGCGGCCGGACCACGAGAGGTAATCGGGGATGATGAGGGGCTCGCGGGTCTCGGCGACCTTCCCCATCGCGCCCTCGCCCGGGCGCAGCCGGGTGCCGATCGAGTCGGAGCCGATGGCGTGGCTGGCCACGATCTCGAGCTCGCCGCGGTCCTCGTCGAAGATCGCGAGCTCGCCGCCCGTCACCCCGAGCAGGGCCACCGCCCGCTCGACGACCCGCTGCAGCGCCCGGGACAGCTCCAGCTCGCCGGAGAGGTCGGCCAGGGTGTCGAGCACGGCCTTGTGCTCGCCGGCCCGCCGGCGCTCCGCGTCGATCAGACGGCTGCGGGCGATCGCGATCCCGCCCTGCTGCGCCGCCGCCGTCAGGATCTCGAAGTCCTCCGGGCCGAACGCGCGCTCCTCGGTGCTCTCGACGACGAGCACGCCGACCACCCGCCCGTCGATCGCGATCGGGACGTCGACCTCGGAGCCGCCGGCCGGCGCGGCGCTCACGTACCCAAGCTCGGACGCGACGGCGGGAGAGTAATGCAGGCGGCCGTCGGTCAGCGGACGCTCGCTGAGCCCGCGTCCCGGAGAAACCCTGTAGTCGTCGTGCTTCCCGGGCCAGCCGACGCTGGCGCGCATCACGCGGTCGCCGGAGCCCGGGTCGACGAGGAAGACGCCGATGAAGTTGTAGCCGAGCGCGTCATCGTGGAGCCCCTCCACGACGGCCGCGCACACCTCGTCCTCCTCGTGGGCGGAGGCGATTCGGGTCGAGAGCCGGAGCAGCGCCGACTGGCGGCGCGCGAGCGCGCTGTCGACCGGGTCCCGGCCGACGTTCATCGCCGCCTCACCCGGACACGAGGTCGCCGGCCGCCCCGACCAGCACGTGCGGGCGCAACTGCCCGAGGCCGCGGATCTCGACGACCCGCCCGGGCTCGAGCCGGAAGCGGTCGCGCAGGTAGGAGTGCGCCGTGGGGGACACGAGGATCCGGCCGGCTTCCGCGCCGGCCGCCAGGCTCTTCGCGGTGTCCACCGCCTCTCCCCACAGGTCGTAACGCAGCCTGTCCCGGCCGATCACCGCCGCGACCGCCCCTCCCGTGTGGAGGCCGAGCCGGAACACGGCCGCCGTCTCGGGGTCCGACCGTTCCGCCGCGTCCACGAAGGCGAGCGCGAGCTCCGCGATCGCGGCCGCGGCCTCGCCGTCATCGTCGCCGACCCGGTGCCGCGCCACCGCGAGAAACCCCTGCCTGCGGCCCAGGCAGACGTCGACCGCGTGATCTTCGGCGAGCGACTCGAACTCGCCGAGCCAGTGGGAGAGCAGCGACACGAACTCGGGCAGCCGGCTCGCGGAGCCGAAGCGCGCGGCGTCGATCTGGCACCACAGCACGGTGGCGAGAGGCACCGGGTCGACGATCCCGGTCTCGCCCCGGCGGATCCGCTCGGCGACATCCATCGGAAACGCGGAGAGCAGGAGCCGCTCGATCGTGCCCGCGTCCGCCTCGATCCGTTTCCGGTAGGCGCGCTCCCGTTCCCGCAGGTCGCGGACCTCGAGGTTGGCGGCGATCCGGGCCTCCAGCAGCGTCGGCTGGACCGGCTTCGTGATGTACTCCTCGGCTCCCGCCTCGATGCAGCGGATCGCGCCCTCGACCTCGTCGAGCGACGAGAGCATGAGGACCGGGATCTCGCGGAGCCTCTCATCGTCCTTGATGCGGCGGAGCGTCTCGACGCCGTCCATTCCCGGCATGATCACGTCCAGGAGCACGAGGTCGAAGTCGCGACCGGCGAGCAGCTCCAGGGCCTCCTTCCCGTCGGAGGCCGCCGCGACGATGTACCCGTAGCGGGCGAGCTGCCGCGTGAGCAGGTCCCGGTTCGTCGGGTTGTCGTCCACGACGAGGAGCGAGCCGCGGCCGTCCGCGTGGCCCTCGGAGCGGGTTCCCGCCGCACCGAGCCTCGTGAGGACGCTCCGCGCGAGCTCGGAGGAGTCCTGCAGGCGCTCGGATCCCGCGGCGTCGGCCGCTCCGGGCGCGTGCGTCGCCACCCGGACGATGTCGGCGCTCGTCGCGAGGAGCGTCTTCGCCGCCTCGAGGATCCGCTCCAGGTCGGGGACGAGAACCTCGCGGCCGGTCTCCCGCTGGCCCTCGAGCAGGATCTCGCAGTAGCCGACGACGGCATTGATCGGTGTCCTGAGGTCCGCTTCGAGCTGCGCCGCGAAGCTCTCGATCTCCCGCTCGATGCTGCCGGCGAGTCGGGCCGGGTTCAGGATCCCGTCGATGAGCTCGAGCAGACGCTTCCCCGATTCGTGGATCCGCCGCAGGTCCCCGGCGACCTCGGGCTCCGTCTCGTCCTCGAGGAGCATCTCCGAGTAGCCGAGGATCGCGTTGATCGGGGTACGCAGCTCGTGCCGTACGTGGCCCAGCGCGACGCGCTTCAGGCGGTCCGGGTCGGGCGGCTCCTGCATCGCCGCCGCCGCGGACGAAGCGGACGCGGCGGGCGCGGGGCGGCGCGGAGGCGCGCTGGGAACCGGAACCGGCGGCGCTCCGACGAAGCCGTTCCGGGATCGGGATGGGCCCGCGGACTCCGGTCTCCGCCCGCCCGGGCCGCCGTTCCCGCGGCCCGACGCTCCCTCACTCTGGCGCCCGATCGACTCCGTGCGCCGGAGGCCCCCCGAGTCGATGTCGAAGATCCAGGCCATCACCATGACGAGCGGGAAGGCGAGAAGCAGGAGGAAGGTGACCAGCCGCTCCGTCCAGTCCGGGAACAGCAGGGCCTTGGAGACCGCCCCGACGATCTCGTTCAGGCCGATGGCGAGCGCCGCGTAGGCGACGGCCGTGACCCACACCTTTCTCCGCCGCGCCTCGCGGGCGAACCCCGAGACGCGACCGGAGACACCTCCGGATCTGGTCGTCCGACTTCTCCTGGAGCTGGCCCCGGCCTCGACTCGGGGCGCCGGTCGCTTCGTGGATTCCGACCCGCCACGATAGGCACGGGGGCTCGAGGACGGAAGGTCGAAGCGGCCGCCGCCGCGCTGTCGGACCCCCCGCTTACGCTCATGCGGATGAGACCTGAACCCCGGAGGAGTCCATGACGCACGATACGGTGCAGTCCTCGTCCCGCTCTCCCGCCGACCTGCTCGAGGTGCGGCTGGCCGCACCGCAGCGACACGGCGGCCTGACCGTCTTCCCGCTGCTCGCGGAGCCGTCAGCTCCGCTCCCGTGCGTGCTCCTCGCGGACGCCCTCGCCGCCGGGTCGGTGACGATCGGCGAGGTCGGGTCCGGGACCGTCCCGAGCCTGCTCGCCCACAACCGGGGGGAAGCGGACGTCCTGATCCTGGACGGCGAGCAGCTGATCGGGGCGCGCCAGAACCGGATCACGAACCGGACGATCCTCCTCGCCGCCGGCGGGAAGACGGGGATCCCAGTCTCCTGCATGGAGCAGGGGCGCTGGCACTTCACGACGGACGTCTTCGCGACCGCCCCGAAGGCCCGCCACGGCCCCGCCATGGTGCGGCGTCACGCGCGCGCGGCGGAGGCCGAGGTCGCCGCCGCGACCGGGCGCGTCGGCCAGCAGGCCGCCGCGATGGCGCAGGGAGCCGTGTGGAGCGAGATCGCCGACTACGCGGCGAAGCTCGGCGGGAGATCCGACACGGGGGCGATGGACGACGTCTACCGGCGGCGGGACGCGGACGTCGAGTCCTGGCTCCGCCACTTCCCGCTCGAGCCGGGCCAGGTCGGAGTTCTGGCGTTTCTCGAAGGGATGCCGCTCGGGCTCGGCGCGATCGGCTGCCCGGAGCTGTTCGCGAGGCTCCACGCCCGCTTTCTCGGCGGGTACGTGATGGACGCGCTGGCGGCGGATGGAGCGGGGGGCGACCGGACGAAGGGAAGCCGGCCCGGCGGCGAGGAGGCCGAGCGCTTCCTGGCGGCGATGGGAGCCGCGCGACGGGTCCCGTCGGATACGGTCGGAAAGGGCCAGTACCGCGTTCTCACGGGGTCGGCGATCGGGGGAGAGCTGACGGACGGAGTCGACGACGATCGCCGCCTCGTGCACCTGTCGGGGTTTCCGCCCGACCTGGCGCGCACGGAGACCGGGATGGCCGGGCCGGCCGTCGACGTCTCGCCGTTCGCGCCGCCCGGCCGCCGGAAGGCGGGGAAGCCGCGGGTGGAGTAGACGTCGGGCCGGAGGGCGGACGGGAGGCCACGGGAGGGGCGGGCGCGACGCGTCCGCCTCCCCTATCTTCCGGTGGTGAGAGGTTCGCCGGCCCGAGCCACCGGGACCGGCGCGGCGCCCGCGCAGAAGGATCCGGGAATGCTCGCCAACTCCGGTCTCCGGCTCCACGAGGAGCTCCTGCTGCTCAGCCTGCACGACGCGAAGGGCTCCGTCCGCGTCACGAACTTCAAGCTCGCCGTCGCCGGCGGCCTGCTCGCCGAGCTGCTGCTCGAGGGACGGGTCGCGCTCGAGCGCGGCGCGAAGTCCTCGAAGGACCGGCTCGTTCCCGCTGACCCGCGCGCTCTCTCGGACCCGCTGCTCGACGAGTGCCTGCGGAAGATCCGGGACGCGAAGAAGCCGAAGGCCCCGAAGGACTGGGTGATGAAGTTCTCGCAGCTCTCCGGGCTCCGGAAGCGGGTCGCGACGGGCCTCGTGCGGCGGGGGATCCTCCGGGAGCGCCGTGCCCGCGCCCTTCTCCTGTTTCCGTGGACCTACTACCCGACGCTCGATCCCGCTCCCGGGCGGCGGATCGCCGAGCAGGTGCGCGGCGCCGTGCTCGGTGACGGAGAGGTCGACGAGCGGACGGGCGCTCTGGTGGCGATCGCCGCGAAGACGGGCGCCCTCAACCCCGTTCTCGGCAAGCGGACGCTCAAGGAGCGGAAGGAGCGGGTCGAGGAGATCGCCGCGAGCCAGCTCGTCGCGAGCGCGGTCCAGGGCGCGGTCGAGGCCGCCCAGGCGGCCGCCGTCGCCGCCGCCACCGCGGGCGGCTGAGGCGGTGGGCGGGACCTGGCCCTGAGGTCCGCGGCCGTCCGGGAATCTCCGGCTCGCGCGTTGTGTATGAGATCCGGAGAGCCCGCAGTCGGATCCTTGCCCGGAGGGTAGCACATGCTGCGCGCATCGCGAGTCCTCGGCGCCGCGGCCGTAACCGTCCTGCTCTCGGCCGGCTGCCGGGAGGATCCGACCGGCCCCGGACCCGGGGAGGAGTTCACCCTGGAGCCGGACGAGCGGGTGCTCCTCCCGACCGCGGAGGCGTACGTCCGGTTCCTGCGGGTGCCGCAGGACTCGCGCTGTCCGCTCCAGGTGGTGTGCGTGTGGCTCGGGGACGCCGAAGTCGTCCTCGAGCTCGCCCCGGTCCACGCGGACGCGGCGGAGCACGCGCTCCACACGAACGGGGAGTCCGGTCCGCGCTCGGTCGTGCTGGGCCGCCACGAGCTCGCGCTGGTCCGACTCGACCCCTGGCCCGAGGTCCCCGGCGGCGTGTCGCCGGAGAACTACCGCGCCGTGCTCTTGCTGCAGGAGCGGCTGCAGACGACCTCCGCGCCCGATTGAGACAGGAGCACCCGAAATGCGTGCCCGAATCGCGCTTTCCTTCCTCGTCATCCTCGCTCTCGGCGGGTGCAGTGACGGAACCGGCCCGAGCGGGGCGAAGAAGATCGACCAGCTCCCCCGCGCGCTCACCGATTCCGAGCGGGCGCTGATCGGCGCGGGCGAGAGCTTCGCGTTCGACTTCCTGCGGGAGGTGGCGCGGGACGAGACGGCGGCGACGAACGTGTTTGTCTCTCCGCTCAGCGCCTCGATGGCGCTCGGGATGGCGCTGGCCGGCGCCGAGGCGGGCACCTACGCCGCGATGCGCGACGCGCTCGGACTGGGCCCCCTCTCCCGGGAGGAGATCGGCGCGTCGTACGCGAGCCTGATCGCCCTGCTGACCGGGCTCGATCCCGCGGTCCGGATGGAGATCGGGAACTCGGCCTGGCTCCGGACGGGCTTCGAGCCCGAGTCCGCGTACGTGGCGGAGGTGGAGGAGGACTTCGGGGCGCGGGTCTCGACGCTCGACTTCGACGACCCGTCGGCCGCCGACGAGATCAACGCGTGGGTCGAGGACGCGACCGAGGGCCTCATCGACTCGATCGTCGACCCGCCGATCGACCCTCTCACCGTCGCCTTCCTGATCAACGCGATCTACTTCCAGGGCGACTGGACCCTCCAGTTCGACCCGGCGGACACACGCCCCGGGGAGTTCCGGCGCGAGGACGGCTCGACGGTCTCCTCGCCGTTCATGCACCTGTCCGACGGCACGTTCCCGTTCGCGTGGACGCCCGACTACGTGGCGGTCGAGCTCCCTTACGGCGGCGAGGCGTTCGCGATGACCGTCGTCGTGCCGGCCGGAGACGGCGGGCTCGGCGCGTTCGCGGACGGGCTCGACGCCGACGGCTGGAAGGCGATCGCCGGCGGCCTCGCTCCGACGGAGGCCGCCGTGTCGCTGCCGAAATTCAAGCTCGAGTACGAGAAGACTCTGAACGACGCGCTCCAGGCGCTCGGCATGGGCCCGGCCTTCGACCCGTTCGCCGCCGACTTCAGCAGGATCCACGGCGACGCGCTCGCGATGCAGCTCCACATCAGCCGTGTGAAGCAGAAGGCGTACGTCGAGGTGGACGAGAAGGGGACGAAGGCGGCGGCCGTGACCTCGGTCGAGGTCGGCGTCACCTCCGCGCCCCCCAGCTTCGTCGCGGACCGGCCGTTCCTGTTCGCGATCCGCGAGCGGCTGTCGGGGACGATCCTGTTCGTCGGGATGGTGTTCGACCCGACCGCGGGGTGACGTGAGGTCAGGCCGGGCGGCTAGGCCGGCGGTCGGGGGCGCGGAGACCTACAGCCCGGACAGGATCCCGAGCATCCAGGCCGCCGCGAGGCCGCCGTAGATCCCGAGGACGTAGCCGGCGACGGCCATCAGCAGTCCGACCGGCGCCATCGCCGGGTGGTAGATTCCCGCCACGATCGGCGCGGTCCCCACGCCGCCGATGTTCGCCATGCTCCCGGTCGCGACGAAGAAGAAGGGGGCGCGGAGAAGCCGGGCGGCGAGCACCAGCACGATCGCGTGGACGCCGATCCAGAGGACGCCGGCGAAGAAGAAGGCCGGCGCTGCGAGCACGGCGCGGAGGTCACCCTGCGCGCCGATCCCGGCGAGCATCAGGTAGAGCCCGACGTACCCGATCCGCGACGCGCCGACCTCGTCGAGCTTCCGCACCCGGGTGAAGCTGAGCAGCAGTCCGCCCGTCACCACGATCAGCACGGCCCACGTCGTGTGGCTGATGATCGTGGGGTCGCCCAGCAGGGGGAGCGTCTCGCCGAGGAATACCGAGACGATCGCGCCCGCGAGGCCGAGGCCGACGATCACCGCGATGTCCGACACGGTCGACGGGTGGCGCACCGACTCGACCTCCGCGAGGCGCCGATTCGTGTCCTCGATCGCGGACAGGTCGGCCCTCAGCCAGCGGTCGAACCGGGTCTGGAAGGCGGTCAGCAGCAGCAGCACGCCCATCCAGCCGTAGCCGACCACCGTGTCCACCACGATGACCGGCCCGAACACGGCGTCGGGGGTCCCGACGCTCTCGGCGATCGCGACCATGTTCGCGGTGCCGCCGATCCAGCTGCCGCTGAGCGCCGCGAGTCCCTTCCATCCGTCGGCCGGAAGCCACCGGCCGAAGGCGAGGAAGGCGACCTGCGCCCCGAGGATGATCCCCACCGAGCCGGCCGTGACCATCGCGATCGCCGTCTTCCCCAGCTTGAGGATGCTGCGTACGTCCACGGTGACCATCAGGAGCAGCAGCGCGAACGGCAGCAGGTAGCGCGTGAGCCAGTCGTAGACCGGCGAGCTCATGGGGAGGATGCCGAGCGTCGTCGAGATCGTCGGCACGAAGTAGCAGTAGATGACCGGCGGCGTGAACTCGAACAGCTTCCTGAGCGCCGGCCGCTCGCTGAGCCAGAACACGGCCGCGAGCACCGTCGCCAGGTAGGCGAGGACGGCCATCGGCTCCGCGATCAGGGGGCCGCTCAACGACTCACTCCCTCCCTCCGCCGTCGGTCGGCTGCCCGCCCGGCACGCTCGGCGCCGCGCCCGCACGGCGCCCGAGACCGGGCGGGTAGCTTCGCGCGAGGTCGCGGGCGATCTCCTCCTCCGTGAACGCGACCCGCTTGAGCTCGCCGCGCGCGAACATCTCCAGCTGGTCCGTCAGGTGCGGGGAGTCCACGCGCGAGCTCTGTCCGTAGGCGAGGACCGAGTAGGCGCGCGGGGTCTCGCCGAACTCGACGGCGAGCACCCAGGCGTCGCCGCTCTGCGCGACCTGCCTTCCGTCCTCGGCCACGTCCCAGTAGACGACCCGGAAGCAGCCGAAGGTGCCCGAGCAGCCGTTCGCGGGGAGGTCCAGCTCCCCGAGGCGGAAGCGGTGCGCGTCGCCCCAGGCGACGTCCCAGGCGCCGAACTCCGCCTCCGTCTCCACCACGGCCGCCGCGAACGCACGGGCCGCTGCGTCCGGGTCCGAGAGACCGCGCGGGGTCTCCGTCGGCCGGCTCGCGTCCCACGGCTCCGCGAACAGGTCGTTGAACCGTTCGTCGAACGGGCGCGCGTCCTCCTCCCCGATCACGAGATCGAAATATCGGTAGTACCAGGCCTTGAACAGGACCGCGCCGCGGCTCCCCGCCGCGACGGTCGCGTCCCAGGCCGCGAGGAGGTCGGCGGCGGCGAGAATCTCGGCCACGCCCCTTCCGGTGATCCCGCCCGCGGCCTCCGCGGCGGCGGCTTCCAGCGCGGCCGGAGCCGCCGCGCGGACGGCGGCGACCAGGTCGCTCTTCGTCCGCTCGGCCATCGGCATCCGCAGCGAATGCTTGCGGGCCACGACGTCCTCGAGCGACAGAGTCTCCCCGCCCGACACGAGCGACAGGCCGTGCTGGCTGCGCAGCCGGAGCCGCTGATCCGGGAAGTACGGCGGCCAGTCGGCGGGATCGAACGGCTCGTTCAGGTTCGTGAAGTGGAACGGGTCGTTCTCGTTGTGGAGGTAGCCGCCCTCGGGGTTCCGCAGCTGCGGCAGCGAGTCCCACGGGAAGAGCTCGCTCCACACGTCCTCGGGCCCATGCGCCGGGACGGCGAGCGTATCGCCCCCCGTCGGGCGCGGGTAGCGGGGGATCGTCGCGTTCCAGACGTAATAGACGTTCCCCTCGCGATCGGCGTACGTGAAGTTCGAGACGACCTGAGCCCGGATCCGCATCGCCTCTTTCCACTCCTCGAGGTTCCGGGCCCGCATCATCTTCAGGAACTGCTCGGCGTAGCGGAACTGGCCCTGCTCGGCCGACTTCACGGCGTGGACGAGAGAATCCGTCCGGTGAATCACGGGGCCGACGGGCGACAGCAGGAACCTCCGGGTCTCGGAGGCGAGCGCCCCTTCCGCCAGGAACTCGACCGTCAGGCTCTCGCTCTTCAGCGGCACGGACGCGCCGCCGAACAGCACGTGGTCGGGGCGCTCCGGGTCGACCGCGAGCGCGTAGATCTCCTCGATGTCCGGCGCGTTGTTCGTCGTCGCCCAGCCGAGATCGGCGTTGAAGCCGCCGTTGAAGTAGAGCGGGTAGCCTACCCGGAAGTCGCCGTAGAAGTCGATCACGCCCGGCACCCGCAGGTGCGCCTCGTAGTAGCCGGCCCTCCAGTTGAGGTGCGGGTTCCGGAGCAGGATCGCGTGCCCGGAGGCAGTGCGGGACGGGGCGAGCGCCCACGCGTTCGAGCCGTCCTCGGCGCCGCCGTCCGCCTCCGGGTCCGGTCCCTCGGCGCGGTCCGCGGCGCCGCGCCGGGGGCCGCTCGGCACGGCATCGACCGCAGACGCGCCCCGCGAGCCAGCCCCGGCCCCGGACTCGCGCTCCGCGAGGCTCCGCAGGAACCGACGGACCTTCGGCTCGATCTCCTCTTCCGCCCAGCGCGCGGCGACGTCGATGCCTGTGAACGCCGGCTCGACCCACTCCGGGAACTCCTCCGGGTGGAGCTCCACGTAACGGTTCACCCCCGCCGCGTAGCCCTCGAACATCGCCCGGGTGTCGGGCTCGAGCCGTCCGTACGTCGCCGCGGCGTGGTTCCAGGTCCTCCGCCACGCGAAGTCCGAGTCGATCGAGTCGCGCCCGAAGTGGCGGGCGAGGTCGCCGCGCGCCCGGACGAGACCCATAACGACCCGCGCGCCGTGGTCCTCGAGTTGCGCCCAGGCGAGTCCGTAGAACGCGGCATCGAGGTCCTCGGCCAGGATGTGCGGCACTCCAAACGAAGTGCGGCGGATCTCGACCCGGTCGGGGAGCGGACGGCCGTCCGGCTCGCGCGCTGCCTGCGCGCCGGCCAGCGAGGCGCCGGCCAGCGCCGCGAGTGCGGCGAGCGCGGACGTCGTAGGGAGAGGAAGCCGGCGGGGAGCGGCCTGCCGGCGAGAAGGCCGCGGCGCGGGTCGGGCGCGCGCGGGATTCCTGTCGGTAGCGTTCATGGAGACACCCGTGGGACGCGCTGCGGTGGATCCCGGGCGACCCCCGTCCGCGGGAGCGGAGGCCGTGTCATCGGTCGCGCATTCTACGCGGAGAGGCAGGCGCGGGACAGCGCCCGGCGCGCGAGCGGGTCCGAGGTCGGCACCCCGGGCGACTTGCGACGGATCCGACGGCGGATCCACCTTCGTGTGTCGTGCCGCACGGTTTCATCCTGACCAGGAGCGAAGGCATGAGCCGGGACGGGATCTGGCAGAGTTTCCGCCGATCGCGGTTCGCGGCTGCACTCGCCGTCTACGCGGGCGCGTCCTGGCTCGTTCTCCAGCTGATCGATGTGCTGGACGGGATCGTCCCGCTGCCCGACTGGGTCGGGCCCGGCGCGCTCGTGCTGCTCGCCGTCGGGCTCGTCGTCGTGCTCGCCACGGCCGTCGTCCAGGCCAGAGCTCCGTCCGGGCCAGGGACGGGGGTGGAGGCGCCGGGCGCCTGGGACCTCGAGCTCGACCGGATCGACGACGAGATCCGCACGCGAGGCCTCCCGCACCTGACCTGGGCGCGTGCGGCGCTCGGGGGCGTCGTCGCCTTCTCGCTCCTCCTCGGTGCGGCGGGCCTTGTGAGCTGGCTGAAGTACCGGAGCGCGGTCCCCGACGGAGTACCGCCGCTCGTGGCGGGCGAGGTCCCGGATCCCGGCCTCGCCGTCCTCCCGTTCGACGTCCGGGCCACCGACGAGGAGCTCGGGGTCTGGGACGAGGGCCTCGTCGTCACGCTCGCCGCGAACCTCGACGGCGTCGAGGGTCTGCGTACGATCGACTACGGGACCGTCCTCGCCCGCTGGTCCGAGCGGGTCCCGGAGGGCGCGACGGCGGATCTCGCGACGGCGCTCGAGACGGCCCGGGCGGCCGGCGGCGAGTGGGCCGTGCGCGGGAGCCTCGTGCAGGTCGGGGCCGGCGTGCGGATCGACGCGAACGTGCGCTCCGTCTCCACCGGGGAGACGCTCGAGCAGATCCGGGTGGAGGGGCCGGCGGACAGCCTGGTGGCGCTCATCGACCGTCTTTCCGTCCAGGTGCTTCGCGCGATCCTCCCCGAGCGGGGGCTCGAGGGCAGCATCGGACTCGAGAGCGTGGCGACCGCGTCGCCGGAGGCGATGAAGGCGTGGGTCGAGGGGGAGAGGGATTACCGGCTCGGGCGCTTCGAGGAGGCCGAGGAGGCGTTCCAGCGCAGCGGTCGAGACCGATTCGATGTTCGCGCTCGGTTGGTTGCGGCTCGCCCAGTCGCGCGGCTGGCGCGGTTCGTCCCCGGACGTCCTCCCGCAGGAGGGAGCGTGGGAGCACGTCGCGTCGCTCGCCGGACGGCTTTCGCCCCGCGAGCGGGTCATCGTGCGCGCGCAGCGATCCCTGCACGGGGCCGACTCGATCCCGGTGGACTCCCTCCGGGCGTACGCGGCCCGGCATCCGGACGACGCGGAGGCGTGGTACATCCTCGGCGAGCGTCTCTACCACCTCGGTGCCCGGGAGTCGCAGGCGGCCTCCCGTCCGGCGTTCGAGCGGGCGATCGCGCTCCAGCCCCGCTTCGTGCCCTATCACATCCACGCGATCGACGTCGCGTTCCAGGTGGAGCCGGACAGCGCCGAGGCCCGTCGCACGGTCGAGCGGCTGGAGAACGTGGCGCCGGAGTCGCCGCACGCGCGTCTGGGCCGGATCGCCTACGGCCTCGCAGTCGGGACGGACGAGGCCCGAAACGCGGCGATGACGGCGCTGCCGGAGCTTCCGCTCGCCGCCCATCTCTACCTGCTGGGTCGGCTCTCTCACCCGGAGCTCGGGCCGACGCAGGGGAGGGTCGCGGCGGCGGTCGCGGAGCGTCCCGACCTCCCGCCGGGCTTCCGGGACCAGTTCTTCTGGAGCGGGACGCGGCGCCTGACCTCGGTCGGGCGGCTGGCCCGCGCGATCGAGCTCTCCGGGGAGATCGAGAGCCCCGACGGGCGGTACTGCTCCGCGGCCGGAGCGTTCCTGATGGTGGACCTGATGGCGGACCGGGTTCCGGACGCCCTGTTCGGGCCGATGTTCGCGCCTGAACGGGGCAGGGAGGCGCTGGCGGCGCTGCCGACGGCCCCGGAGCGGCTGTTCTCCTGGCTCATGGGGTCGTCCTGCGCCCGCGCGGCGGCGCGCCTCGCGGGCCGGGAGGAGGAGGCGGTCGCGTGGGCCGCGGTCCGCGACTCGTTCCTCGCCGCCGTGCCCGTGGAAGAGCGGATCGGAGCGGAAGCGGCGATTTCGGACGTGGACGAGGTGGCGGCGGCGTACGCCGGCCTGCGGGACGACGACCCCGAAACGGCACTGGCCAGGTTCGAGCAGACCCGCTTCTTCGAGATCGCGACGGAGGACTTCATCTTGTTGCGGGCCCGTCTCCTGCTTGCCCTCGGTCGGCCCGCCCGGGCGCTGGAGATCCTGGAGCGCCTCGGCCGGAGCCCCCTCGCCGAGCTCGAACGCGCGCGGGCGCTCGAGGCGCTCGGCCGTGATGCCGAGGCGCGGGCGGCGTACGCGTGGTTCCTCCGCCAGTGGACGCCCGACGTGCCCGGACTGCAGGCGCTGACGGACTCCGCGACGGCGGGTCTCGCCCGGATCCAGACGCGCCTGAACTAGCGACTCCGGCAGCCGGCGGGGGGCGGCCCCGCTCCAGGACCTCAAGGTGATGCTACTCGTGACCCCACCGACCACCACCCGCGCCATCCGGATCGAGCGTCACGGCCCACCCGATGTGCTGGTGGAGAGGGAGGTCGCGCTCCCCGCGCCCGGCCCGGACGAGATCTCGGTACGCGTGGAGGCAGCGGGAATCAACTTCGCCGACCTCCTGATGCGGGCCGGGCTCTACGACACGGTGCCGCCGCGGCCGTACACCCCGGGGTTCGAGCTGGCGGGCGTCGTCACGGCGGCGGGCGAGCGCGCCACGCACGCGGACGGGGCACGCTGGAGGGAGGGGGAGCCGTGCGTCGCCCTCACACGCTTCGGCGCCTACGCTCGGGACCTCGTCCTGCCGGCGCGGAACGCGGTTCGCCGGCCGGGCGCCGTGTCCGCCTTGGAGGCGGCCGCGCTGCCCGTGGTGTTCCTCACCGCCCACGTCTGCCTGTTCGAGGCGGCACGGGCGCGCGACGGGGAGACGGTGCTCGTCCTCGGGGCGGGCGGAGGAGTGGGGACCGCAGCGGTGCAGCTCGCCGTCAGGGGCGGGTTGCGGGCGGTCGGGACGGCGGGGACGGAGAGGAAGCGCGCCTTCGTGACGGACGAGCTCGGCGCCGAGGTCTGCTTCGACTCCCGCGGCGACTGGGAGTCGGATGTCCGTGCGTTCCTTGGAGAGCGGGCCGTCGATGTCGCCCTCGACGCCGTCGGCGGCTCCGCGACGGAGTCGTGCCGCCGGCTGCTCGCGCCGCTCGGCCGGCTGGTGTTCTACGGGATGAGCGCGGCGATGCCGGGCGGCCGCCGGAGCTGGCCCAGGGCGGCCATGGCGTGGCTCCGGACGCCCCGCTTCCACCCCTTGTCCCTGATCCAGCCGGGCATCGGCGTGTTCGGGATACATCTCCTGCATCTCCATGCGAGAGAGGAGATTCTGCGCGAACACCTCGAGCGGATTCTAGCACATGTGGCGTCCGGTGAGCTGCGAGCCGTCGTCGACCGGACGTTTCCGCTCACGCGGGACGGCGCGATCGAGGC
Organism: Gemmatimonadota bacterium; assembly: GCA_046484665.1. Lineage (GTDB taxonomy): Bacteria > Gemmatimonadota > Gemmatimonadetes > Palauibacterales > Palauibacteraceae > Carthagonibacter. The sequence continues at coordinate 14,202 of JAWOIN010000005.1, forward strand.
GCACCGCTACATCCACGAGCGTCGCAACCTCGGGAAGGTCGTTCTGGAGGCCTGAGGTGGTCGCCGCCGGCCGCCGGTCCGACGTAGATTTCTCCGTTCTCAGTCGTCGAATCGAGCCAACGGATCTCTCCATGGCCCGACAGAGCCGGATCCCGCGCCGGACTCCCATCCGGGTCCGCGCGCGTCGCGCGAGGAAGACCGGGTCGGTGGCCGCGGTCCTCCTCCTCGGTGCAACTCCGGGTCTCGCCCAGGATACGGTCCGGGCGACGCCGGACGAGGTCCGGGCGCCCGAGGTCGGCCGCCTGACCCGCGTCGTCGACGCGGTCCCGCTGCGCGGCGGGGAAATCCGGCTCCGGCTCGCGCTGCGAGCGGAGCTTCCGGAGATGCCGGCGTGCGGTCGTTCGGACCGGGCGCCCGACCCGGCCGCTGCCGGCTCGGGCGAAGCCTGGTCCGGGCGACTCTCCGGCTGCGAGCCCGGCGCCTACGGATGGCTGCGGATCGACGGGGCGCCGGCGGCGGGACCGGGCGACGAGCTCCGGACCCTGCCCGTCGCCTCGGCGGGCTGGACGGTCGAGGAGATCCGCGCGACGGTGCCTTCCGACGCCCTCGAGATCCACTTCGGGGTGCTGCTGGCGGGGGAGGGCGCGATGTGGGCGGACGACGTCCAGCTCGCGCAGCGTCGGGAGGACGGCACCTGGCGGCGCCTCTACCTCGAGAACGCCGACTGCGAGAGCGTCCTCGAGGGTGGGCGGCCGGCGGCGTGGGGGGGGATCGACGCGCCGTACCGGGCACGGATCGACCGCGAGACCCCCTACGAGGGAACCGGCGCGATCCGGATCGAGCGGACGGCGCCCGGGCCGGAGCGAGTGGAGAACGGGGGCGGGGCGCCCGCCGCGTCCCGCCCCCGTGCGTCCGACCCGACCTAGTTTTGCTTGTCCTCCACGGGAAGCAGGCCCACGCCGCGCGTGAGCGCGAACACGTGGTCGTAGTCGTGCGTGTCGAAACCCTTCTCCGACGCGTACTTCTCGGCCGTCGCCACGTGGTCGCGGCGCTTGCCGGGATACCCCTCCCAGACGGAGATGAAACCGGCGTCGATGTGCCGGTAGGCCGCCGTCACCATGTCGCCGGTCGCCTCGGCGATCTCGGCCGCCTTCTCCATCATCTGCCGCGAGGTCGTGTAGTCGCCCGCGTAGAAGTAGAGCCGCGCGGAGCGGTCGTACTGGATGTACGCGTTCGGGTCGTTCTTCGGCATTCCCTCCGCGGCTTCCCGGTGCAGGATCGCCGCGTCCTTCCACCGGGCCTGCTCGTAGAGCGCCGTCACCCGCTCGTAGAGCGGATCGGACTCGGACGGCGCCGTGACGGTGATCGTCGGCAACTCGTACATCGGCCGCATGGCCGTCACCTCCTGCGCTGTCGCCACCCGCGGCAGCAGCGGCACGAGAAGGGCCCCGACGAGGACGAGCTTCAGGCTGACGCGCATTTCGAGCCTCCTTTGGAGTGTACCGCCACCGCTCGCAGGCGCCGCGAAAGCACCGGGGACATCCGTGAGCCGGGTGCTTCTTCGCGCACGAGGGTCTGCGGTTCGACCGAGACACAGGCGGGGTCCAACGATAATCTCGCCGCTGCGACCGGTCCTGGCAACGTGTCGAGTTGCGGAACGCGCTCCCGTGGCGCGGCCCGAACGACTCCCGTGCCGACGACGCCGGTCTCGCCGCGGATCAGGTGCTCCTCTCTTCTCCTGGCGCGCCGGAGTCGGTCTCCGCTCCTTCGTTCCCGGGGTTCCCCGCCGCGTCGGTCGCCGCCGCGCCGCGCTTCCGCGGGAGGGGGCCATGCCGCAGCGTCCAGCTCCGGCTGCGGGCGCCGCGCTCCTCGAGCTCACGCCGGAGATCCGCCGGGATCGCGGGGTCGTCCAGGACGCGCGACTTCAGGTGCCACGCCGGGGCGAGGACCCGGGCCCAGAGGCCCGCGGGCTCGAGGATCGCCCGGAGCACCTCGTCATCGCACCGGAAGCGCTCGCCGACCGAGGCCGTCACCCGGTAGCGGTCGCCGGCCACGGCGCGCTCGCCCGTCGCGTCGAAGTACGCCACGAGACTCTCCTCGAGGCCTCGCGCCTGCTCTTCAAGCTCCCTTCGCAGCTCGCGGACCTCTCCCAGCGCGTCCGCGAACGCGGCGGCCTCCGCGTGACCCGGGGCCGGCGGGGCCGGCTCCTGCGCCCAGTTCTCCGGAAACTCGTCGGCGAACGCAGGGCACCAGGGCCTCGCGTGGCACCACGCGCAGTGGCGGCCGGGCCGCGGCTCGAACTCTCCGCGCTCGATCGCCGAGGCGATCCCGACCACGATCGTCCGGACGGCGTCGACTTCGGCGGAAGAGCGGCGAGGCACGCTCCACTCCGTAAGCGACGGGACGTGATACAGCGAGAGCGCCTCGACCTCGAGGCCGAGCCTGTCCTCGGCTGCGATCTGGTAAAGCGTCAGCTGTTCGGAGGCCTCTGCCTCCTCCGGCCCGAAGAAGCGGCCGGTCTTGTAGTCGCGGATCCGGAGGCGATCGTCCGGCGTCTTCTCGACGTGATCGAGGATCGAGATCATCGGGACGTCATCTACGTCGTAGGCGAGAGAAAGCTCCACGTCGAGGGCCGGCCGGAAATCGGGAGCGTGCTTCGCGTAGAACCGCTCCAGCATCGCCCGACCATCCGCTCGGGCGCTCTCGAGCGAGTCCGTGCGGTCGAACGCAGCGGGGTCGAGCTCGGCTTCGAACGCGGCGAGCACGTCCGCCAGCGGCGCAGGGCCGCTAACGCACTTCCGATGAAACGTCTCGAGGCCGGCGTGCACCGCCGAGCCCAGGGTGAGCGGCGGGGCGGGCGGGAGCTTACGGCCGTCCACGTAGACCTGCTTCCACTGCTGCGGGCAGGTCCGGTACGTCCGGATCGCGGTCTGGCTGAGGCGTCGCATGCCATGTCCTCCGGGGGTTCTCTCCGTGTCCTGACAATAGTCTAAGGACGCCCTCCGACGGTATTCCCGATTCGGGAGATCGGGCCGCGGGCCCGATGGGCGCCGGCCCGTCCCCGCCTCGCCGACGCGACGCGACCGGCGCTCCGCGGCGCTATCTTAACAGGGGGCGCGCTCCGGACCGGAGCGACGGGCGTGCAGCGAGCGGGAGCAGGTCATGACGGGAGCCGTCGACCGGACGTTCGTGCGGATCGGACTCGCGATCCTCGCCTTTCTCACGGTCGCCTTCGCGGTCTTCCTGGTGAATCAGACCGCGGGGCTGGTGGAGCTCGTCGCGGCCGGCTGGGGGCCCGAGGCGGGGCGGATCGCGCTGTGGGCGCTCGTCGGGGCGTATGCCCTGCTGCTCGCCGTTCCCGCGCTCCTCCTGTTCCGGCTGCCCCGGCCGCTCGTCCCTCCCTCCGACGATGAGGGCCCCGAGTTCGAGGCGCATCTCGCGGGACTCCGGAAGCGGCTCGCCGGAAACCCGAAACTCCGGGGCCACGCGCTCGGAACCCGCGAGGAGCTCGAGGCCGCGATCGCCTCGCTCGAGGACGAGGCGGACGTGGAGATCCGGAAGATCTCGGGCGGCGTGTTCCTCGCGACCGCGATCTCGCAGAGCGGCCGTCTCGATGCCTTCCTCGTGCTGGGGGCGCTGCTGCGGATGGTGTGGCGGGTGTCGCACGTCTACTGGCAGCGACCGACGGTGCGCGACATGGGCAAGCTGTACGCGAACGTCGCGGGCACGGCGTTCGTGGCGTCCGAGCTCGACGACATCGACGTGGCCACCCAGGTCCAGCCGATCGTGTCGAGCGTGCTCGGGGTTTCCGTCACGGCGGTTCCCGGCTTCCAGGTGGCGAGCGGCATCCTCGTGAACTCGGTGCTGGTCGGGACGGCGAACGCCTTCCTCGCGCTCCGCGTGGGCGCGATCACGAAGCGGTACTGCACGGCGCTGGTGCGTCCCCGCAAGCGGTCCCTCAGGCAGGCCGCGGCGATCGAGGCGGCAGGGATGCTCGGCGGGATCGTGGTCGACGGGACGAAGACGCTCGGCAAGGCCCTGGCCGGCGCGACGGCGACCCGGACGAAGCGGGCCGTCTCGGGGACCGGGCGGGCCGTGGCGCGAACCGGGGAGGCGGCGCTCGATCTCGGAACCGACTTCGTCGACCTCGGAACCGGGGCGCTGTCGGACCTGGGACGGGGTGTCGGCCGGGGCGTGCGTGAGGCGAGCGAGACCGTGGCCGAAGCGACGATCTCGCTGCTCGAGGCCCTCGGACTGGCCCGCCGGCGATCAGCGCCGGCGGGCGAGCCGGTCGACGACGGGGCCGAAGGTCAGGCGCCGCCGGGCGGCGAGGACTTCAGCAGCGGCGCGTAGACGTACCCGATCACGTTCGCGGACTGCGGGTCGGCAGCGTCCGTCGGGAACACCGCGTACCAGCCGTCGTGGATCAGGTCGGCCCGGACGCTGTCTCCGGGCATCAGGCTGCCGACGACGGGCGTGTCCGTGCCCGGCCCGGCCCGGATGCGGGTCGGCTTGTGCACGAAGCGGACCTCTCCCCACTTCGCGCGGACCGCCCCGGTGACGTCAGGGCCATCCAGGCCGAGCGTCGCCCGGATCGCCGGCAGCGAGAACCCCTCGGACGCCGTCAGCCCCATGCCCACGGTGCCGCCGGAGGCGAGCAGGAAGACGAGCAGGAAGACGGACAGGGATCCCCGTTCCCGCCCCCGCGCCGGATCGCTCGCCCGCGGCGAGCTCGCTCGCGGCGTCCCGTCCGGCCGGGCCTGGAAGTCGCAGCCGTTGCAGTAACGCTGCCCGCTCGGGGCCGGTCCGCCGCAGATCTTGCAGCTGGAGTCGCTCAAAGCGCTCTCCTTTCGGTGTGGCCGCCCGGATTCCGGGCAAGAGGCATACCCGCGCCATCGACCGCCGACCCGTCAACCTGACGATTCCATATCGAATTTCAGAGCAATGGCTTAAAGAGTTTCATGCACGTGCAATCTCAAGCACGGGGCGAACGCGCGTCCGCGCGGGAAGGGAAAGATCTGCCTTTCCCCGCACGAAAGCGTTGCGAATCGCGCGTCCGCCTCCGGGGCCGGTCCGGGCGGCGCGCGCCTGCCGGAGGGGAATCCTGCGCGCCGGAATGCGTCGTCCGCCGGCCGCGTCTAATGGAGCGGACCGAGGTCGCTCCGCCCGCGGCGGAGGCCGTTGCGCGGGGCCGCCGGGGGCTTCTTCAGCGGGCGACGGCGACGCAGGTTGTCGACGGGCGCCGTCGTCCCGCGAGGTGGCGGAAGCCTCCGCGAGGAACACGAACACCCGAGGAAGAGCGCGTGCCTTCCATGGCCCAGCCCGTCGACCGCCGCGACCCGGGTCCGTCCGACGAGGCGCTGCTCGTGCGGGCCCGCTCCGGCGATGAGCGCGCGTTCGCGGCGATCGTGACGCGCCACGAGCCGCGGGTCGCGGCGACGGCGATCGGAATGCTCGGCCCCGGGAACGAGGCGGAGGACGTGGGCCAGGAGACGTTCATCCGGCTGTATCGGTCGCTGGACCGGTTCCGCGGGGACGCGTCGCTGGGCACGTACCTGACGAGGATCGCGATGAACCTCTCGCTCACGGCATTGCGCCGGCGGAAAAGCTGGTACGCCCGCTTCGTACCGGCAGGGGCCGGCCCGGAGGGACGGGAGGCGGACGGGCGGACGGCCGCCGGGCCACGGATCGAGGCGATCGCCGCGGAAGGGACGCGCGACGCGCTGGCGTCCCTGGAGACCGAGGAGAGGGCGGCGCGCGTCCGCCGCGCGCTCGATGAGCTGAAGCCGGAGCACCGGGCCGTGGTCGTGCTGCGCTGGATGGAGGGGCTCTCGACCCGCGACACCGCGAAAGCGCTCGGGGTGCCGGAGGGTACCGTGATGTCGCGACTGTACCGGGCGATGGATCGCCTCGGGACCGCGCTGGAGGGCGACGATGCGTGAGGACAAGCGGATGATCAGGGCCGTTGACGGCACGCTCGACCCGGCGGAGGAGGCGGAGATGCGCGCGAGGGCCGCGCAGGACCCGGAGCTCGCCGGGCGGCTGGCGCGCTGGGAGGAGGTGCGGGGTCTCCTCGGCGGGACGCCGGATGGTTTCGAGCCGGGTTTCTCTGAGCGGGTGATGGCGCGGATCGCGTCGCTGCCTGCTACGGCGCGGAGGGCGGAGCGTCCCGGATCCGAGCTCGTGCATGCCCACCTCGTCCACGCCTTTCCGCGGCTGGCCGCCGCGTGCGGGTTCGGCGTCCTCGCGCTTGGCCTGTACACGTTGCTGGCGGGAGCCGGGCTCCACGGGAACGCGCTCGAGGCCCTGCTCGGCCTGCCGGCGACGACGCTCGAGTCCGTCCTCCTTCTGGCCGCGGCGTGAGGAAGGGGAAGAACCATGACCGCCCGAACGAAGTCGACGCTCATTCTACTGGCGACGCTCGTGCTCGGACTGGTGCTGGGGAGCCTGATTACGGGCGCCGTCGCGAACCGTCGACTGGACCGGATCTCGGAGATGCGGACGGCCCGGGGGATGGCGTTCTTCCTCGAGCGGGCCGTCCAGCCCGAGACCGAGGAACAGCGCGTCGCGATCCGGGCCGTGCTCGACAGCGCCGCGCCGGCCTTCACGGAGGAGATCCGGGCGTCGCGTGAGCGGATGCGGACCCTCTCCGACTCCTTGCGCGCAGCGCTCGAGCCGCTGCTCACCGATGCGCAGAAGGCCCGGCTCGAGGAGGGAATGCGGGTGCGACGCGGCGGTCCGCCGTTCGGCCCCCGGGGCGACCGGCCGCCCCCCGGAGAGGAGCCGCGCCGGCTGCGTCCGGACGGGCACGGCGGTCCGCAGGACGGCTGGCGCCAGTATACATCAATGGGAACAGGCACATGATAAGTGAGACGGTA
>JAWOIN010000085.1:0-7837 GCA_046484665.1 Gemmatimonadota bacterium
GGAAGGACTACACGGGCGCGACGCTCCGCGACCACCTGGGGCTAGCCCGCCCCGACATCGGCTACCTCCGCGGACAAGGCCGCAAAGCCGCCGAGTAGCGGGTCGGCCGTCCGTCCCCGATGTCCGGCCGCTCTCAGTCGGCGGCCACCGCCGCCATCGAGCCGATCGAACCAAACCTGTGCGCCAGGGCCACGCGGGCCGACTCCGGCCCCGCGGGCGCTCCCTCGATCCGCTCGAGGATCGCATCGCGGCCCGCGCTCCCGATCAGGTCGGACTCCGCCAGCGTCCGCGCCTCCGCCACGAACTCGCGCTTCTTGCCGGCGTAGCCCTCGGCGATCGCGACGAACGCCGCGTCCACCCAGGCGTTGGCGGCCGTGAGAACGTCTCCCGTGGCCTCCGCCACGCGGGCCGCCCGCTCCATGTTCCTGCGGGCCGCGCCGAGCTCGCCCGCGTAGAAGTAGAGCAGCGAAGCGCGGCTGAATCCGAAGTACTGGCCGGCGTCGTTGTCGAGCAGCCGCTCCGCGGCCCGGCGGTGCAGGTCCGCGGCCTCCGCCCACCGCTCCGGGACCTCGTACAGCTCCATCGCCCGCTGGTGCAGGTCGGTCTGGAGGATCGTGACCTCGATCGCCGGCAGCTCGAACGTCGGACGGTCCTGCGCCGGCGCGGGTGTCGCCGCGATCGCCGCGACGAGGACAGCTCCACCGAGAATCGTTCCCTTCCGCATCGTCGTCCCTTCCTTCCGATTCATCGCCTCGTCCGTCGCCGGCCCCCTGCCGACTCCGCTCTTCGCCCGGCTGAGAGGCAACGGTCGTGCCAGCATCGTCGCTCTCGCTATCTATTCACAGCGAAGCATGTTAGGCGATTTCCGGCGGGTGCGCGGCCGCTCGCGCCCCGTGCGGCCGCGGGAAACGGTGTCCGATTCCGGACAGTCGGAAGAAGCTTGTGCGGCGTCCCACCGCCCCGCGAGATTCCGCCGTCGGGCGGCCGTCGGACCGGCCGCCGAGAACCCTGACGCAGGACCCGGAACCATGCGACCTCGCGCCGCGACGCTCGTGCCGCTGGCCCTCCTCTTCGCCGCTCCCTGCGCCGGCCAGGAGGGGGGCGCTCCCGACCCCTACGACTCGGGCGGGACGCTCGCGCCCGAGCAGGCGGCGTTCGACGCGCTGTACTACGACCTCTCCGTGCGCGTCGAGCCCGCGGACAGCAGCCTCGAGGGCGTGCTCACGATGACGGCCCGGCTCGTGGAGCCCTCGGGGCGGATCATCCTCGACCTCGATCCGCTGCTCGAGGTCCGGGAGGTGGGGGTCGCGGCCGCCGGGCGGGAGCCGTCGGCGGTGGACTGGAGCCGCGATCGGGGCCGCATCGGAATCCCCCTCCCCGCGGACCTGAGGCCGGGCGACGCGTTCACGGTGCGCGTGTCCTACGGCGGCAGGCCGCGCGTCGCGCCGCGTCCTCCCTGGGACGGCGGCGTCACCTGGGCCCGGACGTCCGGCGGAAGCCCCTGGATCGCGACCTCGAACCAGATGATCGGGGCGGACGTCTGGTGGCCCGTGAAGGACCACGTCTCCGACAAGCCGGACTCGATGGCGATCCACGTCACGGTTCCCGAGCCGCTCGTGGTCGCCTCGAACGGGCGGCTCCGCGCGGTCGAGGACGCGGGCGACGGGCGCACGACCTGGCACTGGTTCGTCTCCACCCCGATCTCCACCTACAACGTCGCCCTCAACATCGCGCCCTACGTCCGGCTCGACACGACGCTCACGAGCCTCGCGGGGGAAACGTTCCCGATCTCGTTCTGGGTCCTCCCCGAGGACGAGGAGAGGGGACGCGCGTTCCTGCCGGAGATCGTCGAGCACGTCCGGTGGTTCGAACGGACCGTGGGCCCGTACCCGTTCCGGGCCGACAAGTACGGCGTGGCCCAGACGCCGCACCTCGGGATGGAGCACCAGTCGATCATCGCCTACGGAGCGAACTTCTCGAACGGCGCGATGACGGGGGGCGTCGACTGGGGGTTCGACGCGCTGCACCACCACGAGCTGTCACACGAGTGGTGGGGAAACCTCGTCACGAACGCCGACTGGAAGGACATGTGGCTGCACGAGGGCTTCGGCACCTACATGCAGGCACTCTACGTCGAGGACGTGCAGGGAGCCGACCGCTACCTCGAGTTCATGCGGAGCCTGCGGCCGCGGATCGGGAACCGGAAGCCCGTCGCGCCGCGCGAGGCGACGTCGGCGCAGGAGATCTACGACGGCCACGACATCTACTTCAAGGGCGCCTGGGTGCTCCACACGCTGCGCTGGGCGATCGGCGAGGACGCCCTGAAGCTCGCCCTGCGCCGGATGGCCTATCCCGACCCGGAGCGGTGGCGCGCGACCGACGGGAGCCAGGTCCGCTCGGTCGACACGGAGGAGTTCATTCGGATCTCGGAGGAAGCGGCGGGCCGCGAGCTGGACCGGTTCTTCGAGGTCTACGTCTACGAGGCGGGTCTGCCGGCGCTCGACCTGACGCGGCGGGAGGGGGCGCTGGACCTGGAGTGGCGGGCACCGGACGGCCGTCCGTTCGAGCTTCCCGTTCCGGTCCGGGTGAGCGGCGAGACGCTCCGCGTGGAGATGCCGTCCGGCCGGGCCACCTTGGAGGTCCCGGCCGGGGCGGATGTCGTCGTCGATCCCGAGGGCTGGCTGCTGCGGGCGGGCGCGAGCGGCCGCTGACCCCGTCGTGCAGGGACGCTCAGGCCTCCCGGCGGAGGAGCGCGAAGCCGACCTGCGGCCCCAGGCCCTGCTCCCAGGCGAGCCGGATCCAGAGCAGCGCGAGGTGCTCGAGCATGACCGCCGCGGACAGGGCCCCGCAGTCGAGCGGCTCGAACCCGATGTCCCTCGCGAGGCCGGCCACCGTCTCCTTCGCCCTCCGGTCGTCCCCGCACAGGGGCATCGAGAGGCGCCGGTCCCCGTAGTCCGCGTCGGCCATGTTGCCGGCGCCCGTCGTGCTGAACGCTTTCACGACCCGGCCGCCACGGGCCCATCCGTCCACCCGCTCCGCCCCGGAAACGCCCCCTCGCAGGTCGAGGCCCGCCGCCTCGGGAAGAAGCGGGTTCGTGCAGTCCACGAGGATCCGCTCGCCGAGCTCGCCGAGGGACCGCACGACGCTCTCGGCTGCGCTCCAGGGGACGGCGAGCACGACGAGCTCGGAATCCGACACCGCGTCCGTCGGCGACGCCGCGCGGACCGTGCCCTCGATTCCGGCCAGGAGCTGCTCGACGTCTCCCGACGATGGGTGCCGGGAGCCGAACGCGACCTGGTGGCCGATCCCGGCGAACCGGACGCCCAGGGCCCGGCCCACGCTTCCGGTTCCGATCATCGCGATCCGCATCGGTGCCTCCCTCGCGGGCCGCGTCGCCCGCCGGGCGGGTCCGTCACCCGCCGAACCGGGTTCCCTCGTAGCTCGAGACGCCGGCGCCGTCGCGGATCGTCATCCGCGGCAGGCCTCGTCCCTCGTAGCTCCAGGCCGCCCCGTACTCGCCGTCGCGGTTCAGGGCGACGAACTTCTCCCCGGGCATGAAGGCGGGGTTCACGCGGGCGTAGCGGCGCCGGATCATCTCGAGCGCATCCTCGCAGGCCTGCTGCGGGGAACGGCCCGCCCGCATCCGTTCGACGATGTAGAAGGAGGCGCACGACTTGATCACGTCCTCGCCGCGTCCGGTCGCGCCCGCCGCTCCGACCTCGTTGTCCACGTAGAGCCCCGCCCCGATGATCGGCGAGTCTCCGACCCGCCCGTCGATCTTCCAGCTGAGGCCGCTGGTGCTCGTGATCCCCGCGACGTCGCCGTTCGCGTCGACCGCGAGGACGTTGACCGTGCCGTACCGGGACGCGGCGGATGCGGGCAGCCGGGCCTCGTCCCGTCCCACCAGGTGCTCGGGCGGCCCCCAGTCGTCCCTCTCGCTCCGGTCCTCCCGCCACCGCAGCCACGCCTCCCGGGCGCGCTCCGTGAGGAGGTTCTCCTCCTCGTATCCGAACGACTTCGCGAAGTCGAGCGCCGCCCGTCCCACGATCAGCACGTGGTCCGTCCTCTCCATCACCAGCCTCGCGACGGACGACGGCGTCCTGATGCCCTCGAGCGAGGCCACGGCCCCGGCGTTGTAGGTGCGGCCGTCCATGATCGAGGCGTCGAGCTGGACGACCCCGTTCTCGTTGGGCAGGCCGCCGTAGCCGACGGACGTGTCCTCCGGGTCGACCTCGATCACGTTCGTCGCGCGCTCGACGGCGTCGACCGCCGAGCCGCCCGCCGCGAGCGCCGGCCAGGCCTCCTCGAGGGCACGACGCCCCGTCTCGTTGGAATGACTGGTGACGAGAATCGGGACCTCGCCGCGTCCTCCCGGCCGGGGCGCGGCCGGCAGACCGAGGGCCCGGGTGAGCATCGCGCCGACGCCGAGACCGGCGCCGCGTCCGACGAAGCCGCGGCGGCTGACCGGAGCGGACATGCGGGGTGCCTCCGTTTCGATGGGATCGGATGCGGGACGCCGGGCCCCGGGAATCGGACCGGAAACGTACCCTCGCGACGGGCCCCGCGCGACGCCGTCCGGGCAGGGGTGCGGAGACGTGGCGGGGCGCGAGGGGGCGCGTAGGTTGCAGCGGGCGCGGCAGAGCGGAGGCCCCGCCCCGGACGCGCAACGGAGAGAGAGGGCCGGTGACCTGGAACCCGGTGGCCACCGAGATCACGACCGGCGCGACCGACGCCCTGCTCGCGGTCCTCGCGCTCGCCGTCCTCCTCCGGCTCCGGAGCCGGGCCGCGCCCGACCGGTGGAAGGTCGGACTCTGGTCGTGGCTGCTCGGCCTGCTCGCGCTCGCCTCGTCGCTCGGCGCGGTCGCGCACGGGATCGACATCTCCGCCCGTGCGCGCGACCTGTTGTGGCAGCCGCTCTATCTCGCGCTCGGACTCGTGGTCGCCCTGTTCGTCGTCGCGGCGGTGCGGGACAGGTTCGGGGAGCGGCCGGCGCGGCGCGCCCTCCCGTGGCTGGCCACCGCCGGCCTCGCGTTCTACGGGATCACGCGGATCGGCGCGGGCAGCTTTCTCGTGTTCGTCGCGTACGAGGCGGCGGCCATGCTGGCGGCGCTGCTGCTCTACGCGGACGTGGCCCGCAGGCGGCTCCTCGCCGGCGCCGGGTGGATGGTGGCCGGGGTCGCGCTCAACCTGGCGGCGGCGGCGGTCCAGCAGAGCGACGCGCTCCTCCGCCTCGGGTCGATCCCGCTCGACCACAACGGCCTGTTCCACCTCGTGCAGGCCGTCGCGATCCTCGCCCTGGCGCGGGGTCTCGTGCTCGGCCTCGACCCGCGCTCCGAACCGGAAGCGACGGATTGCCCGCCCTCCCCCGAGCAGGCAGGTTAGGAGACAGCCGCCCGCTCCCCGCCCCGAGCCGCAGGATGCCGTCTTGAGCCAGCCGAGCCGATTCGTCCTCATCGCGAACCGTCTCCCCGTCCGGTGGGACGAGGAGCTCTCCGAGTGGAACGTGAGCCCCGGCGGTCTCGTCAGCGCCCTTACTCCGATCCTGCAGGAGCGCGAGGGAGTCTGGGTCGGGTGGACGGGCATCCCGGACTTCTCTCCCGAACCGTTCGAGCACGCGGAGATCCGCCTCCACCCGGTCCGCATCCACCAGCCCGAGGTCGAACTCTACTACTACGGATTCTGCAACGGGACGCTGTGGCCCCTCTACCACAACGCCGTGCGGACCCCGGCGTTCCACCGCCGCTGGTGGTGGCCCTACGTCGAGGTGAACCGGCGCTTCGCCCAGGCGGCGGCAGGCCGACTCGCGCCCGACGGCGTCGCGTGGATCCAGGACTACCAGATGCAGCTCATCCCTCAGATGCTGCGCGAGCTCCGCCCGCGTGCACGCATCGGCTTCTTTCTCCACATCCCCTTTCCTGCCGTGGAGCTGTTCGCCTACCTGCCGTGGCGGCTCGGCGTGCTGGAAGGCCTGCTCGGCGCGGACGTGGTCGCGTTCCAGACGCGGCAGAGTCTCGAGAACTTCTCCGACGCGGCCCTCCGTTTCGCCGGCGCGACGCGCTCGGGAGACGCGCTCCTCCACAAGGGACGCGAGATCCGGCTGCAGGCCGCGCCGATCGCGATCGACACCGGCCGATACGAACAGCTGGCCGCGGACTCCGACATCGTCGCCGCCGCCGGGCGGATCCGGCGCGAGATCGGCGAGGGGCGGAAGCTGGTGCTCGGCGTCGACCGTCTCGATTACACCAAGGGGATCGGCCGGCGGCTCCGGGCCTTCCGGACCTTCCTCCAGCGGGCCCGGGAGGAGGGCCTGCTGAGCACCGGCCGGGAGCCCGTGATGATCCAGCTGTCCGTTCCGAGCCGGGAGCAGCTCACCCAGTACATGCGGATGCGGGAGGAGGTGGAAGGACTCGTCGGCCGCATCAACGGCGACTTCGGCCGGCCCGACTGGACCCCGATCACCTACATGTACCGGGAGCTCGATGCCCGGGAGCTCGTGGCCTATTACCGGGCCGCCGACGTGATGCTGGTCACTCCGCTCGCGGACGGCATGAACCTGGTCGCCAAGGAGTACGTGGCCACCCGGCTCGACGACACGGGTGCGCTCGTGCTGAGCGAGTTCGCGGGTGCGGCGGCCGAGCTCGACGCTGCCCTGCTCGTGAACCCGATGGACCTGGACGGCCTCGCCAATCGCCTGCGCGAGGCGATCTCCCTTTCGCCGGCCGAGCAGCGCAACAGGATGACCGAGCTGCGGCGCGTGGTGCGGGAGAACGACGTGTTCGAGTGGTCCCGCCGCTGCCTCGAGGCGCTCGAGGCCTGAGCCCGGCGTGCTTCGCCTCCGCCCGGATCCGGGTGGCCGGCCTCGATCACAGTGGGCGGACCACGGCCCGCACCGTCCGCTCGCCCGTGACCTCGAACCGGAGCGCGAGGTCGACGGAGTCTCCTTCCGCGAGCGTGGACCGCAAGCCCATCAGCATCGCGTGGAGCCCGCCCGGCGCCAGGCGCGCCACACCGCCGGCGGGGATCTCGACCGCCTCGACCGGCCGCATTCGCGCGACCCCCGCCTCGTCCACCAGGCTCTCGTGCAGCTCCACCCGGGAGGCGCCGGCGAAGCCGACGCCGACCAGGCGGTCGGGCGCGCCCCCCCGGTTTTCGATCGTCAGGTAAGCCGCGCTGTTGACGGGCGCCGCGTCCGCCGCTCCGGCGGCGGCCGGCCGCACCCAGGCGTCGCGGACCGCGAGGTCCGGCGCCGGGGGCTGCGTCCCGCCGCACGCGGCCGCGAGCAGCGCGAGTCCGGCCAGCCCGGTGATCGATCTCCGGATCCGCATGCTTCCTCCCGCGTCAGTTCCTCAGCAGCCAGGTCAGGTCCGACGCCATCTCGTCGGCCGTGACCCCTCCCGACCAGAGCAGCCGGACCGCCCCCTCCCGATCCAGCGCCAGCACCGTGGCGGTGTGGTCCACGAGATAGTACTCCCCGTCCGCCTCCGTCTGCCCGTCCCCGTCCGCCCGCGCGTAGAAGATCCCGAACGAGGACGCGACGCCCGCGACCTCCTCGTCCGATCCGGTCAGGCCCACGAAGCCCGGGTCGAAGCCGCGCGCATAGCCCGTCACCCGCTCGGGCGTGTCGCGGCCCGGGTCCACCGACACGAACACGACCTGCACCTCCTCCGCGGCCGGGCCGAGCCGCTCCCTCGCCTCGCGCAGCCTCTGGAGCGTGAACGGGCAGACGTCCGGGCACGAGGTGTATCCGAAGAACAGCACCACGATCTCCCCCCGGAAGTCGCTCAGCGCGACCGGCCCGTCCGCCGAGGCGAGGACGAAGTCCCGGCTCGGGAGCGGC
>JAWOIN010000143.1:0-117956 GCA_046484665.1 Gemmatimonadota bacterium
CGAGGAACTCCGCGATCGAGTCGACCAGCTCGTGTCCCAGGCGGCGGAACTCGTCGGGCGCGATCGCGAGGGACGCCTCGCGGCGACGGCCCGCGCGGCCGGTCCCGTCACCTCCGGTTCGTGCGTTCACGCGCTCCGCCTTCCTGGTTCCTCGCCGTTCGGGAAGTCTCTCCGCCGTCCCACGGGCGCCCATCGTCCATGGATGCGGAACGGCGGCACGGATGGGGACGGGAGGGAGAGACGCCGACCGACGGGATCCACGCGCGGCGCCCGGACCCGGGCTCAGCGCAGGCCGGCGCGACGCAGCAGGCCGTCCATCCGCGGGTCGGTCCGGAACGGATCGAACGTGGGGTCCACGGCGAGGTCCAGCGCCGCGACGTCCTTCTCGGCGACGGCCCGCTCGAGCAGCGCGAAGACGGAGTCGGCCTCCCCGAGGCCGGCGTGGACGGTGGCCAGCATGTACGGGCTCGTCTCCGCCTGCGCCTCCAGCGCGCGCAGGGCCTCCCTCGCCACCGCGCTCCGGCCGGCCCGCGCATGGACGTAGCCGAGCACGCCGAGCACGAACTGGTCCTCGGGGCCCTGGAGCCGCGCCTGCTCGGCCGAGACGATCGCCTCCTCGAGCCTGCCGGCATACGAGAGCGCGAGGGCGAGGTTGCCGGCGGTGATCGGCGAGTCCGGCTCGAGGACGAGCGACTGCCGGAGCAGGTCCACGCCCCGCTCGAACTGTCCGGCGTACAGGTACATCGCGCCGAGATTGTTGATGAGACCGGGGTTCACCGGGTCCAGCTCCACCGCGCGGCTCGCCTCGGCGATCGCCTCGTCCTTCCGGCCCAGCTGCATGAGCAGCCAGGCGTACTCGCTGCGCGCGAACGGCTGGCCGGGATTCAGCTCGATCGCCTTCCGGAAGTGCATCTCGACGGCTCCCAGGTCCCACTCGTCCCGGGCCAGGACCCCGAGCACGTACCGGGACTCGGCGTCGTCCGGGGCGAGCCGCACCGCCTGCTCGATCGCCGCCTTCGCCTCCGCGTGCAGGGAGTCGCGGGGACCGAAGTACTGGTATCCCTGGTAGCTGTACGCCCTGGCCATCTCGGACCAGGCGCGGGCATATCCCGGATCTCTCGCGACCGCCTCCTGAAGCAACGCGAGCGCCTGCGCCAGGCTCTCGCGGGTGCCCATCCGGCGCAGGTGGAGGGCCTTGAGGACCAGCGTGTGGGCCTCGGGGTCGGTCGTCTCCTGCGACACCAGCGGCGCGCCGGCCCGGCCGCCTCCGAGCTCGATCTCGAGCGCCTTCGTGATCTCGCGCGCGATCTCGTCCTGCAGCGCGAAGATCCCGCTCATCTCCCGGTCGTACGTCTCGCTCCACAGGTGGTAGCCGGTCTCCGCGTCGATCAGCTGCGCCGTCACCCGGACGCGGCCGCCCTCCGTCCGCACGCTTCCCTCGAGCACGTGGGCCACCCGGAGGGCGCGCGCCACCGAGTCCACCGACACGTTCCCGCCCTTGAACGCGAACGCGCTGGTGCGCGAGGCCACCCGCAGCTCGGGCAGCCGGGCCAGCGCGTTGAGGAGCTCCTCCGCGAGCCCGTCCGCGAAGTACTCCTGGTCCCCTCCCGCGCTCATGTCCGCGAACGGGAGCACCGCGATCGAGCCCTGCTCGGCGACGCGCCCTCCGGTGACCGCGACCTCCGCCGTCGCGGCCCGCTCCCCCCCGCCACCGCCGCGGCTCACGAACGCCACCGCGGCGGCCGCGATCGCGAAAATCCCGGCCAGCATCAGCAGCTCGACGCCGCTCGCCCGCTGCGCGCCCTTCTCGCCGTGGTACCACGCCAGCACGAGCGCCGCGAGGAAGCCGATGCCCAGCACGACGGTGGCGGCCCGCATCACGAGGTCGGGCCACGCGAACGGCTGCGCGAGCAGGTCGAGCACCTGGAGCACGAGCCAGGCCCCCGCGAGGTAGGCGAGGCCCCAGTGGACGATCTTGCGGCCGGCGAGGCGGGCGAGAACGGATGGCGGCACGAGCGGGCACCTCGGCGCGGCTGCGGCCTGCCCGCAGCGTGGGTCGGTCGGTGGCGGCTTCCACCCTCCCCGATGTCGCTGAAGATGCGCCGGGACGCGGAAGTCGGGCAAGCGGCCGGCGCCCCGGGTCACGGGCCGGCCCGCGTCGCGCGACGATCCGCGCGAACGGCCAAGGGACGCGGCTCCCGTCGGCGGTGGCGTCCGGGGCCCGCCGCGCTGGCGCGCCCGCGGGGCGACCTTGCGGATCCGGCCGCCCCGCGGGCCGATTCGCGAGACGCGGGCTCCGCCTGGCGGGGGACCGGACCGGCCGGCGCCCTTCCGGGCACGGTCGTTGCGCGGGCGCACGCCCGCCCTGACGCGGCCCGGCCAGGCCGGGCGTCGACCCGACTCCGGGAGGACCCGATGATGCGCAGAATCTCGCCCCTCTTCTTCGCCCTGAGCGCCGTGGCGGGCGGCCTGCCGGCGCAGACGGTGCCGACGGCCGAGCGGGCCCGGCCCGCGGAGACTGCCCTCCCGTCGGCCGCGGGACCGGCGCGCGTCGCGCCGACCGGCGGCTGCGAGCTCGCGACGGAGAGCGGGCTCCGCCTCGCGTTCGGGCGCTGCGAAAAAGGCTCCCCCGCCGGCTCCGCGCGCGCCAAGGAGGTGGAGGTGGTCGAGTACCGGAACGGGGACTCTCCGGTGGCGGCGAGCGTCCAGCTCGGGGGCGCGGCGCGGCCCGACTTCGCCGTGCTGCAGATCGCGGCGCTCGACCCCGACGACGACGCCGACGGGGTGCCGGACGCCGCGCGCGCGACCCGACGGCCAGCTGGGCGCATGAAAGTGGGCCGGATCACGCTGCGGGGCCGCGGCGATGCAGGAACGAAGTCGCTGCTCGCGCTCCGGGATGGCGACGACGCCGATGGCGCCGGGTTTCCGGTGACCGTGATGCTGCGGAGCCCCGGCGGCGGCGAGGCGAGGATCGAGCTCGGCGGCTGCACGCCGGCGGAGCCGGAGGCGGCGGCCGGCGCGGCGCGCGGCGCCATTCCCGCCGGACGGCGCACGGAGATCACCCTCGACTGCGCCCGCGTCCGCATGGTGGCGGCCCTCGACGCGAACCCCTACGCCCGCTTCATTGCCGGGTCGCAGGACGGGCGCGCCGGGGCCGGCGCCTTGTACGAGACGCGGGCCGCGAGGCGGGGCGAGTCCGCCCGGCGCCTCCGGCTCGAGGACACCATCCTCCGCGCCTGGTCGCTCGAACTGGACCCGGGCGCGGCGCGCGGGACCGGACGCTGGACGCTCGAGGTGCGCGTGAACCGGATCGAGATGGCCTGATTCGGGGATCCTCCGGGCCGCGCCAGGTAGCAGGGCAGGCGACGCGAACCGGGGAGAGCCATGGAACACCTGACGTCAGAGCAGGTCGACGAGCTGGCCGCCGCCCTCGACCGGGCGCTGCCGAAGCTGGAGCGGAGCATGCGGACGACCGAGAAGGCGCTGCGCCCGGTCCAGTTGGACCAGACGGCCGTGGGCCGCCTCTCCCGCATCGACGAGCTGCAGAACCAGGGGCTGACCCGGAACCTGTGGCGGCGCGAGCTGGCGGAGCTCGGACAGCTGCAGGCGGCGCTGGAGCGGATAGAGGCCGGAACGTACGGGGCGTGCGTGGAGTGCGGGGCCGCGATCCCGTTCGAGCGACTCGAGGTGTTCCCGGAGTCCCCGACCTGCGCGCGCTGCGGAGGCCGGTGAGGACGCGGATGCCGCCCGCGGGTTGTCCCGACGCCGGCCCGGCTCCACCTTGGCGGCGCACGGAACCCGATGCCGGAGTATGGATGATGAAGCGCCAAAGCCACGACGCCCGACCCTGTCCCCCCGCCGGGGCCACGCCGCCCTGATCCGTGCGGGGCGCGCCCGTGCCCCGAATCCCCGACAGTCGATCGAGCGGACGAGGCCGCGGGAGCATCGCCCGGAGGCGAAGCCCGCTCCCGTCCGCATTCGCCGCCACGCGGAGCTCCGCGCGGCGCGCCGCTGAAGGATGGAGAGGCTAGAGATGGAACGAACGATCACGCACGAAGGGGCCCGCTGGCGGGTCGCGGTTCACCCGTCCCCCGCCGAGGCCGGCTCCGAGTCGGGCCTCGACCTGCTGTTCACCGAAGTCCGCGGAGAGCGCCGGCTCGCGCACCACGTCGACTGCGAGCTGCTCGGCGCGCTGAGCCTAGAAGCGCCGGACCTCGACGAATCGACCCTGCACGAGGCCCTTTCCGCGGCCCTCGCTTCGGAGCGACGCGGCGCCCGATGAGGAGGGACGCGAGGCGCGAGATCGCGCGCCGACGGACGTTCGCGATCATCAGCCACCCCGACGCGGGGAAGACGACGCTGACGGAGAAGCTGCTGCTGTACGGCGGGGCGATTCACCTGGCCGGATCGGTGAAGGCCCGCCGGGCCGCGCGTCACGCGACTTCCGACTGGATGAAGCTCGAGCAGGAGCGGGGAATCTCGGTCTCGTCCAGCGTCCTCCAGTTCGAGTGGGAGGGACACCAGCTGAACCTGCTCGACACGCCCGGTCACGAGGACTTCTCGGAGGACACCTACCGCACCCTCATCGCGGCCGACAGCGCGGTGATGCTGCTGGACAACCGCAAGGGCGTGGAGGAGCAGACGCGGAAGCTGTTCGCCGTCTGTCACCGCCGCCGCACCCCGATCTTCGTGTTCGTGAACAAGTGCGACCGATGGGGAGAACCTCCCCTGAAGCTCCTGGACGACGTGAACGCCGAGCTCGGGCTCGCCTGCTTCCCCGTCACCTGGCCGATCACGGAGGGGGACCGTCTCGTCGGCGTGTACGACCGGGTGGAACGGCGGGCTCACCTGTTCGAGCGGGAGGGACACCACGGCCAGAGGCGGGCGAAGGTGCGGATCGCAGACCTCGAGGCGGAGAGCACCCGGGAGCTCATCGGGACCGCGGCGCACCGGAAGCTGGTGGAGGAGATCGAGCTGCTCGACGAGGCCGGCGCCGACTTCGACCGGGCCGCCGTCCTCGACGGCCGGCTCGCTCCGGCCTTTTTCGGGAGCGCCCTCACGAACTTCGGGGTGGAACCGTTCCTCCGGCACTTCCTTGATCTCGCGCCACCGCCCGGACCCCGAGAGAGCTCGGCGGGCGCGGTGGACCCGCACGACGAGGCCTTCAGCGGCTTCGTGTTCAAGATCCAGGCGAACATGGACCCCCGTCACCGCGACCGCATCGCGTTCGTCCGCCTCTGCTCGGGGAGGTTCGAGCCGGGCATGACGGCGTGGAACTCCCGGAGCGGCGAGCGGATCCGCCTCGCACAACCGCAGCAGTTCCTGGCGCGGGAGCGCCGTCACGTCGAGGAGGCCTGGCCCGGCGACGTGATCGGCGTGCACGATCGCGGCAGCCTGCGGATCGGCGACACGCTGTCCGAGGACGGGAAGCTCCGGATCGAGCGGATGCCGCGTTTCTCGCCCGAGCACTTCGCCCGGATCTCGGTGCCGGACCCGCTACGCCGCAAGCACCTCGACAAGGGGCTGCGGCAGCTCTCGGAGGAAGGCGCGGCCCAGGTCTTCTACGCCACGACGCAGGCGGGGCCCGAGCCCATCGTGGGAGCCGTGGGGCGGCTCCAGTTCGACGTGCTGCTGCACCGCCTCGAGCACGAGTACGGGGTGAAGGCCACGCTACAGGGCCTGCCCTGGAAGCACGCCCGCTGGGTGGAGGGCCCGGAGCCGGCGATCCGGAGCGTCGGCAGCGGCAAGGGAAGGGCCCTGGTCTACGACGCGGGGAACCGTCCCCTCGTTCTGTTCGACTCGGAGTGGGAGCTTCGCCACGCGCTGGAGAGGGAGCGGGAGCTCCGGTATCACGACGTCGCGCCGTGACCCCCCGCCGGCGCGGGCGGGACCGACGGGGCCGCCTCGCTCGCCGGATCCAGTCGCCTGAACGCATGGATCCCGCCAGGTTGCCCGGCCGTGCGAATCTCCTGTACAAAAGCGGTGTTCGTAGCTGATCTCGGGGGAACGGAGCGTTCCGCCCGCCGCGCGGGTCATCCGAATTTGACGGTTCGGAGGGGGGTTGCGGGTGGGACGCAGGCCCGATATAGTTGCTTACCCGCGTAAACGGAGAGAACACCTGTGCTGGACCTGCCACACGTCTTCAAGGCGCTTTCGGACGAGACCCGCCTCACGATCATGGGACTGATTCTCCGCCACGGACACCTCTGCGTCTGCGAGGTTCAGCAGATCCTCGGCATCACGCAGTCCAAGGCGTCGAGGCACCTGCGCTACCTGCGGGACGCGGGGGTGCTCGAGGACGAGCGGGACGGCGTGACCGTGAACTACCGGCTGCCGGCGGCCCCGGACTCGGAGCTGTCGGCGCTGCTCGTGATGCTCCGCGGGCTGCTCGCCGACTGGCCGCTGCCGGAAGCGCGAAGGATGCTTGTGCAGATCCGGGTGGCGCGGGCCGAGGGGCGTTCGGCGGACGCGGCGATGACGGAAGAGCCGGCGACCGCAGGATGAAAGGCGAAGCGGCGGTGGAGCGCCGGTCGAAGGAACGAGCCGCGGCGAAGACGAGCGGGCGGGACGCGGACGAGGCCGCAACGCGGCTCGCGGCCGTGGAACCCATCCTCCCCCGGAAGGAGTGGAAGCGCCCCGGGGCGCCGCTCGACCTGGCAGGTCGGCTGGGCGGGTGGTGGCGGGCGCGACGCAGCGCGCGCGGCGCGACGGACTGGTCGCGCGAGTGGAAGCCGCTGGCTTGGATCGCCGCCGTCTTCCTCGCGTTCTACTTCCTGCCGGTGGGGTCCTCGCGCTTCGACGGCGCGGTGACGGAGGCGCTGGCGCTGACGAAGTGGTACGCGCAGGAGCACGTGCTGCTGTGCCTGGTCCCCGCGTTCTTCATCGCGGGAGCGATCTCCGTGTTCCTCAGCCAGCAGGCGGTGCTGAAGCACCTGGGCCCCCGGGCGCCGAAGCCGCTGGCGTACGGGGTCGCCTCGGTCTCGGGCACCCTGCTCGCGGTCTGCTCCTGCACCGTGCTGCCGCTGTTCGGCGGGATCTACGCCAACGGCGCCGGGCTCGGGCCCGCGTCGGCGTTCCTCTACTCCGGCCCGGCCATCAACGTGCTGGCCATCGTGCTCACGGCCAACGTGCTGGGCGCCGAGATCGGCATAGCGCGTGCCCTGGGAGCCGTGGCCTTCGCACTGGTCATCGGGCTGCTCATGCACCTGATCTTCCGCCGCGACGAGCTGGACCGCGCCGACCATTGGATCGCGGGCCCGGAAGCGGACGGAGACGGACGGCCGCTCTGGCAGACCGCCGCCTTCTTCGCCGCCATGGTGGCCGTGCTGGTCTTCGCGAACTGGGGGGCCCCGGACGCCACCGAGGGATTCTGGCACGGCGTGTACGCGGCGAAATGGAAGCTGACGGCCGCCTCGGCGCTGGTGCTGGCGTTCGCGCTGGTCCGCTGGATCGGAATGAGCGCGCTGGAGGTGGGGGCGGTGACGGCCGTGACGGCGGCGCTCGCGCTCCTGTTCCCCCACGAGCCGCTGATTCCGTTCGCGGCGGCGGCCGTCGGCCTTTCCGTCTCCGCGAGCACGAGCGCCGGCGAGGCGGGCGAGTGGTTCGTCGCGTCCTGGGGCTTCGCCAAGCAGATCTTCCCGCTCCTGTTCTTCGGGATCCTGGTCGCGGGGCTTCTGCTGGGGCGGCCCGGGCACGAGGGGCTGATCCCCTCGACCTGGGTCGCGGAGGCGGTGGGCGGCAATTCCCTGGGCGCGAACCTGTTCGCGTCGGTGGCGGGCGCGTTCATGTACTTCGCCACGCTGACCGAGGTGCCGATCCTCCAGGGGCTGATCGGCAACGGCATGGGCAAGGGCCCCGCGCTGACGCTGCTGCTGGCCGGACCGGCCCTCTCGCTCCCGAGCATCCTCGTGATCCGGAGCATGATCGGAACGAAGAAGACGGCGGTCTTCCTGGCGCTGGTGGTCGTGATGGCGACCACGGCCGGGATGATCTACGGCACGATCGCCTGACGCGTGCGGGGGGCGGGCGGGCGAGGAAACGACCGAGGAGAGAGGGAGGGCGAGATGAAGGTGCAGATCCTGGGGCCGGGGTGTCCGAAGTGCAGGACGCTGACCGCGAACACGGAGACGGCGATCCGGGAGCTCGGACTGGACGTGACGATCGAGAAGGTGGACAGGGTGCTCGACATCGCCCGGGCAGGCGTCATGATGACCCCGGCGCTCGCCGTCGACGGAGAGGTGAAGTCCTCCGGGCACCTCCTCTCCGTGCACCAGGTGAAGGAAATCCTGAGCAGCCACGCGGACGACTCAGCACCCGTCTGAGCAGGGCCGCTCGGGGAGACGAAGCGCCGGTGTCCGCCCGCGATCAACGACTCCAACCGGGAGAGGCGAGAATGTCGGAAGGACCGGGCGTCAGGCTCAACGTTCTGGACCGCTTCCTCACGCTGTGGATCTTCCTGGCGATGGCGGCGGGCGTGCTGCTCGGGTACCTGTGGCCCGGCGCCGCGGACGTCATCGACAGCGTGAAGGTGGGCCCGGCGCCCCTGCCCATCGCGATCGGGCTCATCCTGATGATGTACCCGCCGCTGGCGAAGGTGAAGTACGACAAGCTCCACACCGTCTTCCGCCACAGGCGGGTGCTCGGTCTCTCCCTGTTCCAGAACTGGGTGATCGGGCCGGTGGTGATGTTCGCCCTGGCCATTCTGCTCCTCTACGACAAGCCGGAGTACGCCGTCGGGCTGATCCTGGTGGGGCTGGCCCGCTGCATCGCGATGGTGCTGGTGTGGAACGACCTCGCGCGCGGCGACCCCGACCTGGTGGCGGGGCTCGTCGCGTTCAACGCCATCTTCCAGGTCCTGTTCTACGGCGTCTACGCCTGGTTCTTCCTCGCCGTGCTTCCGCCGCTGTTCGGGATGGAGAGCGTGATGGTGGACATCGGCGTGTGGCAGATCGCCAGCATCGTCCTGGTCTTCCTGGGCACCCCGATGGTGGCGGGCTTCCTCAGCCGCACCCTGCTGGTGCCCCGGAAGGGCGAGGAGTGGTACGCGAGGAAGTTCATCCCGAAGATCAGTCCGATCACGCTCGTGGCGCTGCTCTTCACCGTGATCGTCATGTTCTCGTCCAAGGGCGGCCAGATCGTCCAGCTCCCCCTGGACGTGATCCGGGTGGCGATCCCCCTCGCGCTGTACTTCGTGTTCATGTTCCTGATCACCTTCTTCATCGCCCGGACGAAGTGGATCGGCGCCGACTATCCGCAGAACACCACCGTCTCGCTGACCGCGGCCAGCAACGACTTCGAGCTGGCCATCGCCGTGGCGGTGGCGGTGTTCGGCGTGCACTCGGCCGAGGCCTTCGCGACGGTGATCGGACCGCTGGTCGAGGTGCCGGTCCTGATCGGACTGGTGAGCGTGGCCCTCTACTTCCGGAAGCGGTTCTACGGGGAGGGGGCGCCGACGTCGGCCGCGGCGACACGCATCGAAGAGCGGGGGTGACGGCTCGAGGATCGCAGGAGCGCGCCCGCCCGGAACGTCCAACGTCACCCGTCGCGCGCCTCGGCCTCGACCCGCGCGATCGCCCACTCCGCGTGCTCCCGCACCAGGGGCGCGCCGACGGCGGCGGCGCGCCGCAGGAGGGGCAGCGTCTCCGGATCGCCCGCGTTCCCGAGACCCACGCAGAGGTTCCGCAGGAGCCCCTCGCGGCCGGGCCGGGCCAACGCCGTGTCGCCGTAGCGGGCCCGGAACTCCTCGTCGTCCAGCGACAGCAGCTCCTCCGCCCACGCCCGCATCGTCTCCGGCGCCACGGGACGGCCGAGCTCGAGGCCGCCGGGCGCACCGGGCGCCGGGTCCCGGTTCCAGGGACAGACCTCCTGGCAGATGTCGCAGCCGAACACCCGGTTCCCCACCAGCGGCCTCAGCTCGAGCGGGATCGGCCCGCGCAGCTCGATCGTCAGGTAGGAGATGCAGAGGCGGGCATCCACCTCCCGCGGTGCGACGATCGCACCGGTGGGACACGCCTCGAGGCAGCGCGCGCAGGTCCCGCAGCGGTCCGCCTCGAACGGCGAGTCGGGCTCCAGCGCGAGGTCGGTCAGCAGCTCGCCGAGCAGCAGGTACGACCCGCGGACCGGGTCGATGAGGAGCGTGTTCTTCCCGATCCAGCCGAGCCCCGCCCGCTGCGCGTGGTCCCGCTCGAGCACGGGGCCGTAGTCGACGTAGAGTCTGCAGGCGGCGTCCGGCGCGAGCTCGCGCACCTGGTCGGCCAGGAGCCCCAAGCGCTCCTCGAACAGGTCGTGGTAGTCGCGGCCGAGCGCGTAGCGGGCGATCACGGCCTCGCCCGCGTCGATCGCGGGTGGGCCGTCGGGACGGACGTAGAAGGAGCGCGCGGCTGCACCCGTCGCCCTCTCCGCCGCGTCCCCGATTCGCGCCGGCGACGGAGCCGGGGCGTAGCTCCCGGTCACGACGATCAGGGTGCGGCATCCGGGGAGCGCCTCCCCCGGGTCGAGCCGGCGGCGCACCGCGTCCTCCCGGGCCATCCAGGCCATCTCGCCGTGGCGGCCGCGGCGCAGCCATTCCAGGTAGGCATCCGCGTGGACCGGCGCCTCCGCCGGCGCGAATCCGCAGGAGGCGAAGCCGAGTCGGAGCGCCTCCGCGCGGATCGTCTCCCGGGTCGCCCCGGGGGTCGGGTCCGGAGTCGGGCCGCGGGTCATCCGAACGTGAAGGCGCTCGGGCAGTCCGCGGAGATCTCGCACCCCTCGCAGTCGGGCTTCCGCGCGGTGCAGCGGTTCCGGCCGTGCAGGATCAGCCGCCACGCGAAGGCGCGCCACTCGTCGCGCGGCAGGATCTCCATCAGGTCGCGCTCGACCTTCTCCGGGTCCGTCTCCTCCGTGAGGCCAAGCCGTCCCGCCACCCGCTTCACGTGGGTGTCCACGACGACGCCCTCGGCCTTCCCGAACGCGTTCGCCAGCACGACGTTCGCGGTCTTCCGCGCCACCCCGGGCAGCGCGGTCAGCTCCTCCATCGTGTCCGGCACCTCACCGCCGTGTCCGTCGACGAGGCGGGCGGCCATCTCCTGGATGTGCTTCGCCTTGTTGCGGAAGAAGCCGGTGGAGCGGACGAGCTCCTCGAGCTCCTCCCGGTCCGCCTCCGCGTAGTCCCGCGCGGCCCGGAACCGCTCGAACAGCGCCGGCGTGACCATGTTCACCCGCTCGTCCGTGCACTGCGCGCTGAGGATGGTGGCGACGAGGAGCTCGAGCGGGGTCTCCCAGCCGAGGCTGATCGCGAGGTCCGGGTGGAGGTCCGCGAGCACCTGCGCGATGCGGCCCGCGCGCTCGCGGCGCGCCGCGAGCTTCTCAGCCATCGCCCTTCGCCTCGCCGGGCTGCAGGCCCAGCTCCCGGACCCGCTCGAGCCAGCGGCTCACGTCGCGGAGCGTGAGGACGCCGAGCAGCTCGGCGCCCCGTACGACGAACACGCGGTCCCGCCCCGCCGTCCGCATCGCGGAGACGACCTCGGCCAGCGGCGCGTCGTGCGGCACGCTCCGCACCTCCGCCGCCGGCTCCATCACGTCGCGCAGGGCGGTCGAGCCCCGCCGCTCGGGCGGCACCTCCGAGACGTCCTTCGCCGTCACCGCCCCCGCGAGCTCCTCCCCGTCGTACACCGCGAACCCGCCGGCGTCCGAGACGAGGAGGAGCGTCCGCACGAGCTCCTGGACGCCGAGTTCCGCGGGCAGCGGCGGCGGGCTTCCCCGCAGGGCGCTCCGCACGGGCACTCCCTCGAGCCCGCGACGCACCCGGTCGTAGCGGGCGGCGGCCGAGGCGGCACTGTTCAGGAACCAGCCCAGCAGGACCATCCAGACGCCGGAGAGCTGGGCGCCGTGCAGACCCGCGAGCCGGAAGCTCGCGAGGAAGAGCAGCAGCCCGACCGTGATCAGGAGCCAGCCGAAGGCGCGCCCGATCCCGGTCGCCCAGCGGGTCGCCAGCCCGAGGTTGCCGGTCAGCTTCCAGATTCCGGCGCGCAGGATGCGACCCCCGTCGAGCGGGAACGCCGGGACCATGTTGAACGCGGCGAGCACGAGGTTCAGCATCGAGAGCACGCCGGCCAGCGTCGCCGCCGGCCCGAGCCCGAGCCCGAGGGCGACCTGCGCGATGAGCCCGAACGCGCCGGCCAGCAGGAGGCTCGCGAGCGGGCCGGCGGCGGTGAGCGCCAGCTCGTCGGCGGGCGTCCGGGCCTCGGTCGTCATCTCAGCGACGCCGCCGAAGATGAACAGGGTGATTCCCTGGACCTCGACCCCGCGACTCCGCGCGACGACCGAGTGGGAGAGCTCGTGCAGGAGGACGGAGAGGAAGAGGAGCAGCGCCCCCGCGAGGCCCATGGCGAGATAGGCGGGCTCCGAGAGGCCGGGCAGCCGGCCCGGGAGCTCCCACGCGGCGAACGTCCAGGTCACGAGCGCGAGGACGACGAACCAGGAGACGTCCACGCGCACCCGGAAGCCGAGCCACCGTCCGACGCCGAACCCCCCGAACCTCATCCGCGGGCCTCGGGGCCGCTCACCGCGGCCCGACGGGAAGCGCCCGCCGCTCCAGCGGTGCGGACGGGGCCGGGCGGGCGAGGCCGACCAGCCGGCGCCAGGAGGACTGGCGGCGGCGGAGAACCACCCAGAGCCGCCCGCCCGCCAGGTTCCGGACCTGGACGAACGCCCGGTCGGCGTCGGCCGGTACCCGGACCGTCCAGTCGCTGCCGCGCCAGCGGAAGCTCGCCTCGCTCTGGCTGGGCGCGGGACTCGCCTCGACGAAGGTCTCCCCCTCGAGCCGCACCGTGCCCTCCTCGTCCGCCGGCACGGCGCGGTAGAAGTCCGGGTCGAACGGGAGCCCGGCGTGCCGAAGGAAGTTCTGGTCCACCGCCCAGTCGAACTCGTCGAGCCCGCTCTCCGCCGCGGCCGCCTCGCGGTGATGGAGCAGCTCGTGCACGATCGTCTCCCAGAGCTCCGCCTCCCAGTCGAACATCGGGTCGCCGGCCGCCAGCTCCCGGAACGACCCGTGGTAGAGGACGATCCGGGAGTGCGTCTCCGCCAATCCGCCGAGGCCGTCCGGCCAGTCCTCCGTGAGGCACTCCCCCATCGTCCAGATCCCCGGAAGGGAGGGGTGGCCCGGAGCCCCCGTCTCGACCGCGAGATCGATGACGCCGGCGCGGAAGTCGGTGGGAATCTCCGCGAACATCCGCGCGGCGAGGTCGCGGAACCGTCCGAGTCTCATCCGGTTTCGCCGGAGTGCGGGGCGAGGCGGCCGTACCCCCTCCGGAACCAGAGGAGCGGCGCGGCGCCGTCCTCCGCCGCGCGGGCGGCGACGACGCGGCCGATGAAGATCGCGTGGTCGCCGGCTTCCACCGTGCGCTCGAGCGTGCACTCGCAGGTCGCCAGGCAGCCGTCCAGCAGCGGCAGGCCGAGCTCGCCGCGCCGGTGGCCCAGCTCCTCGAACTTGCGGACGCCCGGGACGGCGAATCGGCTCGCGAGGGAGCGCTGTCCCTCGGCGAGGAAGTTGAGGGCGAAGCGGCCCGACGCGCGGATCGCCTGGCCCGTGGCCGACTCCCCGCTCACGCAGGCGAGCACGAGCGGCGGGGCCAGCGAGACGGAGCAGACCGACGTGGCCGTGAGCCCGAGGGGCGCGTCGCCGGGCCCGCGCGAGGTCACGACGACGACCCCGCCCGCGAGCTCGGCGAGGGTCCGTCGGAACTCCGCCTCCGGAACGGGGCGCGGCTCAGCCGGGGAGGACGTCATCCGGCTCCCCTCGAGCGTCCTCGATCCGGTAGATCCGGAACCCGCCGTACAGGTCCGTCACCAGCGCCGCCCCCTTGAGGAGATCCACCCCCCAGGCCATCGACCGGCTCGCGGGGTCGGCCGGTCCCGTCCTCGCGCGAGCCGACTCCCGCTCCTGGGCTCCGAGGTCGCCGCGCATCTCGCCCGACATGTCCAGCACCCGCAGCCCGCCCTCCGCGAACGCCCCGATCAGCAGCTCGCGCTCCGGGTCCACCCGGAGCTCCCGCGCGCCCGTCTCCGGGGGCCGGTACCATGCCACCCTCCCGGGGCCCACCACGTCCGTCACGTCGAGGACGTGCACTCCCCCGCGCGGGCCGGTCGCGCAGGAGGGACAGGTCGTGATCCCGTCGGCGAGCAGGACCCGGTCCCTCCACGGCACGACCCGCAGCGTGTTTCCCCAGCTCCGGCCGTCGAGGAGGGTCCGGTAGCGGTGCTCCGCCACGAGCGCCGGGCGCCCGGGCGAGCCGTCGCGGATCCCCGCACCGACGTCGAGGATCGCGAGCCCGTCGTGCCAGCGGGCGACCCAGGCGAGGCCGTCGCGGACGACGAGGTCGGCCACCTCGGCGCTCCCGGCGGCCGGCGTCCAGCCCCCGATCCGCCGCGGCCGCGCCGGGTCGGAGAGGTCGAGCGAGACGAGCCCGCCTCCCGTCCGGGGGGCGGCCCACGCGGTCGTCCCGTCCAGGGCGACGGCGACCGCGCCCCCCTCGAGCTCCCCCTCGATCGTCGCGAGGCGGCGGGGCTCCCACGGCGCCGCGAGGTCGAACACGACGAGCCCTCCGCGCCCATCCTCGGCGTCCGCGAGCGCGGCCACCGCCCAGGCCGCGCCAGCGGCGACCTCGAGGTCCGTCACGGCCCCCCCGGGATCGAGCGTGCGGACGAGCCCGGGCCGACCGGGGTCCGTGACGTCCCAGACGTGGATCCGCTCCGGGGCGAGCGTCCAGGTCCACGCCCAGTCGCGGCCGTCGAGCCCCTCGAAGGCGCGCACCCCTGCGAGCGGGCCCCCCTCCGGCGGGGCCCCTGCCGCCCCGAGGAGGACGAGCCCGGCCGCGGCCGGCCGCGGCGAGGCGTGCACCACGGCCGTGGCGGCGAGAGTCCCGCGCGCCGCCGTGACGCGCCACGCGCCGCCCGCGGGCGCCACGAACGCCCCGTCCGGATCGACGCGGGCGGGCGGGTCCCCGTCGAACGGAGCGGCGCTCCAGAGGACGCGGGCATCCTCGAGCTCGGTCCCGTCCGCCGTCCGGGCCGTCGCCGTGAAGTGGACGACCTCGCCGGCGACCGGGAACGACTCGACGGGGTCGATGAGCAGGAGGCGGGCCCGGTCCGGCACGACCTCGATCTCGGACGCCGCCGTCATCCCGGCGGCCGTCGCCTCGAGCCGCGCGCGCCCGGGGACGAGGCCGAGCAGCACCCCGTCCCCCCCGACGCGGAGGACGGACTCGTCGCCGGAGCGCCAGGTCACCGGGAGATCCGGCCGCGGCGACCGCTCGCCTGCCGGCAGGGCACTCGCCCGCGCGGGGACACCGACGGGAAGCGGGGAGGCCGGAGGAACGATCACCAGGCCCGTCGGCGGACCGTCGTCCGGCGTCGGAGGCCGCAGCCGGACCTCCGCCTCGCGCCACGCCGCGAAGGCTCCGGCGGATCCCGGCGGGCGGGTCGTCGTCGGCCCCTCCGCCGCCGCGTCGCCGGAGACCGGAGAGGGAACGGGAGGTCGGGCCGGCGCCGCTGCCGGCGTGGCCGCCGGCCCGGAGGACGGCGGACCGGCCGAAGCGCAGCCGGCCGCGAGCAGCGCGATCCCGAGCAGGATCGCCTTGAGGACGGCGGAGCGCCTCGCCGACTCCCGTCCGTGGCTCACGCCGCCGGCTCCTCCTCCGCTTCCTCCGGGACGAGCTCCCCGTCCCCCGAGAAACGGCGCGCGAGGAGCGGGTTCAGTGCGAGGAAGGCGGCCAGCACGATCGTCCACTGCACGAGCACGGTCCCCACGTTGAAGCTGGAGAACGGCGAGAAAGTGGCCCACAGGTCCTCCCGGTCTACCGCCTGGCTCATCCACCAGCCGAGCAGGACGACGGCCTCCACGACGGCGAGGCGGATCGCGAGGTTCCACCAGCGCCCGATCCGGAGGTCGGAGCCGGCGCGGTTCACGAGCGTGGCGCGGAACCTGTCGACGCCGTGGCGCAGCACGCCGAGGGCGAAGAACAGGCCCGACAGCATCAGCCCTACCCCCCACACCCAGTCCTGGTTGCGGAAGAACTCCATCGAGAGCGCCGACGGCACGCCGAGCACGAACCCGGTGGCGGCGACGATCGGGACCGCGCGGCGCCGGGTGAGCCCGGCATCGATCAGGACCCGGGAGGCGAGCTCGATCATCGCGATCAGGCTGCTCCAGGCGGCGAAGAACAGGGCGAGGAAGAAGAAGACCATGAACACGCCGCCGCCGGGCATGCGGGCGAACAGCTGCGGGACCCAGATGAACGTGAGCCCCTCGTTCCCCGCCCCGACGATCGTGTCCGCCGCGTCCGGGAGGATCGCGAACGCCGTGCACAGGACCATGATCCCGGCCAGCAGCGAGACGGTGTTGTTCCCGAACCCGAGCACGAACGCGTTCAGGGTCGTGTCCTCCGACCGCCGCAGGTAGACCGCGTAGGCGAGGATGAGCCCCCACCCGGCGCCGGTGTCCCACGCGTTCTGGGTCAGGGCCTCGAGCCACACGCGCGCGCTCAGGAGGTCGCTCCACTGCGGCGTGAACAGGAAGGCGAGGCCGCGCTCCGCGCCCGGCAGGGTGACGGCGCGGACCGCGAGCGCGAGGATGAGCAGGAACAGCGCCGGGACGAGGACCCTCACCACCTTCTCGATCCCGCGCACGCCGCCCGCCACCACCAGCACGCCGAGCCCGATCGCCGCGGCATGGGTCAGGAGGGCCGTTCCCGAGCCGGCGTACGCCTCCCAGTAGACGGTCGCCGCCTCCGGCGAGGTCATGGGGATGCTCCCGGTGACGGAGCCCCACAGGTAGCGCAGCGTCCAGCCCATCACGACCGAGTAGTAGAACATGATCGCGGTGGCGGTGAACGCGACCCAGGCGCCCATCCACGCGAACCCCTTGCCGACGATCCCCGCGAACGCCCCGATCGGGCCCCGGCGGGCGGCCCGCCCCATCGCGAACTCGACGAGGATGAGCGGCACCGACCACAGGAGGAGGAAGACGACCCACGCGATCAGGAAGGAGCCGCCTCCGTTGCTGCCCGCGACCCGCGGGAAGCGCCAGACGTTGCCCGTCCCGACCGCCATCCCCAGCATCACCAGCATCGTCCCCCAGCGGGACGAGAACCTGTGCCCGTCGGTCACGCGCACCCCTCCTCGGAGGCGCCGGCGGGAGCCGCCGACTCGGGGAACCCGGCATCGATAGCCTGCCCGCGACCCGGCGAGGCGTCGATCGCCTGCTCCGGGCCCGCCACGGCGTCGAGCCACTCGAGCACCAGCCGGTTGAACGACCCGGGCATGCTGATGTGCGAGCAGTGCCCCGTCCCGTCCAGCTCGACGTAGCGCGCCCCGGGAATCAGGGCCGCGATCTCCCGGGCCCAGGAGGGCGGCGTGTAGCGGTCGCGCGGCCCCTTCACGACGATCGCCGGCGCCTCGATCGCGGGGAGCTCGGGGCGCAGGTCCTCGCGCTTCAGCAGCTTCACCCGGGCGCCGGAGACCGAGGGGAGCACCGTGCGCGGGCCCGTGCGGAGCGCGTAGTCCACCACTCTCCCGCCGCCCGGCGAGGAGTCGTAGATCCAGACGTCGAGCCGGCTCCAGAGACGGGCGGCGGCCCGGGAGAGGCCGGTCGGAAGGTACCGCGTCGTGGCCATCGCCACGGGAACGAGCAGCGTCCGGTTCAGGCCGACGTGCTCGTAGCCGACGTGGGCGAGCGTGTTCGCGAGCACGAGCGCGGCCACGCTTCCGGGCGCCCCGGCGGCGAGCCGCATCGCGATCGCGCCCCCGAGGCTCTGCCCGACCACGATCGCCTGCCCGTAGCCGTACGCGTCGAGCAGCTCGAGCGCGTCGGCGGCGAGCCGCTCGAACCCCGCGCCGGGCGGAAACGAGGAGCGGAGGTCGGGGGCGATCACCCGGTAGCGCGAGGCGAGGGCCGGAACCTGATAGCGCCAGGTTTCCTTGATGCCGTCGGCGCCCGGGAGGAGGAGCACGGTCGGGCCCCGGCCGACGACGTGGACCTCGACCTCCTCACCGTCGGAGTGCTGGAACCTCCGGACCGGGTACGGGCGCCCGTCCGGGTCGCGCACGGGCGGCCGCGCGATCCGGCTGTTCCGCCCGTCCATCCAGCGGGTCCACGCCCATGCCCCGGCCGTCGCCGCGGCGCCCGCCACGAGCCAGCGCCTCACCCGCGGAGCTCCGGGGCCGGACCGACCGCGCCGACCGGGTCGGCCGGCCGGAGGGGGAGGTCGGGAAGCGGGCGCTCGATCCGCACGACCGGCGGCTCCGCCCCGGGCGGGTGGCCGGTGACCGGCGCGGCGGCGCCGAACCAGCCGTCCTCGGAGCCGGGCTCCACCAGGGTGAACGCGAGGCGCTGCCCGGGCTGGTCTGCCGGCACGATCCAGCTCCCCGCCTCGAGCGTGCGCACCTCGAACGTTGGCGCGTCCGGCTCCCGGTAGACGCCGACCCGCAGCCGCACCGGGCGCTCGAGCCGCTCGATCCGGATCCCGTGTCGCGCGAGGAGCGCGGCGAGATCCGCGGCCCCGGGCCGGATCGCCCACGCGCCCGGAACGGGCAGCTCGGCCAGGGTCTCCACGACGGGGCGCCAGGGCGCGAGGGAGTCGGGAACCGCCACGCCGCGCTCGTTCCAGCGCTGCCAGCGGAGGAAGGGCCGCTCCGGGTCGGCGACGTTGCGGGCGCGCAGCGACAGGAGCGGCGTCGGGTCGTCGTGCGCGCCGCGCCCGGTCCGCGCCCGGACCTCATCCTCCAGGCCCGCGATCACCTCGAGGAAGGAGCTGGCCAGCAGGTGCAGGCGGTCCGATCTCTCGCGCAGGTCGTCGATCTCGCGCGCCGAGGCGGTCTCGAGCAGCAGGCCGATCGCGCCCGCGAGGGAGAACGCGTTGCGCGCGTTGCTCGCGGCGATCGGGGCGAGCGAGACGAACGTGTCGGCGCCCGCGACCGGCGGCTCGGCCGGGTCGGGATGGAGCGCGACGTACTCGTGGAACCGGACGTCCGCTTCCGCGAGCCGACGGACGACGTGCGGGAGGAGGCGGAACCGCGCGAGCTCCACGAGCCCGGGGTCGACGTTCGGGTGCGTCGGGAGGCCGACCTGCGCCGCGTACGGCGACGGGCCCATCTCGTGCAGGTCGAGCACGACGTGCGGTCGCCACGCGGCGTGCAGCCTCCAGAGCGAGCGGACGGCGGGGGAGGACAGCGTCGCGTGGTCCCGGTTCGGGTCGATTCCGGCGGCATCCTCCCGGGTGCCCAGGCGCATTCCGACCGGGTTCAGGGCCGGCACGACCGCGACGTCGAGGACCGCGAGCAGCGGTCGGAGCTCCCCGCCGGCGAGGTCCCGCGCGAGCCGCAGCGCCACCTCGTAGCCCGCACGCTCGTCGCCGTGCTGCGACCCGAGGATCAGCACCCGGAGCCGCCCGGGCTCCTCGGCGGCCGACGGCTCCCGGATGCCATCCGCCCCGATGGTGGCGACCGGGATCACGGCGGGGAAGGCGCCCGCGGCCGGGATCACCGCGAGGGTGTCCACCCGGAGGAGCCTCGGCCCGATCCGCTCCGCGAGGCGCTCCAGCCAGGGGAAGGCGGAGTCGGGCGGCGTGGAGGCCAGCCAGTCGGCCGCCTCCGCGTGCGTCGGCGGCAGGCCCGGATCCTCCGCGTCGCCAGGCGCGGTCCCCCTCGCGGCGGAGTCCACCTCTACCTGCGCGACGGCGCGCGGCGGCGCGATCGCCCCGCTCGCCGCGGCCCCCGCGAGGACGGCGACGAGCAGGCGGACGGGCCCCGGCGCGCCGCTCACCCGAGCCGCTCCCGTGCCGCCCGGACGATCGGCTCGGCCCCGAGTCCGGGAGCGCCGAGCAACTCGGCCAGCTCAGTCGCATCGCGCGAGAGACCGCCGGAGAGCCACTGGCGGAGGAAGGCGCCCGCGTCCGGCTCGCGGAACCACGCGTCGCCGAACCGGGCGCGGACCTCCGTCTCGAGCAGGGCCGCCAGCATCCGGCCGCGGAGCTCCCGCGCCGCGCCGAAGCGCTGCCCGAGACGCTCGAGGTAGCGGCGGGGGTCGTGACGGAATCCCGTCGCCTCGGACATCAGCTCGGCCCAGCGGGGGCCGAGCGAGCCGGGGCGCGGGCTCTCGCAGACCTCGAGGTCGAACAGGAGCCGCCCCGCGACCCGGCGGATCTCGAGCAGGTCGAGCAGCGACGCGAGCCGCAGGTACTCCTCCAGCGACTCCCCCGACAGACCGCGGCTCGTCTCCACCCAGGCCGGAGCCAGCGCCAGCCCGGAGAACAGGAGGCCGTGCGCCTCGGCCACGGACCCATCCCCGATCGTCCGGTACTCGAAGGGGAGCGACGCATCGGTGCGGGACCAGTGGACGGCGTGCCCGAGCTCCCGGAGCAGCCGACGGCAGGCGCGAGGGGTCGAGGTCGGGGTCACGAACAGCACGACGCGGTCCGGCACGCGGATCGGGGCGCAGCACGGCCGCATCCCCGGTCCCGGGAAGGGCTCGATCACGAGGTCGACCCTGCCACCCGCCTCCAGCTCGAGGCCGCTCGCGGCGAGGTCGGCGCGCGTGGCGTCGAGGATCCCCGTCTCCTCGCACGGGATGTCCAGCCACTCCATCCGACCGAGCCACGAGACGTCGTGATCCTCCGCATCGTCGACGCCGATGGCGATCCTGCGGTGCAGCTGCCGCTCGAGCTCGGCGCGGTAGATCGCGTCGGTCTCCTCCAGGAGGCGCCGGGCCTCCCGCGCGAGGGCGCCGAGATTGATGCCGCCGAGCCGCTGCACGGCCTCCCGGTAGCTGCCGTATCCGAGCTCCTCCGACGAGGTCCGCCACAGGTTCAGGCGATCCAGCTGCAGCGGCGCGATCTCCTCGTAGGCCTCGGACCGGAGCGACGCGAACCGGCGCCGCGTCGCCCGGTCCGTCGCCGTCTCGACCAGCGCGCCGAGCTGCCGGACGGGAACGTGACGTCCGTCGAGCTCGATCGATGCCGTGGCGTGCCACGTCGAGAACTCGTCGTCGAGCGCGGCGTTGTCGGAGCGCACCTGGTGCTCGGCGGCCCAGCCGAGGAGGCGGCGGAGCCGGAGCTCGCGCTCGCCGGACGCGCCCGCGAGCTCCCGCTCGATCGCGGGCGCCGTCGCGTCCCAGGAGAGGACCCGCTGGCCCGCGTAGAGGGAACTCAGCTCCGGCCACGGCTTGCGGCCGGAACGGCCCTCGAGCAGTTCCTCGACCACGGTCGCCCGGAACCGCTCGGCGCGGTCGCGGATCTCGTCGACGGTGAGTCCCATCGGTCGGGCGGGGCGCCGGGCGCGGGGCGCGGACGCGGGGAATGCCCCCGCGACTACGCCTGCGTCGCCGCCTCCAGGCGCTGCCGCAGCCAGCCGCCCAGCGCGTCGGCCGGGACCCTCACCTGCTCCAGCGTGTCGCGGTCGCGCACGGTCACGGTCCCGTCCTCCACGCTCTGGCCGTCCACGGTGATGCAGAACGGCGTCCCGGCCTCGTCCTGCCGGCGGTAGCGGCGCCCGATCGAGCCCGCCTCGTCGTAGAACACGGGGAAGGAGCGACGCAGCTCCTCCTCGATCCGCCGGGCGATCTCCGGCATCCCGTCCTTCTTCACGAGCGGGAAGACGGCCGCCTTGATCGGCGCGAGCCGTGGGTGCAGCCGCAGCACGACCCGGGTCTCGCCCTCGACTTCTTCCTCCTGGTAGCCGTTCACAAGCAGCACGAGCACGAGCCGGTCGAGCCCGATCGAGGTCTCGATCACGTAGGGGACGAAGCGCTTTCCGGAGTGAGCCTCCACGTACTCGAGCTTCTTGCCCGACTTCTCCTGGTGCGCCTTGAGGTCGAAGTCGGTGCGGTTGTGGATCCCCTCGAACTCCTTCCAGCCGAACGGGAGGAGGTACTCGATGTCCACGGCCTTCTTCGCGTAGTGCGCGAGCTCGTCGGGCCCGTGCGGCTGAAGCCGGAGCCGGTCCTCTCGGATCCCGAGCGACCGGACCCAGGCGAGGCGGCGGTCCCGCCACGTCTCGAACCACTCGTCGTCCGTGCCCGGCTCGACGAAGAACTGCATCTCCATCTGCTCGAACTCGCGGGTGCGGAACGTGAAGTTCCCCGGCGTGATCTCGTTCCGGAACGCCTTCCCGACCTGGGCGATCCCGAACGGGACTTTCTGCCGCGACGCGTCGAGCACGTTGCGGAAGTTCACGAAGATCCCCTGGGCCGTCTCCGGGCGCAGGTAGACGACGGAGGTCGAGTCCTCGACCGCGCCCATGAACGTCCGGAACATCAGGTTGAACTGCCGCGGCTCGGTGAACTGGCCGGTCACCCCGCAGGTCGGGCACTGGTCGGACTCGAGGGCGTCCGCCCGGTAGCGCCGGTGGCAGTTCCGGCACTCCACGAGCGGGTCCGTGAAGCCCTCGACGTGGCCGCTGGCGACCCACACGTCCGGGTGCATGAGGATCCCCGCGTCCACCCCCTCGACGTCGTCCCGCCGGTGCACCATCTCCGACCACCACGCGGCGCGCACGTTCTGCTTCAGCTCGACGCCGAGCGGCCCGTAATCGTAGACGGCCCCGACGCCGCCGTAGATCTCGGACGACTGGAAGATGAAGCCCCTGCGCTTGCAGAGGGACACCAGCTTGTCCATGACGTCCGCGGGATAATCCTGCGCCGCCGCGGGCGCCTCCTTCGTCTCGCTCAACGTTCTCTCGCTTCGTTCCGGGCCCGTGGAAGGGGACCGGAAGGATATCGGTTTGCGCGACAAGGCGGCAAGAAACAGGAGCGCCCGCCCGCGCCGGCACCGGAAGGGGAGGACCTTCCCGAACCGGTCGTCAGGCCCGGTCCCGGCTCGCAAGCCGCGCGCGGCGGCTCGAGGCGACGAGGATCCCCGTCACCAGCAGGGCGGAGGTGAGGCACCAGGCGCAGGTCGCCCCGATCACGAACGGCTCGAGGAAGGTGAGCCACGCCGAGAAACCGGTCGCCACGATGGCGAGACTCCACAGCAAGCGGTCCGCGAGGCCGGCCTCTTCGCGCCCTCCGCGGGCGCGGCGCCTCCGCCATCCGAGCCACCAGGCGCCGAGCATCAGCAGGTAGCCGACGAGGCCCAGCACGCCCACCGGCAGCATCCCGAACACTCGGGCGTACTCGCTCTGCTGGACCGTGTTGCAGTCGCCGACCGGCCCGCAGACGGCATCCGAGCCCGTCGTCTCAACCCAGCTCAGATACCCTGCGACGAGGAGCCCTGCGATCGCGAGCCCGGGGATCAGCCACTCCGGGACATGCGGGGCGCGCCCGCGTCCGGCGACGACGGCGACGCTCCAGGCGAGCACGCCCAGCATCGCGCCGAGCACGAGGACGGAGAGCCCGTTCCCGACCGGGTCCTGCCAG
This sequence comes from Gemmatimonadota bacterium, assembly GCA_046484665.1. Lineage (GTDB taxonomy): Bacteria > Gemmatimonadota > Gemmatimonadetes > Palauibacterales > Palauibacteraceae > Carthagonibacter. The sequence continues at coordinate 23,384 of JAWOIN010000143.1, forward strand.
AACCGGTCGAGCGGGCCCAGCGTCGCCGTCGGCCCGGACCCTTCGGCGGAGAGCGCCGTCGTCGCGGTGGGAGCCCGTCCTCCGCCGGCTCCCGAGTCCGGGGCCGGCGCCCCGGGGACCGCGTCGACGGCCGGCGCCGCGTCCGCGTCCGGGTCCGTCAGCGCGGCCGCCACCGGCTCCGGCTCCGCGTCCGACGGCTCCGCCACCCGACCCGAGTCCGACGCGGACGGTCCGGGATCGGGGCGCCGTTCCGACGTGGCCGTGACCGCCGGCTCCGGCGCCGCATCCGACGGCGGCACCACCACCTCCGCCGCCACCCCGATCGGCCCGGCGGCGGGCGCGTCCGCGACCCGATCCTCCGCAACCGGCTTCTCCGGCGTCGCCTCCGGCGGCTCGATGTGCCCATCCGCCACGAGCATCGCGCGCACGAGCGGGAGCTCGGGCCAGTCGATGCCGCCGGCCGCGAGGCCGCGATCGACGATCCCGGGAAAGCGCTCCGGGATCTCGCCGGAGCCCACGAGACTCGCGTCGCCCACCACGAGCAGCGGGACCCCGCTCCGCTGCGGCGGGATGGCGAGCACGCGCACCGCCTCCTCGTACGCGGCGTTGCCCTCGCGCGTGGCCGCGTTGATGGCGATGATCGTGAGGCGGTCGCCGTGGCGGCCGAGGAGAGACGGAAGGTCCTGGAGCATCACCTGCTCGCAGTGCGGGCAGGTCGGCGAGAAGAACAGCACGGCCCGGACGGACGACTCCTGGGCCGCGAGCGGGCGCGCGGCGGGAAACCCGGCGGTCGCGGCCACCGCGAGCGCGGCGATGGCGACCGCCTCAGCTCTCCGCATGGATCCGGTGGCAGAAGTACGACTCGCCGCCGTGCTCGACCCGGACCACGCGGCCTCTCGCGACCAGCCTCTCCGCCGTCGAGGGGTCGGCACCCGCGTCGGACAGGTAGGCGCGGACCGCCGCGTCGCGCATCGGGTGCACCGCGAGGATCGCGAGCAGGTCCGCGACCGGGTCCGCACCGCCCCCGAAGCTCCCCTCCGGCTCGTGGATCAGCAGCTCGACCTCCCCGACCCGCGCCCGGAAGATCTCGTGCGCCCGCACCAGCGACGCCTCGTCCGGCGGCGCGACTCCCGGCTCGGCCGGCGGCCGGATCGGCGCCGCGAGCCAGGCCCGGGCGGGCGAGAGCTCCGACACGAGGTCGGCCACCGCCTCCACGTGGTCAGGGCCATCGTTCCGACCGGCGACCAGCATCGTCTCGGTGATGAGCTCTCCCCCGTACTCCCGCGCGAAGCGCCGGACCCCTTCGAGGTGCGCCTCGAACGAGAGCCGTCCGTGCGGGCGGTTCACGTCGCGCCACGTCCGCTCGTCGGCCGCGTCCACCTTCACCGAGACGACGTCCGCCGCCGAGAGCTCCTCCCGCACCTCCGGCCTCCACAGCAGAGACCCGTTCGTGATCACCGCGACCGGCACCCCGAGGGTGCGGACGCCCCGGATCTCCTCTCCCAGGTGCAGATCCAGCGTGGGCTCGCCGTCCGGGACGAAGGTGACGAAGTCCACCGGCTCCCTCTCCTCCCGGCAGCTCGCGATGCGCCGCGCCACCGCGTCGACGACCTCGGCCGGGTCGAGGAACCGGCTCCGGTCGATCCGCATCCGGTCCGTCGCGCCGACCTGGCAGTACACGCAGGCGTAGCTGCAGTTCTTCGGGGGGACGTGGTTCACCCCGAGGCTGCGGCCGAGCCGGCGGGACGGGACCGGTCCGAACGTGATCACGATCTCCGCGACCCGTCGCCGTGCGCGACGTCGTAGTGGTCTCCCCGGCAGGCGGAATCCGGCGTGACGGCCTTCACCCGCCCCTCGTTGTAGGCGTGCAGGGCCTCCGTGACGTCGAACGCGTCCGCGAGGAAGACCCCGATCCCGAGCTCCCGACACCGGTCGAACGCGCGGCGGCCGATGCCGCGGCAGACGAGGGCGTCGGGCGAGCGGTCGCGCAGCGCGTCGAGCGGGCGGCAGGCGCCGTGCTCGTGCCGTGCCGTCGCGTTCGGGAGCGTCTCCACCCGGCCGGTCCGGCTGTCCACCAGCGTGAACCAGGGCGCGCGTCCGAAGTGCGGCGAGAGCCGCGCCGAGAGGCCGCCGTCATCCGTGGTCGGAACGCAGAGCAACATGATCTCCCTCCGGTGCGATGCGAAGCGCGGCGTTCGAGAGCAGGGCGGCGAGGAGCTTCGCGCGCCCCGACTTGAGGAGACGCTGTACGGTGCCCCGCGACACGCCCATCCGCTCGCCCGCCGCCGACTGGTCGTGGCCCTCCAGGTCGCACAGCCGCATCGCCTCGACCTCATCGAGCGCGAGGTCCACGATCGCGAGATCGGTCATCGGGATCGAGCGCGGCTTCCAGATCGCGTCGCCCTCGAACCGGCGGCAGCTGCGCGTCTTCCGGGGTCGGGCCACGGCGCCTCCATTCTGTGCATATGCACATTATGGCATCCGGAACCGCCGGTCAACCGGCGCCGGCCGTCCGCAGCGCCTCCTCCACGAGCCGCGCCAGGCCTCCCGCATCGAGCCGCGCGCCTCCTCCGTCCGCGGCGTGCACCTCCGCCGGCGCGGCGCCCTCGATCCGTCCACAGGCGAGCAGGGCCGGCACGCCCGCGTCGCGCGCGCGCTCGAGCACGCGGGCCGTGATCTTCCCCAGGCCCGAAGTCGGATCCCAGGCGCCCTCGCCCGTGACCACCAGGTCGGCGCCGTCCAGCTCCCCGTCGAAGCCCGTCCGCTCCAGGACCCAGTCCGAGCCGTCCGCCAGCTCCGCCCCGGCGAAGGCCACGAGGCCGTATCCCAGCCCTCCCGCCGCGCCCGCCCCGGGAAGGTCGCGCGGATCGCGGCCCGCGTCGCGCGCCACGCGGTCGGCGAGGCGGGCGAGTCCGCGCTCGAGCGCCTCGACCAGGGCGGGCGTCGCTCCCTTCTGCGGCCCGAACCGCCGCGCCGCCCCGTCGGGGCCGAGGAGCGGGCTGCGGACGTCGGCGAGGGCCGTCACGCCGAGGGACGGCGGAGACGCCGGGACGATCCGGGCGAGACGCTCCAGCGGCGCGCCGCCGGGCGGCAGATCGTTTCCGCCTGCGTCCAGGAAGCGCCAGCCGAGCGCGCGCGCGAGGCCGCATCCCCCGTCGACCGAGGCCGAGCCGCCGAGCCCGACGAACGCGCGTCGCGCCCCGCGGTCCGCGCAGGCGAGGAGAAGGGTGCCGACGCCGCGCGTGTCGGCTCCGGCTGGGTCGCGGGCCGGTCCGGGGACGAGGTGCAGCCCGCACGCCTCCGCCGCCTCGATCACGACCTCGTCGGGAGCGGTCCACAGGGTCTCGGCGCCGACCGGTCCTCCCAGCGGGCCCGTCGTCCGGAAGCTCCGCCGCTCGCCGCCGATGACGGCTCCGATCGCGTCGAGCAGGCCGGGCCCGCCGTCCGAGAGGGGCAGGACCCGCGTGGTCGCACCGGGCAGCGCGCTCCGGACGCCCCCGTCCATCGCCGCCGCGGCCGCGGCGGCGGTCAGGGTCCCCTTGAAGCCGGTGGGGCAGACGAGGACGTGCACGCGACCTCCGCTCGGGTTCCGCCGGGAAAGCTACGGCGGCCCGCGGCGTCGCGCAGTCCGACCGGAGCCCGTACTCTTGGCGCATGTTCGGAGCGGGTGGCGGCATACGGGTGATCGGGCACCGGGGCGGCGCCGGAAGCGCCCCCGAGAACACCGTGGCGGCGATCCGGCACGGCGTCGAGGCGGGCGCCGACGCGATCGAGTTCGACGTACACGCCACGCGCGACGGGCGGATCGTGCTGTTTCACGATGACACCCTCGAGCGCACCACGGACGGGACGGGCGCGGTCGAGGCACGGACGCTCGCGGAGCTCCGCCGGCTCGACGCCGGATTCCGCTTCACGCCGGACTTCGGCCGCAGCTTCCCGTTCCGCGGGGCGGGCGTCCGGATCCCGACGCTCGAGGAGGCGCTCGAGGCGACCGCCGGGCTCCCCGTGGTGTGCGAGGTCAAGACGGCCGCCGCGGGCGCGCGGCTCGCGGAGTGGCTGCCCGGCCGGCCGGAGCGGGACCGGATGATCGTGGGAGGGTTCGACGCCGCCGCGCTGGCTCCCGCGGCGGCCGCGGCGCGCTGGCGCTGCGCCGGCCGGGAGGATCTCGCGCCCCTGGTCCTTCTGGGGCGGCTCGGGCTCCCCGCTCGCCTCCCGCCCGACGTCGGCGCCGCGATGGTGCCCGTGCGACGGGGCGCGATCCGGGTCGTCACCCGCGGCTTCGTGCGGCGCTGTCACGCGACGGGGGCCGGGGTCCACGTGTGGACCGTGAACCGGCCGGACGAGATGCGTTCCCTGCTCGACCTCGGCGTGGACGGCGTGATCAGCGACTTCCCCGCGCTGGCCCGCCGGATCGTCGAGGAGCGGCTCGCGGCGGGCGGTGCCGGGAGCGAGGCCACGTCGGAGGCGGAGTGACGTCCGGCGCGAGCCCGCGCGGGATCAACCCGTCACGAAGGCGTCCGCCTCGATCTCGACGAGCATCGCCGGGTCGATCAGCCGGCTCACCTCGACCATCGAGGTGGCCGGCAGGATCCCGCCGAAGACCTCGCCGTGCGCGCGGCCGATCTCTTCCCAGTCGGCGATGTTGACGACGTACATGCGCGTGCGGACCACGTCGGCGAGCGAGGCGCCGGCCCGCTCGAGCGCCGTGGCGATGTTCTCCAGGCAGCGGGCCGTCTGGGCGTACGCGTCGCCGGCGCCGGCGACCGTGCCGTCCGGCCCGGTCGCCGTCGTGCCCGACACGTGCACGTGCGGCCCGACGCGCACGGCCCGGGAGTATCCGACGATGGGCTCCCAGGGCGCGCCGGACGAGATGTTCTTCCGGTCCACCGGTCCTCCGATCCGTTGGGGCCTGGTCCTTCGAGCGCGACGGGGAAGATAGCGACGACCGCGCCGCGCCGGAGAAAACGGTGAACTCCCGCCCAGAGCGTCGGTGTATGCAGACGACGGGACGACGGGACGTCGGATGGCGAGCTTCGGGAGCGACGCAGGAGGCGGGGGATGGAGCGAGAGGCCGAGATCTCGACCGGAGGCGGCCTGACGGGACGGGGATTCGGCGAGATGGGACTCGCCGGCTTCTCGGACGGGGCCTCCTGCGCGCTGTCGCTCGGGCTCTCGAGCGGCGACCTGTTCCCGCGCTTCGTCGGGCACTCGGCGGGCTTCCTCGCGCCGGGCGAGCCGATCGTCGGCATGCCCCGAATCTGGATGTCGCACGGGACCGGCGACGCCGTCTTCCCCGTCTCGGCCGGACGGCAGGTCGAGCTCCGCCCGCTGAACGACGGCTACGACCTCGCGTTCACGGAGTTCGACGGCGGCCACGCGATCCCTCCCGCGATCGCCGGGGCCGCGCTCGACTGGTTACCGGCCCGGGACCGGGACGGGATGCGCGCATGACCCCTCGCACGATCCTCCACGTCGACATGGACGCGTTCTTCGCGGCCGTCGAGGAGCGCGAGGACCCGTCGCTGCGGGGCAGGCCGGTGGTGATCGGCGCCGACCCGAAGCGCGGGACGGGGCGCGGCGTCGTCGCCACCGCGAACTACGAGGCGCGGAAGTACGGGATCGGCTCGGCGATGCCGATCGGCCAGGCCTGGCGCCGCTGCCCCCACGCCGTCTTCCTCCCGCCCCGCGGGCGGCTGTACCGGGCGGCCTCGGAGCGGGTGTTCGCGATCCTCGGGAGCTTCACGGACCTGGTCGAGCCGCTGAGCATCGACGAGGCCTTCCTCGACGTCACCGCGAGCCTCCGCCTCCTCGGGGACGGCGCGACGATCGCGCGCGCGATCAAGGACCGGATCCGGAGCGAGGAGTCGCTCACCGCCTCGGTCGGGGCCGCGGGCTCGAAGTACGTGGCGAAGGTCGCGAGCGACCTCGAGAAGCCGGACGGGCTCGTGGTGGTCGCGCCGGGGACCGAGGCGGAGTTCCTCGCCCCGCTCTCCGTGAGCCGATTGTGGGGCGCGGGGCCGAAGGCGCAGGAGGGACTCCGCGCGCTCGGCTGCCGGACGATCGGCGACGTGGCGGCGCTCGACCCCGCCGTGCTCGTCCGGCGCTTCGGCGAGGCGACCGGCGAGCACTTCGCCCGGCTCGCCCGCGGGATCGACGCCCGGAGCGTGAGGCCTGACCGGGAGCGGAAGTCGCTCGGCAAGGAGGTCACGTTCGACGAGGACGTCGCGGACCGGGAGGTCGTCGAGCGGACCCTGCTCGGCCTCTGCGAGCGGGTCGCGGCCTCGCTCCGAAAGCGACGGCTCGCCGGCACGACGGTGACGGTGAAGCTCCGGTTCGAGGGGTTCGAGACCCACACCAGGCAGCGGACTCTGGACGCGCCGGTGGACACGCTCGATGCGCTGTGGCCGGCGGCCCGTGCCTTGTTCCGCGAGGTGGACCGGACGAAGCGGAAGGTCCGCCTGATCGGCGTGACGGTGTCGGGGTTCGAGGCCGGCGCGGCCCAGCTCGGGCTGTTCGAAGGTGGCCGTCCCGAGGTCGACCGGCGCGTGGCCGCGGTGGTGGACCGCCTCTCGGAGCGGTACGGTCGGGGTGCGGTGACGCGCGCGGCGCTTCTCGAGGACCGCGCGGAAGGAGAGGGGGGGGAGCACGAGAGGGGCGAAAGGGGGGCGGAGGAGTGAAGGGGACGGACATCGTTCGGATCGGGAGACGGACCGTCGCGGGGGCGCTCGTCGGACTGCTCCTGTCAGTTCCGTGGAAGGGCGCGCACGCACAGCCGTCCGCGGCGGACGGCTCGCGGCTCGAGGTCCGCGTGGACTTCGAGGAGGCCGAGGCGGCGCTCGCGATCCTCGAGAAGCAGGCCGCGGGGCTCGCGGTGACGGAGGAAGACTGGGCGCGACTCGAGTCCTCCGAGGGCTGGCTCCGGATGCGACAGCGGAACGCGGAGTTCGGGCGGACCTCCTTCCCCGCGGACGTCCGCGCCTACCTGACCTCCGGCGAGACCGTGGCCCGGGCCGGAGCCCTTCGCGCGGCGGTGGAGTCCTGGCGAGGTCTGGACGCCCGGGCCGCGGCGTCCCGGGCGCTGGCATACCTCCCGGACGAAACCTTGCTCCGCGCCACCATCTACCCGGCCGTGAAGCCGCGCCCGAACAGCTACGTGTACGAGCTGGAGACGGACCCCGCGATCTTCTTCCACGTCGACCCGGACCGTTCCCCGGGCCAGCTCGAGAACACGCTGGCGCACGAACTCCACCACGTGGGGTCGGCGACGTGCCCCGAGCCTCCGGGCCTCGACACGCTGCCCGAGGAAGCGCGACTCACGGTCTCCTGGCTGAGCGCGTTCGGCGAGGGAATGGCCGTGCTCGCGGCGGCCGGGGGGCCCGACGTCCACCCGCACGCGACGAGCGCCGCCGGTGAGTGGCTCGTATGGGAGCGGGACGTCGCCAACATCGCGAGCGACGTCGGCCGCGTGGAGGCGTTCTTCACGGCGATCCTCGACGGGAGGCTGGCCGGGGACGAGGCGCGCGCGGAGCTGTTCTCCCTGATCAACGCCGAGGGAGTGCCGCAGGGCCCGTTCTACACGGTCGGCTGGAAGATGGCCGCGATCGTCGAGCGGGCGTTCGGACGTCCCGCGGTGGTCGCCGCCGTGTGCGACCCGCGGCGGCTCCTCGTGCGCTACAATGCAGCGGCACGTGCGTACCCGCGGCCCGACGCGACCCCGCTGCCCCTGTGGAGCGAGGCGTTCCTGCGGCGAATCGACGCCGCCGACTGACGAGAGGAGACCATGGCGAACCTTCCCTCGCGCGAGGAGGCCCTCGCGCTGATGCACGAGCACACGGAGACCGCGAGCCTCCGCAAGCACATGTACGCCGTCGAGGCCGCGATGCGCGCCTACGCCCGGAAGTACGGCGAGGACGAGGAGCTGTGGGGAATCGCCGGTCTCATCCACGACTTCGACTACGAGCGCTTCCCGAACGAGGCGCGGAGCCCCACGGAGGAGCACCCGTCGAGCGGCGTGGCGATCCTGCGCGAGCGCGGCTGGCCCGACGAGGTGCTGCACGCCGTGATGGCGCACGCGGAGCACACCGGCGTCGCGCCCGAGACGCGGATGGCCCGGGTGCTGCGCGCCGTGGACGAGCTGACGGGCTTCGTGATCGCCTGCTCCCTCGTGCGACCGACCGGGATCACGGACCTCGGGGCGAAGTCGGTGAAGAAGAAGCTGAAGGACCGCGCCTTCGCCGCCGCCGTGAACCGGGAGGAGATCGTCGAGTACGCCGGGGCGATCGGCGAGGACCTCACGGAGCACATCGACTTCGTGATCGAGGCGATGCGGGGGATCGCGGGGGAGCTCGGGCTTCAGGCCAGGACCTGATTGTCGGCCCTGGCGAGAGGACCGCTTCGGTCGGAGAGGATAGTGAACTCTAAGTCAGGAATCGGCGGTCACGGACCTGCCCTGAGAGCTCGATCCCCGCTTCTGCCGCGTCAGGCACTCGCGGTCGCCGTGGCGCTGCTCTCCGCTCGTGTTCCACCTCCAGCCTCGGCGGCGAGCCAGCAGGCAGTAGAGCTGGATCGATCGGCAAGCTGTGAAACCTGCTCGGTTGTTCTGGAGAAGCTCCTGACGATTGGCGATTCACACGGCCGCGGGGCCTTCCATACCCCTCCTGACCCGCCGACGCGCGATTCTCGAGGAAGATACTACGTGGTGAGCCGTCTCACTCGTGGCGAGACGGCGGCCGTCTTCGACAGCTACGGGAGGTTCCTGACTCGAATTGGAGCCGTGGGCGAAGGCCCCGGGGAATACAGGAATCCCGTGCATGACCTCATCGGGCCCTCTGACACCGTGTACATGCTCGACCGCGGAAACGCCCGGGCCACGGTCTTGTCCCCGGAACATGAACTCGTCCGGACATTCAGCATTCCGCCGAGCGTCTGGGACGCGGCGCTGGTCTCGAATGACCTCTACCTGAACGCCCAGTACTTCGGTGCGGACCTCATCGGCAAGCCGCTCCATCAGTACTCGCCCGATGGCAGACGCCTTCGTTCGTTCGACGAGCATCTGGTGCGACTTGACGACATCTCACGATACACTCGTCAGTTGGCGCCATCTACGAAAGGAGTCTGGTCGGCTCTCCACACGCACGAATACGAGCTGACCCTGTGGGACCACTCGGGCGCTCCCCAGCAGCGGCTCCGAAGTACGTCGGGCTGGTTCGCGAGCGATGAGCACCTCACGAGTCCTTCTCCGAGCGTGCCACCATCGTCGCTGATTCGCAATCTGTACGAAGACGAGGAAGGCCGACTCTGGGTGTTCGGGCAGGTCGCTGCTGATTCGTGGTCAGAAGGTCTCGGCGAGCGACGGGACGCGGAAGGAACAGAGTTCTACCCTGTCGAGAGCGAGCACTCGCTCTACGACGGAGTCATCGACGTGATCGACCCGGCTGCGGGGAGGATCGTCGTGTCCGCGAAGATCCCCTTCGTCGTCGCCGGGGTGGTTTCACCAGGCGTGGTGGCGTCCGTTCGGCAGGATGAGCTAGGGTGGTTCTATCTGGACTTGTATTCGGTGACCCTGATGACTCGGACAGATGGCTGATTGCTCACGTGCCCGTAGGTGCAGAGCAGATGGTGTCGTTGGCAGACCGGGCGATACACCGTCTGGCAGCCCAGTAGCCCTTGCTTCCCACAGCCGCGTCGGTCCGCTGCGGATCGAAGCTGCGCAGGTACCCCATGCTGCCTGGTGCTCACTCGGTCCTTCGCGCAGGTGGTATCTTCTCCTGGCCTGAGCTCGATAACCATGCGTAGACCCCGCCCGATTCACACCGTGATCGAGCCGTTCCGGATCAAGAGCGTCGAGCCGATCCGGATGACGACGCCGGAGGAGCGGGAGGAGAGGATCCGCGAGGCCGGCTGGAACGTCTTCCTGCTCCACGCCCGCGACGTCCTGATCGATCTGCTCACCGACAGCGGCACCGGCGCCATGAGCGCGGCGCAGTGGGCGGGCGTGATGCGCGGGGACGAGTCCTACGCCGGCAGCGACAGCTTCTACCGCTTCCGCGACGCCGTTCAGGACATCACGGGTCTCGTGCACGTCATCCCGACCCACCAGGGGCGGGCCGCGGAGCGGATCCTGTTCTCGACCGTCTGCCGCCCGGGCGACGTCGTCCCGAACAACACGCACTTCGACACGACGCGCGCGAACATCGAGTTCACGGGCGCGAAGGCGCTCGACCTGCCGTGCGCCGAGGCGAAGGACCTCGGAAGCCGCGGCCCGTTCAAGGGAAACATGGACGTGGAGGCCCTGGAGCGGCTGCTCGCCGACCCGCCGGGCCGCGTCCCGCTCTGCATGATCACGGTCACGAACAACTCGGGCGGCGGGCAGCCCGTGTCGATGGGGAACGTCCGGGCCGTGTCGGAGGTCTGCCGGCGGCACGGCGTCCCGCTCTACATCGACGCCTGCCGGTTCGCGGAGAACGCGTACTTCATCCAGCAGCGGGAGGAGGGCTACGGCGACACCTCGCTGCTCGAGATCGCGCGGGAGATGTTCTCGTTCGCGGACGGGGCGACGATGTCCGCCAAGAAGGACGGGATGGCGAACATCGGCGGCTTCCTCGCCACGAACGACGACGCGCTCGCCGCCCAGGAGAAGGACCTGCTGATCCTCACGGAGGGCTTCCCGACCTACGGCGGGCTCGCGGGCCGGGACCTCGAGGCGGTGGCGATCGGGCTGTACGAGGCGCTCGAGCCGGACTACCAGCGCTACCGGATCGCCTCGACGGCCTACCTCGGGAACCACATCGCCGACCACGGCGTCCCGATCGTGCAGCCGCCCGGGGGACACGCCGTCTACATCGACGCGGCGGCGATGCTGCCGCACGTGCCGCCGCTCGAGCTCCCGGGGATCGCGCTGTGCGTGGAGCTGTACCGTGAGGCCGGGATCCGCGGGGTGGAGATCGGGAGCGTGATGTTCGGCTCGCGGGACCCCGACACGGGGGACCCGGTCGCGGCCCGGAACGAGCTGGTGCGGCTCGCGATCCCGCGGCGGGTCTACACGCAGAGCCACATCGACTACGTCGTGGAGGCGATCCTCAACGTCTACGACCGGCGGGCGGAGATCGGCGGCTACCGGATCGTCCACGAGCCGCCGTTCCTGCGGCACTTCACGGCGACGTTCGAGCCGGTCGGTACACGCTGACGTAGGAAACGCCCAGGCTGTCGCGCTCGATGCCCACGACCTCGTTCCCGAGGATGTGGGTGGGCCGGAACCCGGCCGGAAGCCGGACGACGCCCTCGAAGTCGCCATCGGCAGTGTAAGCATGCCACCGCGCCGGGGCAGCGTCGTCACCCGGAGCCGTCTCGGGACGGACCCAGATCCCGCCGCCGTCGGTCGCAATCAGCTGGCGAAGCGCCGGTCGAAACTCAGGAACGTCAAGTTCGCTGCGGTTCCGCCGCAGTCGCCGCCGAGCGTCCTCGCCCAGGTCCGGACGGTCGAGAACCTCGTAGAATGTGCGTCGCTCCTCGTCGGTGATCGGCACGGGGTCCAGCTTCGCCTCGATCTCGAGAATCTCCTCGCCGGCGGGCGTCAGGCGTCGGATACGATACTCGCCCGAGTCCGCGTGCCAGACGTCCCCTTCCGGACCCACGGTCCAGAGCGGTCTCCGCCCGTACGGTCGATCCGTAAGCCCGCCATCGGCGAAGTACACCTCGATGCTCGGGACCTGCAGTAGATGTCGCCACGCGCCGTTCTCTTCTTCGAACCTGTCGATCCAGACAAGGCCGCGTACAACGGCCCTGGCCCGCCCGCCGAGGGACTCGAGCAACGTCTCCCGGAACTGGTCGAAGCTGAGACGAAGGAGGTGCCCGTTTCCGTCGTAGCGAACCTCGTACGGCTGTCCGATATCGACGAGCGGCCTGGGGGGTGAAAATACGTGGAGCAGACTCCCTTCAGCGTCGAACAGCGTCTCTCGCCAGAGCCGTTGGTCGAACGCCCTTACCCCTCCGCGCTCGCCCGGCCCCAGCTTGAGTATGCCGGAGAATTCGCCCGGTCCCTCGCCGCTCCGACCCAGCCGGTAGAGCAGCATCTCGTTGGGGCCGAAGACCAGCACGGTGTGCGCGAGTACGTCCGCCACGAAGATCCGTCCGTCGTGACCGAGGCGAGCGTCGGTGACGCGCCCGAATGCGTCCTCGGCCCCACCATCCGTCCTTCCGAGGCGACGTGCGAGCTCGAAATCAGTCACCGGAGCCTCGATGATCGACTCGCGTGTCACGACACCGAGAGCGCGGCCGTCCCTGTCGGCCCGGGACTCTCCACAGGCCAACAGCAGGAGCGGGATCGACAGCGGGAGAAGTCGGAAGGTCAACGAGAGTATCCTAAGCATCACACTACCCCGGATTGTTGCGGCTGTCGGCAGCCCTGCACCAACCCAGATCGCGCGTCAGGTCCTCGGGGGAGGTTGAGGAGACTCCCGTGCGATGAAGGAGCACGCGGCCGTTGTCTACTCCCCACACTCCTGGAACCGATCCGACTCCCACGTCGGAGATTGTCAGCTTGGGCGATAGTCGCAGCACTCGCCCCCGGAGACCGAATCGTTCGACGAAGGCCCGGACGGCATGAGACTCGCCGAAGCCGAGCCACAGCATCCGGATGTCGCGAGGCCCGAGCGATTCCTGATCGCGCCATGCTTCTGCTGCACGGTCACAAGCGGGGCATGCCGGGTCGAAGAAGTAGAGAATGTAACACCCAGATGTGGCTAATTCGTGAAGCGGAGCGAGAGAATCTGACCCGTCAACGGAAAACGTACCAATGTGATCGGGAATCGAGTCGCCGACGTTCACGAATGATCTCGCTCTCCCGCCGGCGTCCGCGACACCATGTGTCACCCGAGACCTCACCTGGTAGATGAGCCCCGCTACGAGCAGGACAATCATGCACGTGGTGAGACGCGACATTTCGAGCCCCTGTACAAGAGAATCTGCGCAACTGGTGTGGAAGGGGACACCGCGCTAGCTCCCCTTCCTCACCGTAAGTCCGAGGTCGGGCCGGCAGGGAGAACTAGACCTCGGAACAGTTTCGACCGCACTTCCAGCAGATGCACCCCGTGCAGTCCTTGCATTCTTCGACGCCGCTCGTGCAGTCAGAGCGTTCGGTTGGACATGCTTGCTCCGCAACTGCGGGACCTGGTGTGGACAGCGCCAGACCGAGATTTGCAGCAGCGAGCACGGCGGCGATGAGGAGTGATCTGCGCGTACTCAGTCGAATTCGCATGGCTGCCTCCTTCGCGAGTCGGACTATCCGTTGGGGGGCACGCGACCAAGAGGAATGGTCGTGCATGTGGCCGCGCCCCAGCAATCGGACATTTCTTCTAGGCCATCTGTTCTATGACACCCCACGGCAGAAGGCACCTGACGCGGTATCATTCTCCACGGATCGGTCGATCCTCACGAAGCGCGAGGTAGCGCACGGCGGCTTCCGTACGGTTGCTCGCGCCGAGCTTGAGGAAGGCGGAGTGCAGATGCGCACGCACGGTTCCTCGCGACATTCGAAGCTGTGCCGCGATCTGCTTGTTGGAGAGTCCGAGCACGACGTGCTCGAGCACTTCGCGCTCGCGAGCGGTCAGCGATCGGGCAACATGTCCCGAGGAGTCACCTGCCATCACCATGCCCCCATGCAGTACTCGGGCGAACGGGCAGGCTCCGACGGGTCGGGAGGGTCGCGCAGCCTGCGTGACAGGGGGCGCAGGTGTTCTGAAATTCAGACTACCCCCCCCGTCGAGTATGTCAAGTCGTTCGGGGGTGGGCGGTAAGGGACGTGAAGCGTCCTGCGGTCGCGCCGTTTCTCACGCGGAATGAGACGATCCCATGCGGCGCGGGCGAGCCTGTTCGGGGACGTGCACACCGCACTTCCGGGCCGTGCATCTGCGCCGGGGCACGATGGACGGAGACAACCGGGTGGCCCGGAACGCCGGACACGAGCAGATTCTCCCGCACCGCGAGACGGACGAGGCGATCGTCCGCTCCCTGCGCGGGGGGGGAGACGAGGAGCCCGATCGAGAGGAGTGGACCACGGTGAGTCATCAGCCGACCGCAGACCCCCGCAGCGTCGTTCGTACCGCTACTCGCGCCGCACTCTTCCTCGCCGCGGTTCTCCTCGCGGCTCCGTCGACGGCCCGCGCGCAGGCCGAGTCCGAGCTCGACGCGTACTGGGACGAGGTCTCGCGGACGGTCGCCGAGGGCGACTTCGAGGGCTACGCCCGCCTCTACCACCCGGACGCGGTCCTCGTCGTCGGGGGGACGGGGACCTACCCGATCGAGTCCGCGCTGGCGGGCTGGAAGCAGGGGTTCGTCGACACCCGCGAAGGCCGGGCCGAGGCGGGCGTCGCGTTCCGGTTCACGGGGCGCCTGAGCGGCGAGGAGACCGCGTTCGAGACGGGGATGTTCCGCTACGCGCTCGAGCCGGACGAGGGGGACGACGTGGTCGCCCTCGTCCGCTTCGAGGCGCTTCTCGTGAAGAAGGACGGGCGGTGGCTCATGCTGATGGAGAACCAGCAGGGGCCGGCGACGGACGAGGAGTGGGAGGACGCCCGATGACCACTCGGGGCATCGTGACCATGACGCTCGTGCTCCTGTTCGTGTGGGGCGGCTTCGCGCTGTTCGTGGCGACCGCCGTGCGGAAGGAGCGGGGAAAGAAGGGAGGCGGGGCATGAGGGATAGCCGAAGACCGGGATCCACGCTCGCCGTGGCCGTCGCGTGCGGCCTATTGGCGGGTTGTGGAGGCGGCGAGCCCGCGGCGGGCGAAGGCGAGCTGATGATGCAGGAGCGCCTGGCGCGGTTCGCGCCGGTCGAGCTCTCGTTCGACGCCGCGCGGCTCGACGACCGCCAGAAGCGGGTGGTGCGGCGCCTCGTGGAGGCGTCCGACCACCTGGACTCGATCTTCGCGCTCCAGGTCTGGCGGGGAAACGCGACGGCGGAGTCGCTGCTGCCGGAGGGCGACACGCCCGAGGCACGGGCGACGCGGGCGTACTACGACATCATGTACGGCCCGTGGGACGCGCTCGAGGAGAACGAGCCGTTCCTCCGGGGCGTCGGGCCGAAGCCGCCGGGCTCGGGGTTCTATCCCGAGGAGATGACGAAGGCGGAGTTCGAGGAGTGGCTCGGGCTCAACCCGGCCGACCGTCCCGCGTTCACGTCCTACTACACGATCATTGAAAGAGACAACGGAGGGCTCGAGGCGACGCCCTATTCCGCGGCCTATTCCGGGCACCTCGAGGCGGCCGCGGACGCGCTGCGCGACGCGGCGGAGCACGCCGACAACGAGTCGCTCGCGCGTTTCCTGCGGTTGCGCGCCGACGCGTTCCTCTCGGACGACTACTACGAGAGCGAGATCGCCTGGATGCGGCTCGAGGGAAACCTGATCGACCCGACGATCGGGCCGTACGAGGTCTACGAGGACGGCCTGTTCGGCTACAAGGCGTCGTTCGAGTCCTTCATCGGCTTCCGGGACCCCGCGGCGAGCGCGCAGCTGGCGGGGCTCGCGGCGGATCTGCCGCGGCTCGAGCGGGCGCTCCCGATTCCCGACGAGCACAAGTACCTGGACCGGGACTTCTCCTCCCCGATCTCCGTCGTCGACCTGATCTACGCGTCCGGCGAGGCCTCGGTCGGCATCCAGACGATCGCCTTCGCCCTCCCGAACGACCCGCGGGTGCGGGAGACGGAGGGGTCGAAGAAGGTGATGCTCCGCAACGTGATCCGCGCGAAGTTCGACACGAACCTGAAGCCGATCGCGGCGGAGGTGCTGGTCCCGGAGCAGGCGGAGCGGATCGGGTTCGAGCCCTACTTCACGCGGATCCTCGTGCACGAGCTGTCGCACGGGCTCGGGCCCGACTACGTGACCGGCCAGCCCGACCTCACCGTGAACCAGGCCCTGCAGGAGCACTACTCGGCGCTCGAGGAGGCGAAGGCGGACGCGGTCGGCACCCACAGCCTCGGCGTGCTGCTGGAGCGCGGCGTCTACGACCGCGCCTTCCTGGAGGAGGTCTGGATCGACCACGTGGCGGACATGTTCCGCTGCGTCCGGTTCGGGGCCACCGAGGCGCACGGACTCGGCTGCCTCACCCAGTTCAACTTCCTACGCGACGCCGGCGCGATCGCCTACGACGAGGCGTCGGGCCGGTTCGCGGCGGACTTCGAGCGGATGCCCGCCGCGATGTCGGACCTCGCCGCCCAGTACCTGCTGCTGCAGGCCACCGGCGACCGGGCGGGAGCGGGGGCCTTCCTGGAGCGGTACGGGACGATGTCGCCGGAGATGCGGGCGGCGATCGACCGGCTCGCGGGCGTGGTGCCGGTGGACATCCGGCCCTCGTACGCGGTCAAGGGGATGGTGGCGGACTGGTAGACACACCCGTCGCGGCCGCCTCTCCCGGCCCGTTGCGCGGGGGCGCCGGCGGGCGGGATTGACGCGGTCGTCGGCTCCGGCGAGGTTGCAGGGGTGGGCCCCGAGCGGACCCACCCCCTTTTTCCCATCTGGAGGCAGTATATGCGTACTCGCACGTCCCTCAGTTCAGCACTCGTCCTCGTCGCCGCGGCGGCGTTCATCTCCTGCCAGCCGCCGGCCGAGGAGGCCGCCGTCGAGGAGACGACACCCGCCGTCGACCTCGCGGCCGAGGCCGATGCCGTCGAGTCCATTTCGATGCGCTGGGCGCAGGCCGCCCAGGCCCGCGACCTCGACGCGGTCATGGCCGTGTTCGCCGAGGACGCGGTCACGTTCCCCGATGGCCAGGCGCCCGCCGAAGGGCCCGCCGCGATCCGGGCCGTGATGCAGGAGCAATGGTCCGCGATGCCCGATGCGACGATCGACTGGGCCACGAAGTCGGTCGAGGTCTCGGATGCCGGCGACATGGCGTGGGAGCGCGGCACCTGGACCTTCGACCCCGACGGCGTCGGCGAGTCCGCTCCGGAGACGGGTGAGTATCTGACGGTCTACGAGAAGATCGACGGGGAGTGGAAGGTCGTGGCCGACATCGGGACGGATACGCCGGCCGCCGCGACCGAGGAAGCGATGTAACGTACGACGCTGGATGGAGTTCGGCGGCGCGGCCGTCGAGCTCCGTGCGCCCGGCGGCTGGAGCGGGCGGGGACCGCGGGTGGCGGGACCCCCGCCCGCTTTCCGCTTCGAGGGCCGGCGATCGGGACCTCACTCGCCGTCGAGCTTCCTCTCGTGGGCTGGCAGTCGGGCAAGCAGGGGTCCATCCTTGACTCCCTCGGGACGCGAGGGCATCGATGGGTCTCGTGCCCGGCTTTCCAGTCCACGGAGGGAGCCCATTGCGAGCGGAGCGCGGCGATTCTCCCGGCACCCGGCCGCCTCGCGACGGGCCTGACGCCGCGGGCGAGATCACCGGCATCCTGGCACGCTGCGCGAACGGCGATCGGGCGGCGTTCGACCGGCTCGTCCCGCTCGTCTACGAGGACCTCAGACGGATCGCGCATCGACGGCTCCGGGCGGAGCGGACGGACCACACGCTGGACACGACGGCCCTCGTCCACGAGGCGTACCTGGAGCTCGTCGACCAGGCGACGGCGACCTGGAACGACCGGGCCCACTTCTTCGCGGTCGCGGCCCGGGTGATCCGGAACGTGCTGGTTGACTACGCCCGGCGGCAGGGCGCCGAGAAGCGGGGCGGGGACCGGGTCCGGGTGCCGCTGGGGCCGGAGGCCGCGCGCACGGAAGGCGGGCCCGGCGCCGTGGAGCTGATCGCGCTCGACCGGGCGCTCACCCGGCTCGGACTGCACGATCCGGAGCTGGAGAGAATGGTCGAGTGCCGGTACTTCGCCGGGATGACCGTCCCGGAAACGGCGGAGGCGCTCGGCACGTCGGAGCGGACGGTCGCGCGGAACTGGACACGGGCTCGGGCCTACCTGTTCGACGCGCTCTCCTGAGCCGCGCATCCGCTCCGAGCGCGCTACCTCCACGGGAGGACGAATGGCGGACCGGCTCCCCCCGGACGACTGGCGCCGGGTCGACGATCTGTTCGCCGAGGCCCTCGACTGGCCGGCCGAGGAACGGGAGGAGCGGCTGTACGTCGCCTGCGCGGGAGACCCGGCCCTCCGCGACGCCGTAGCCGCGCTCCTGGCCGCCGCGAGCGACTCCGAGGGTTTCCTCGAGCGCCCCCCGACGCTTCCCGCCGAGGCCCTCGAGAGCATCGAGCGCCTCGGCGACCCGGACTCCGACCTGATCGGAAGCGTCGCCGGGCGATACCGGATCCTCGAGCGGATCGGGCGCGGCGGGATGGCTTCCGTCTGGCTCGCGGAGCGGACGGACGGACTGTTCCGCCGGCGTGTCGCCCTCAAGATCGTCCGCCCCGGGCTCGACACGGAAGACGTGCTCGCGCGCTTCCACGCCGAGCGGCGCATCCTCTCCTCGCTGGAACACCCGAACATCGCGAGGCTCTACGACGGGGGCTCCACGCAGGACGGCCGGCCGTTTCTCGCGCTCGAGTACGTCGAGGGCCTGCCGATCGACGAGTACTGCGACGCCCGGAGCTGCACGGTGGAGGAACGGCTTCGGCTGTTCCTCGAGGTGGGGCGCGCCGTGCAGTTCGCGCACGGCCGGCTCGTCATCCACCGCGACATCAAGCCGTCGAACATCCTGGTCGGAGAAGACGGGGTACCGAAGCTGCTCGACTTCGGGATCGCGAAGCTGCTCGACTCGACCGACGAGGAGTCGCATCAAACCCGCACCGGGCTCCAGCCACTCACGCTCCGGTACGCGAGCCCGGAGCAGGTCCGCGGGGAGCCCGTGACCACGGCGTCCGACGTATACCAGCTCGGCGTGCTGCTGTACGGTTTGCTGACGGGCGTCTCGCCTCACGACGTGGGAGACGGCTCCCGGTGGTCGATCGGGGAGGCGATCCTCGCGACGCCCCCGCGTCCGCCGAGCCGCGCGGCGCGCACCGCTCCGCCCGAGGCGGGCTCCCGGAGAGGCGCGACCACCGATCGGCTTTCACGCCGCCTCGCCGGCGACCTCGACACGATCGTGCTCCGGGCCCTCGAGAAGGACCCCGCCGACCGCTACTCGACGGCGATCGAGCTCGTGGAGGACGTGCGGAGGCACCTCGAGGGCCGGCCGATCGCCGCCCGCCGGGCGAGCGTGCCCTACCGGGTCCGGAAGTACTTCCGCCGGAACCGGTGGGCCGCGCCGGCGCTCGCCGCCGCGACGCTCGCGCTGGCCGG
Source organism: Gemmatimonadota bacterium (assembly GCA_046484665.1). GTDB lineage: Bacteria > Gemmatimonadota > Gemmatimonadetes > Palauibacterales > Palauibacteraceae > Carthagonibacter. The sequence continues at coordinate 42,599 of JAWOIN010000143.1, forward strand.
ATACGTGGCGACGGTGGAGCGGCACGGCCGGCAGCTCGAGCGGGAGCGGAACCTGGCCCGGGCCGAAGCTTCTCGCGCGGCCGCGGTCCGTGACTTCCTGACGGACATCTTCGAGACGGCGCGACCGAACGCGGGCGGCGACACCATGACGGTCAGCGCCCTGGTCGACGGGGCCGCCGACCGCGTGGACGCGGACTTCTCCGCTCACCCGTCCGTCCTCGCCGAGCTCTCGGGCACGCTCGGCGCCATCTACCTGTCGCTCGGGCGGTACGAGCAGGCCAGGGAACATCTCGAGCGGGCCGTGTTCCTGCTGGAGGGGGAGCCCGCCGATCCGGGACGGGACGTGCGGCTGGCCGCGGCGCTGCGGAGGCTCGGCGCGGCCCTGCGCGGCGTGGACGTGGACAGCGGGTCGCGGCTCCGCGCGCGGGCGTACCAGGTCGCGAGCGCCATCCGTCCCACGACGCCGGAAGCTGCCCTCGTGATCCTGGAGACGGCGCACGAGGCGCTCCCCGCGGACCGCGACTCCGCGCAGCGGGCGCGCCTCGCCGCGGTCGAGGTCCTGCGCAGCGACCCGGAGGGGCGCGAACGGCTGGCGACGGCGCTGCAGGACGTGGCCCACGACGGCGGCGAGAACGCGCTGCCGTTCCAGGAGGAGGCGCTCCGGATCCGTCGCGAGCTGTTCGGCGACTGGCACTTCGCCGTCGCGGCGAGCCTGAACGACCTCGCGATGATCCACGACGGGCGCGAGACGGGATCGGGGGACTCGCTCATGCTGCGCGCGATCGAGATCGACCGCGAGGTGCTCGGTCCCGCGCACTCGACGACGCTCTCAATCCTCAACAACTACGCCTGGATGCTCGTCGAGCGCGGCGACCTCGAGGGAGGGGTCCGCGTGTTCCGGGAGGTGCTGGCGGAGCGGGACCGGGCCTATCCGAACGAGCGGTGGCGCCTGTCCTATCCGCTGCACGGCCTCGGCGTGACACTCATGGAGCTCGGCGAGCACGCGGAGGCGGAGGAGGTCCTCCGGGAGACCGTCCGCGTCCTCGAGCAGCACGGAGGGGACGAGGGTCGGCTCACCCGGATTACGGCGACGTCCTGGACGAGCCTCGCGCGCTGCCTCCTCGCGCAGGGACGGCTGGACGAGAGCGAGAGCCTCGCGTGGAAGGTGCTCGACGAGACGTCGTCGAGCCCGCAGCTCGCGAGCCTCTCGAAGAGCGCCAGCCGGCTGCTCGAGCAGATCGCCGTGGCCCGCAGCGAGGCCGCCCTCCGCTGACCCTTCGGCAGGCCGGCGCGCCGCGGACCCGCGCCGTCCCTGCCACCGGTGGCAGTTCCTTCTCTCCGATTCCGCTCTACGGGTGCAGGTCCTTGCACAGGCCCCCGACCGGCACCCGAAGGAGACGGAACATGCGCTCGACTCCACTCGCCCGCGTAGTGGCGATCGCGGTCGCGGTCGCGATCGCGACACCCGCCACCGGGCACGCCCAGATCTTCAAGAAGCTGAAGGAGACCGCGAAGCAGGCGGCCGAGGAAGAACTGCTCGGCCAGACGGACCGGCTCGTGCGGGAGGGGGTCGCCTGCCCGTTCAACGACTTCGAGTGCATCGACGGCGCGAAGAGCTCGGGCGACGACTACTACCTGACGGACGAGCAGGGCGAGATGCTCGTCGACGAGGAGGGCGAGGCCGTCACCGACCCCGGCGAGGCCGCGGAGATGATGGGCGGCGGGGCCGTGCCTCCCCCGCCGGGCGCCGCGGGCGCCCCGCCGCCGGCCGATTTCAGCACCGCGTACTCGAACTACGACTTCGTGCCCGGCGACCGGGTTCTCGTGGACGAGGACTACGCGAGGGACAACGTGGGCGACTTTCCGCGTCGCTTCTCGCTCGTCCAGGGGAGCTTCGAGGTCATCGAGTGGCAGGGCGAGCGGTACGTCCGGGCGCTGTCGGGCGGCTCCTTCGCGATCCCGCTCCCGGAGACGCTGCCCGACCAGTTCACGGTCGAGTACGCGGTCAACCTTCAGCACGGAAACGCGTACGCCCGGTTGACCACGGGTCGCGCCTACTTCGGGCAGCCCAGGGACTTCCGCGGCTCCGCCGTCTCGATCGAGTTCGCCCGGGCGGGGATCCGGCCCTCGGGCGCCGGCCCCGAGGCACTCGCCCACATCGATCACAAGACCGTGAAGGACGCGATCACGCCCGTCCGCGTGATGGCGGATGGCGAGCACATGAAGATCTACCTGGGAGAGGAGCGGGTGGCGAACGTACCGAACGCCGTCTTCCCCCGCTCCGACACTCTGTACGTCTCCGTGGGCTCGGCGACCCCCGAGCACCCGATCCTGGTCGGCGGGTTCCGCATCGCGGCCGGCGGCCTCGACCTCTACGACCGTCTCGCCGCCGACGGGAGGGTGGCCACGCGGGGCATCCATTTCGACGTGGCCAGTGCCACGATCCGGCCCGAGTCGAGCGGCACGCTGGAGGAGATCGGGACGATGCTCCAGGAGCACCCCGAGCTGCGGATCGCGATCGAGGGGCACACGGATTCGGACGGCGATGACGCTTTCAACCAGGACCTTTCCGAGCGCCGCGCGGCCTCTGTGAAGGACTACCTCGTGGCCAACTACGGCATCGAGGCCGGCCGGCTCGAATCGGTCGGCTTCGGGGAGTCGAGGCCCGTCGCTCCGAACGACACGGCCGAGGGCAAGCAGCAGAACCGGAGGGTCGAGCTCGTGAGGCTGGGCGGCGCCTGATCGCCGGCTGGGCGCGCATCACTCGAGCGGGACAGGACCGGAACGGGCGTCGTGAGCCCGTGGAACGACACCACAAGGGAGAATCTCGATGTTGAGCAGCTTCGCCGCACCCGCACTCGCCCTGATTTCCGCTCTCACGGCGGGCATGCCGCAGGACGCGCAGGGAATCCTGATGACGGCCCGGGAGATGAAGGTCGGGCGCGAGGCCGCCGTCCAGAACTACACCGTCGACCAGCGGTCTGCCGGGAGCCGCCACCTCCTCTACTACGAGCGGGCGCCGGGCACGGACGTGTTTCGAATCGTGCCGCCGGATGAGCTCGCGGCCGAGGAGAGCGGCTACACGCAGGAGGAGGCCGCCCTCATGGCCTCGGGCATGGCCACCGGCCTTCGAATGCTCGGACCCGCCCTGGCGAGCGAGATGGGACCGGGAGCGGCGGCGCTCGGGATCGACGGGATGATGGCGGACATGGCGTACTTCCTGGACGAGGCGGCGGCGGCCTCGCGGGAGACGGATGATCCGACTGCAGAAGCGATGCAGGATGAGTTCGAGATGGCGGCGTTCGCGGCCGCGGCGCGGTACGTGGGCCGGGAGTCGGTGGACGGCAGGGAGGCTTTCCTGCTGCGGGCCGAGGGCGGCACGGTCCAGGCCTTCGCCCAGTCCACTCCCGAGGGCGGGACGTTCACGCCGAAGACGGTGAGCCTGTGGATCGATACGCAGTACTACGTCCCGCTCCGACTCCGGGTCGAGGGAACGATGTCGGACGGAGCGCGCACGAGCCCGATCACGATCGAGAAGATCGACTCGGGCTACGAATTCTTCGGCGGAATGGGCGGCGGCGTCCTGCTTCCGAAGCTCCAGACGATGCGGATCGACGGCCTCACGGGAGCGGGGATGACCGAGAAGGAGAGGGCCGAGATGGAGAAGGCCCAGGCGGAGCTGGCGAAGGCCAAGGCGGAGCTCGACAAGCTGCCGAAGGAACAGAAGGACATGATCATGAGCCGGATGGGCAAACAGTTCGAGCAGCTGGAGAGCATGGCCTCCGGCGGCGCGATCGAAGCCACGATCGAGATCCTGAACGTGAAGGTCAACGAAGGCCCGCCGGACGTGGAGGACTACGCGGAGGTCATCGGTCAGTGACCCCGAGGACCTGCAAGCTCGCGAGCAGGGCGACGAAGGGGTCGTCAGACCACACCGTCGACTTCGGCAATCCCTCGACTCGAGGTATGTAGGATGTTCGAACAGCGATCGTCGACGGGACGACGCGGCTTTCTCCGGCATGTTCCGGGCTTCCTGGCGGCCCTGGCGGGCGGCGCCGCCCTGTCGGGCCTGCGGCCCGCTCGCCTGCCCGCCATCGGACCGGCGGTCACGCCGGAGAAGTTCGGCGGGGAGAACTGGATCGGAGAGATCGTCACGGTTCCGTACAGTTTCGCGCCGCGCGGCTTCGCGTTCTGCGAAGGCCAGGAGCTGCCCGTCCAGCAGTACCAGGCCCTGTTCTCCCTGATCGGGACGTACTTCGGAGGTGACGGCCGCACGACGTTCAAGCTGCCCGACACGCGCCCGCTCGAGCTGGCGCACCAGAAGCAGCTGCGAGCCTCGAGGCCGCCCTTCCGCTACGCGATCGCCCTGACCGGCCTCTTCCCGAGCCGGTCGTGACCAGACCGCGCTGGAGAAGCCGATGTTCAGCAGCACAGCTGTAGCCACGCTCGATCGTGGGAACGTCCCGACCGACAACGAAACGCGAACCGGGTGAGGGCAATGATCGAACGGCGGAAAGTACACGTGGGCTTCGGTGCCCTGGCGACTCTCGCGGCCATCGCCGTCGCAGCGATGCTGCCGCCGCCCGGCGTGGCGCGTCCCGGTCCTTCCAACCCCTGCGCCACGATCTCCCCTCGCAGCCTGGAGTTGTACGGCCGCACCATCGCCGCGGCGCACAAGTCGGCGTCCGCCGACGCCGCGAAGAACGGGTCCGCGGGAGCGTACGCGGTCGCGGCGACGAACAGCCGGGATCTCCTGAAGCGGGCGGTGGACCGCAACGCTGCCGCGATCGCGGCGCTCCAGAGCTCGAATCCCGCGGTGACCACGGCCGCCGAGGCGGGCACGGTCAAGGAGCACGTCCGCTACATCCTCGAGGTCGTGCCCCAGGCGGCCCACTGGTCATTGGTCAGCGAGATCTACCACGACAGCCCGGACGCCCGGAGGGCGTTCGAGGGCAGCGTGAAGGTGCTGGAGGAAGGCAACCGCATCTTCGCGGAGGCCGGCCGTTGCTACATGGACGGGCTCTGACCGCCGGGGAATGGGTGCACTCATGAGCAGACAGCCGGTGACACGGTTCTCGGGACGGCCGGTGCGGTGGCCGGTCGTCGCGGAGCAAGCCGGCACCACGGTCACGGCGGCAGAAGTCATGCGCGCCATCGACGTGCGCAAGGTCTCGGCCTTCCTCGACTCCCGCACCGCCGCCGGCGCGACCGGGATTCTCCTGGTGGCGATCCCGGCGCTCGACGGCTCGAGCAAGGACGCGGAGAGTACGACCACGAGCCCGAGGTTCGTCCGGCCGAAAGTATTCGACTGAACCCGGCGCCGGTCCGAAAACGGAGTGGAGAGGCCATGTCCGCTCGATCCAATCTCGCATGCGTGGTGTTCGTGCCCGCCCTCGGAGTCGCGGACGGCGGGGCCGGCGCAGGTCCCGACGTCGCCGCGGGCTCACCAACGAAGGGGAGCGAAGGATGAACGTGAAGACGCTGGCCGGCATGCTGGCCGGGCTCGGAGTACTCGCATCTGCCCCCGCGGCGCAGGCGCAGATGCAGTTCACGCTGACCTTTCCGGACGTGTGCCTGCGTGCCATCCACGGCGAGGAAGGGGCTGCGTGGGACCTGGTCCGCCGCTACGGACTGGTGCTGACCGCCGAGGGCGAGCTCAACCTCGCCGGGACCGTCACGCGCTCTTCCAGCGGCGGCGTCGACGTCGTCGTGGTCGCGCTGGCGGTCGACAAGGGGAAGGTCGTGAACGTGTGGCGGTCCCGGTCGCAGGTGCCGGCGGGAGACGGATCCGTCCCGCTGTCGGGGAAGGACTTCCTTCCCGGCTGGCCGTTCCCCGGTCCGGCGGGGACCGTCACGTCCGAGCTCGCAGGCACGCCGATCACCGTCGCCGACGCCATGCGGGCGATCGACTCGGGCTCCGCGTCGGCTTTCCTCGGCCGGACGGCCGCCGATGCCACAGGACTCGTCCTGATCGCGATTCCGGCCCTGGACGGGGCGAGCAAGGCGGCGGCGAGTTCCACGACCAACCCCCGGTTCGCCCGCACCGAGAGGTTCACGGACTGACCCCACTGAACCGAAGGAGGAGACATGTTCGTTCGGACCATCATCGCCTGCGCGATTCTCGTACCTGCACTCGCAGTCGTGGCGGGTTCGGAGGCCTCGCACCCCGACGCAGCCCGGGCCGCCGTGACGATCGAGGAGATCGACACCCCGATGGGCTGCCAGGTGAACGTCACGGCCAAGAACGGCGGCAGCAGCGGAGACATCTGGTTCTGGAGCGAGGAGAGCCGGGTCCGGACCCGCCAGGGCGTGGTGAAGTTCTGGGGCCCGTGGAAGAAGCCGCTCCCCATGTCGAACCGACGGATCCGGCCCGGCGAGCTGGCCAAGATGACGATGGAACTGGACCTCGGCTGCGACTTCGCGCGGCAGTACGAGTTCCGTCTGTGGAAGGGCACGAAGACGAACGCCGTGACCCGGTGCTACGGCGGCGACAAGGGCACGACGCGCAGGGACATCCCCCTCAGCGACGTGGACCGGCTGTTCAGCACGAGCACCAACGTCGGGTGCTGAGGCGTGACGCCGCTCCCTCGTCGGGGTGGTCGGTCCTCGCGGCGCTCCGTCGAGCCCGGGTGGGTCTTGCGCATCGTCTGGTTCCGACGGGGGAGCCGCGATCACCAGGATCGGAGCAACCAAGATGCAAATGCACAATTGTCACCAAGTATGCGAACGGAGCGCCGGTCGTCCTCTCGTCGCCCGCGTGGCCCTCGCCCTCGTATTCGGGCTCGTGTCCGTGCACGGGCTCGGCGCGCCAAAGCGCGTCGTCGCGCAGACGAGCGCCGCGATCAGCACCTCGATCACGCTCGATGCGCGGCGTGGCGCCGAGCTCGCGAACCGCACGAAGGGCAGCGTCGATTTCTCGGAGCTCCTCCGCCAGACGGGGAGCGTGGAGCTGCGCGGCGCGAAGGCGCTCTCACTCGTCCTCCACGTGCACCAGATGCAGGGAACCAGGATCGTCCGCACCTACCGGTCGTCTCCGTTCACGGTGCCGGAGAATGGTGCGCTGCCACTGCGCGAGGCCCTGCAGCCCGGGCAGCCCGAGTACGGCAGCATCGTGTACGATCCCGAGCTGATCCGTCAGGCCGAGGAAGCCGTCCCGGCCGGCTACGCGGTCACGGATCCCGGGCGGTTCGTGATCAACGGCGTCATCCCGTACAAGCCGAAGAACTGGGAACGCATGGACGCGTTCTATCTCGTCGCCGTTCCCGCCGACCGCCGGGTCGCCGCGGAGGCGACGGCGCGCTTCAGCGTGCTGTTCGCGATGCCGGAGCGCTTCGACTGACACGGGATCCAGGGGGGGCGCGGACCGGGGGACGGGTCGCGCGCCACGCTCCGGCGTCCGCGGCGGCGGCCAGGCGAGAGGGGGGAGCCCTGCTTGACTCCCAGGTTCCCCGGCGTATAGTCCCGCGATGCCCAGGCGAGACGACCTCTCCTCGATCCTCCTGATCGGCTCCGGGCCGATCGTCATCGGCCAGGCCTGCGAGTTCGACTACTCCGGCACGCAGGCCGTGCGCGCCCTCCGCGAGGAGGGCTACCGCGTCATCCTCGTCAACTCGAATCCGGCCACGATCATGACGGACCCGGATCTGGCCGACGCGACCTACGTCGAGCCGCTGACGCCCGAGTGGGTGGCGCGGGTGATCGAGAAGGAGCGGCCCGACGCGATCCTCCCCACGATGGGAGGGCAGACGGCGCTGAACGTCGCCCTCGCCCTGCACGACGAGGGGGTGCTCGCGAAGTACGGGGTCGAGCTGATCGGCGCCGACGTGCGAGCGATCCGGATGGCCGAGGACCGCGAGGAATTCGCCCAGGCGATGCGGCGGATCGGGCTGGCGGTCCCACACGGCGGCTTCGCGACCACCCTCGAGCAGGCCCGCGCGATCGTGGGGGAGATCGGCTTCCCCGCCATCATCCGGCCGTCGTTCACGCTCGGCGGCACCGGCGGCGGCATCGCGTGGAACGCGGAGGAGTTCGAGGAGAAGGTCCGGCGCGGGATCCAGCACTCGCCGGTCGGGGAGGTGCTGATCGACCGCAGCGTGATCGGCTGGAAGGAGTTCGAGCTCGAGGTGATGCGCGACGGGGCGGACAACGTCGTCATCGTCTGCTCGATCGAGAACTTCGACCCGATGGGCGTCCACACTGGGGACTCGATCACGGTTGCGCCGGCAATGACTCTGTCGGACGTCGAGTACCAGCGGATGCGGGACGCGGCGATCCGGATCATCCGCGAGATCGGGGTGGAGGCCGGCGGCTGCAACATCCAGTTCGCGCTCAGCCCGGTCGACGGCGAGATGCTGGTGATCGAGATGAACCCGCGGGTCTCGCGCTCCTCGGCCCTGGCCTCGAAGGCGACGGGCTTCCCGATCGCCCGGATCGGCGCGAAGCTCGCCGTGGGCTACCGCCTGGACGAGATCGAGAACGCGATCACCCGGGTCACGCCCTCCTCGTTCGAGCCCGTGCTCGACTACGTGGTGGTGAAGCTGCCGCGCTTCACGTTCGAGAAGTTCCCCCGGGCCGACGCGACCCTGGGCGTACAGATGAAGGCCGTGGGCGAGGTCATGGCGATCGGCCGGACGTTCCAGCAGGCGTGGCTGAAGGGGTTCCGGGCCCTGGAGAACGACCGCGCGGGCTGGCTCCCCGCGCCCGACCCGAAGGACGACCGGCTCCGGGACGACTCCCCCGACGCGCTCCGCGCGGCGCTCCGGACGCCGACTCCCGAGCGGCCGTTCCAGATCTACCGGGCGCTCGCCGCGGGCATGGCGCCGGAGGAGGTCGCCGAGCTCACGAAGATCGACCTCTGGTTCCTGCGACAGCTCGCCGGGATCATTGCGGCGACAACGGAAATCCGGGAGGCTCCGGAGCTGTCGCCCGGGCTCCTTCGCGGCGCCAAGCGGATGGGCTTCGGCGACGGGGAGCTGGCGTGGATCCGGGGAATCCCGGAGGCCGACGTGCGGGAGGCCAGGCACGCCCACGGGATCCGGCCCGTGTGGAGGACCGTCGACACGTGCGCCGGCGAGTTCCCGGCGGCCACGCCCTACCTGTACTCCACCTACGAGTCGGAGAACGAGTCGGAGCGCTCGGACCGGCGGAAGGTCGTGATCCTGGGGAGCGGCCCGAACCGGATCGGCCAGGGCGTCGAGTTCGACTACTGCTGCGTCTCTGCGGCGATCGCCCTGCGCGAGGCGGGCGTCGAGACGATCATGGTCAACTCGAACCCCGAGACCGTCTCGACCGACTTCGACATCTCCGACAAGCTCTACTTCGAGCCGCTGACGCTCGAGGACGTGCTCGAGATCGTCCAGCACGAGCGTCCGGAGGGCGTGATCGTCCAGATGGGCGGGCAGACCCCGCTGCGGCTCGCCCGCCGGCTCGAGGCGCTCGGCGTCCCGATTCTCGGCACGAGCGTGGAGTCGATCGACGAGGCGGAGGACCGGCGGAGGTTCGAGGCTGTCTGCCGGGAGCTCGGGATCGCGGCGCCGGAAGGGGGCACGGCCACGAGCCTCGCCGAGGCGATGGAGATCGCGCACCGGATCGGCTACCCGGTCCTCGTGCGTCCGAGCTACGTGCTCGGGGGCCGGGCGATGGAGATCGTCTACGACGAGGACATGCTCCGCGAGTACTTCGCGAAGGCGGTCCAGGCATCGCCCGAGCACCCGGTGCTGCTCGACCGCTTCCTCGAGGACGCGTTCGAGGCGGACGTGGACGCCGTGTGCGACGGCGAACGGGTGCTGATCGGCGGCGTGATGCAGCACATCGAGGATGCGGGGATCCACTCCGGCGACTCGGCGTGCGTCCTCCCTCCATACCTGCTCCGGGACGACCACATCGCGGAGATGCGGCGCTTCACCCGGGCGTTCGCCGAGCGTCTGGGCGTGCGGGGGCTGATCAACGTGCAGTTCGCCGTGCACGAGGGGCGGGTCTACGTGCTGGAGGTGAACCCGCGGGCGAGCCGGACCGTGCCGTTCGTCAGCAAGGCGACCGGCATTTCTCTCGCCCGGGTGGCCGCCCGTGTGCTGCTCGGAGAGCGGCTGGACGACATGGGGCTTCCCGACGACCCCCCCGTCCTCGACGTGGCGGTGAAGGAGGCGGTCTTCCCGTTCGACAAGTTCCCCGACGCCGACCCGATGCTCGGTCCCGAGATGCGCTCGACCGGCGAGGTGATGGGCTTCGCCGAGAGCTTCGGCCTCGCCTTCGCCAAGGCGCAGGTGGCGGCCGACGGCTCGCTCCCGCTGAGCGGCAACGTCGTGGTCACCGTGCACGACCGCGACAAGCCGACCGCCACGCCGATCGTGCGGCGGCTGCACGAGCTGGGGTTCGAGATCCTTGCGACCTCGGGCACCGCCAGGTACCTGAGGGCGCGGGGCGTTCCGTGTGAGACGGTGCTGAAGGTGCACGAGGGGCGGCCGCACATTCTCGACCTGATGATGTCGGGAGAGATCCAGCTCCTCGTGAACACGCCGCTCGGCAAGCACGCCCAGCAGGACGACTACATGATCCGCCGGGCGGCGATCGCCCGCAGAATTCCCTACACCACGACGCTCTCGGCCGCATCGGCGCCTGCCGACGCGATCATCGCGCTGCGCAGCCGGAAGCTGACGGTGCGGAGCCTGCAGGAGCGGCTCGCGGCCGCGGGCGGGGAGAGGGGGACGTGGGCCGCGACGGCGGGAAGTGCCGCGAGCCCCGGGGAGGGCTCCGCGAGGAACGCCTGACCGGGATGGGCCAGGTCTCCGTCAGTCGTCGGAGGCCTCGAGCTCCTCGATCGAGCCGAACCTCGTCAGCTCCTCCGCGAGATGGGCCAGACGCTCCCCGACCCGCCGGAGCCTGGCGACATCGTCCCGCAGCTCCGCGTCGCGGGAGCCGGCGTCCGCTGTGCAGCTCTCGAGGCTGCGGACGACGGCGTGCAGTTCCGCAGCGGGCCCCTGCAGGTCCTCGGTCGCGGACTGCGCGAGGCGCTCCAGGCGTTCGTTCACGAGCTCGAGCTCCGACAGGAGCCGGGCGCGGTCCATCTCCGCCTGGCGCCGCGACGTGACGTCGCGGACGCCTCCCACGACGTGCATCGAGCCGCCGTCGTCGCTGTGCATCGGACGGGCGTAGTCGCGGATCCACCTCGTCTCGCCGCTTCGCGTCACGATGCGGTACTCGACCGTGTCGGACCGGCCCGCCTGCAGCGCCGCCAGGTGCGCCCGCATCACGCCGCGATCGTCGGGGTGGAGCAGCCGGAGCCAGCCGTCGATCGCGCCGAGCTCGTCGGGCGCGAAGCCGCTCACACGCTGAATGCGGCTGCTCGTCCAGTCCGCCACGGCGCGGCCGTCGGGCTCGATGTGCAGGGAGTAGGCCCAGTCCGCCGTCACCTCGGAGATGGCGCGGTACTGCTCCGCCGCGCTCTCCCGGGGAGCCTCCGCGGGGGGCGGCGCGGCACGACCCGGCACCGCGCCCGCTTCGTGCGGCGGGTGCGGCGGCCTCGCGTCTTGTCGGATCGGCAGGTCCATCGTTCTCATGCGTCCGTCACCCGGGCCCCCGGACTCCGACCCGCTGCTCCCGACGGGAGACGGCCTGCGGGATCGGCCCGTGCGGGGCCCTGCAGTCCGCCGGGCAGGGAGGCAAGAGGCGAACCAGCGGGACCGGGGCGCGGCGGCGGCAGGCGACCGGCGCTTCCCGACGAGTCCGCCCGCGACTCCATCCCGTTGAGAATCCTTCGCATCGATCCGTGCGGGTTCGCCCGCGGCCGACGGCGGTCGGTCGGGGTCCAGGGGCCGCGGCGCGCGACCCGGCGGCGCAGGGGCGACGTCATTTTGGCCCAATGTCGGACAGCGCCGGGGAGTGCCTGTCGGCACGCTCCGCCGGTCCATAGCGTGCCGGCATGAGCCACCCGCACTGGCACGGCCGGAGCCGGAGAGCGCTCCGTACGGCGATCGCGGCGCTCGGGCCGCTGCTCGTCGCGCCTCCGGGCGGGCCTCCGGCGGTCGCGGCGCAGGAGGTCCCCGCGGCCGGGCCCATTACGCTGCGGATCGGCCCGCGCGCGGGCGCGCGTGCCGAGTACCGGTACGAGAAGCACCTCGACCTGCGGATGCCCCCGGAGCTGGGCGGCGACGTGACCACTCGCACCTCGCTCCGTCTCGCGCAGGAGGTCGAGGAGACTTCGCTCGATTCCGTCGCGCTCCGGGCGGAAATCCTCGAGGTCCGGTTCGAGGTCGAGCCGGCCCCGGCGGACCCTCCCGATCTCCGCGCCCTGGACGGCCTGCGGTTCCGGCTCGTCACGACCCCCGCGGGCCGTCTGCTTCGGGTCGAGATGCCCGGCGCCTCAGGGCCGCTCGGCCGGGCGCTGCGGGAACAGGTCGAGTCGTGGTTCCGGGAGCTCGGCTTCCCGGCGCTTCCGGCGGGCCCGGCCCGAGTCGGCGACGCGTGGACGGACACGACCCGGGTTCCGCTCGCGTCCCTGCTCGGACTCCGGAGCGAGGCGCAGGTGCTCGAGATCCGGACCACCACCCTGACCGGATTCGAGCGGGGGCCGGGCGGGCGCACGGCCCGGCTCGAGGTGCGGACGGAGTGGAGCGGGACGCAGGGACCCGTGGAGGCGCCGGACCTGCGAGTGGAGGGGTCGGGGACCCAGACCGTGGAGTTCGAGGCGGACGCGGGCCGGTTCCGGCGAGCCGCCGGAACGAGCCGGGTCGTCGTGCTCCTGTTCGACGGAACCGGGGCCCCCGCCCGCCGGATCGAGGCCGCGGGCCGGCACGAGACGCGGCTCGTGAACGGCGGCTAGGGGACGATCCGCTCCGCCAGCGCGAACAGCCGGGTTCCGCGCTCGTAGGCCCGCTCCGCCTCGTCCGGCTCATCGCGCAGCCGGTGCGCTTCCCCGAGAGCGAGGTGCGCGATGTAGTACTGGGCGGGGATGCTCGCACGCGTCGACGGATCCGGCCACATCTGCCAGTCGAGCAGGTAGTCGAGCTGGAACACGTTCCACAGGAGGTCGTGCGTCCGCTCGAGGTCCACCCAGCGGACGCCGAACTGGGGATCGAGCGCCACCCGGTCGGCGGTCTCCTCCAGCGGTGCGTCCACCAGCTTGTACGCGAGTCCCTGCCTGACCATGTGGTCCTCGAGCTCCCAGACCTGGTAGACGGGCGGGGCCGTCGCCGCGAAGTAGACCGGGCGGTCGCCCAGCGACTCGCGGACGATCCGCAGCACGAGCAGGTCCGGATGGGTGAACACGCGGTCGTCCGGGTACGACTTCGGGAGGTTCTCCGAGAACCGGATCGTGAAGCCCGCCGGCGCCACCTCGTAGATCGGGATCGCGTCGATCTGCGCGTCGGTCAGCGAATGGATCGCCCGGCTCGGCGGCGTCGCCTCCGCGTCCCCGTACGGCTCGATCGCGCGGTCCCGGTCGAACGGGCGCTGACAGATCATCACCGTGGCGTCCGCGAACGAGCCCAGCGGATCCTCCCCCTCCGCGCACGGCGCCGTCAGCTGCCGGAGCTGCTTCGGATACCACTTCGTGCCGAGATAAGAGTGGACGATCACGGTGACATCGCGCCGGATGCCCTCCACCTCCTGGAGATACCAGAGCGGGAAGGTGTCGTTGTCGCCGTTCGTGAACAGAACCGCGTAGGGCTCGACCGACTGCAGCAGGTTGTACGCCCAGTCACGCGCCGCGTAGTCCCCGCGCCGGTCGGCGAGCGGGAAGTTCAGCAGCAGCGGGATGAGGGCGACGCCCAGCAGCGGTGACGCGAGGCGCAGCCCGCTCCGTTCCGCAAGCGCCGCCTCGCCGGCGGCGTCCCCGGCGGCGTCCCCGGCGGACCGTCGGCCGAGCCGCCGGCCGAGCCGCTGCCACAGCGTCACGACGCCCATCCCCGCGTAGAGCCCCCAGAGGTTGAAGCTGAGGATGAAGAAGTAGTCCCGCTCGCGGACCTCGTGCCTCTCGATCGGAAGATCGGGCGCCTGCGAGTACCCGTACTTGAAGTTCAGGTAGTAGATCAGCAGGAGCGTGACCGTGAACAGCAGCACGGCGAAGTACACGAAGCTGTCGGGGTCCCCGCGCGCGTGCCGCCACAGTCCGACGAGTCCGAGCGCGACGAAGATCAAGGTGATGAAGTGCCGGGCCGGCGGCATCAGCGGGCGGGCCCACTGCCAGTCGAAGTACTGGAGCCAGTTCGCGACCTGCGCCGAGAACGGCGCCTGCCGCTCGGAGAGCGGCGGCTTCTGGTACTGGTCCCGCTTGATCGAGGCCGCCAGCGCGTCGCAGCGCGGCACCGGCGCGAGCGCCGAGACCGTCTCGCCGAAGTCGGGGACGAGGGCGGTCACCAGGCTCGAGCACTCGGGGTCCGCCTCGTCGATGATCGGATTCTGCGCCGACCGGATCGGCACGAACGCCAGCTGCACCGTGTAGCCGGCGAGTAGGAACAGCACGCCGATCGCCAGCAGTCCGGGCCGGAGCAGCGTCCGCCACTGGTGCCACGCGAGGAAGACGAGCAGGGCGAGGGCCGGCATGATCGACATCTGGTGGTTCGTCCACCCGAGGCCGAGCAGGAACAGGACGAGCACGAAGATCCGGTCGCCGCGCCAGCTGTCGCTGTGGTCCTCCCACAGCATCGCGAGGTAGGTGATCACGGCGACGAACAGCAGCGAGACCGTGTACACCTTCTCGTTCACGTTCGACTGTGTCCACACCGTGTACGCGGTCGCGCCGAGCAGGACCGAGAGGAACCCGGCGGCGAGCGCGATCCCGCGGTTCTCGGTGAAGTGCGCCCAGATCCGCATCACGGCGAGGAACCAGAAGCCCGCCGCCGCCGCCGACACCGTCGCGCTGAGCAGGTTGATCCGGGTCGCGACCTCGAGCCCGGTCCAGGCGGTGAGCAGCAGCCAGGTGCGGCCGATCAGCACGAACAGCGGGTTCCCCGGAGGGTGGGGAAGCCCGAGGATGTACGCCGTCGCGATGTACTCGGACGTGTCCCAGAACGCCGTCGTCGGCCCGAGCGTGAGCGCGTAGAGGAGCCACACCGCCGCCGAGGAGACGAGCGCCCAGGCCCAGACGGGAAGCCCGCCCACCCGCTGCCGTTCGATGCCCTTCATGTCGTCCGCAGATCCGTGGAGGTCTCCAGCCGGCCCCCCGGAGGCGCGCCGGCGCGCGGCGAAATCTCTCCCGGGGGTACCGGAAAGCCGCGCAAGCTAACGCGGAAAGGGAGGCGGGGCCAAGCGCGCGAGGGAAGTGCGGCCGAACGCCCGCTCAGGGCCATACGCGCGCGTCGACGACCGCGACGGAGCCGGCCGCGACGGAGAGCGAGCCGAGCGGGATGATCCGGGTCGCGGCGGGGCCCGCCTGGTCGAGGACGACCGACAGCTCCACGGGTCCCGCCGGGACTCGGATGCGCGCGATCCGGAGGGCCCCCGGCAACAGGTGCCACGAGCGCAGGTCGGCGTGCTCGCTCGCGATCGCGGCCACGTTTCCGAGCAGGCCGACGACGTCCCCGAGCGTCTCGTCCTCTTCCTTCACGGCCTTCTTCGTGGCCTCGACGACGAGGTATTTCGTCGCGGCGCGGGCGACGGCCTTCGCCACGGTCCCGCCCAGCCTCCCCTCGAACTCCGCCGCATAGGCGGACGAGAGGTCGAGCGTCAGGCCCAGCGGGACGCTGTCGGCCCAGACGGCCGTCGCGGGGCCGGACGCGGGCAGCGACGCCAGGGGACCGGCCGGGTCCGGACCCCGCGCGCTCAGGCGGCCGCCCGTCACGCCGTCGCTCCGGCCCTGCAGCGCCGGCCATGCCGCCGTCACGACGAAGAGCGAGGAGCCGCGAGGCCTGTAGCAGCGCGAGGCGCGGTCGCCGACGTAGGACGCGCCCAGCACCCGGGCGGCCACGCACAGCCCGGCGTCGTACCTCGCTCCTTCGTCGCCGAACCCGAACGCGTCCCGGTCGCGACGGTAGATCGGGACGGCCGCGGATCGCTGGACCCGGTGGGCGATGAACCCGGACTCCAGGATCAGGACGACCTCGGCGGAGTCCGTGCCGAGCGGCGCGGACCGATCGAGGCGCGCGGGGGTGATGCCGACGAGGGCCCGGGCGAGCTGTCCGTCTCCCGTCAGGGTGTCGGGGTCGATCGGGGGGGCGGCCGGGTCCCAGCCGATCCAGGCGTTCCGGTAGGCCACCTCGGCGTCGTTCCACTCCCGGGCCGCCTCGAACACGGCGCCCGTGAAGTAGCGGAGAGCCCGCCGAAGATAGGTCTCCCCCGGATCGAACTCCATTTCCTCGCTGCCGTCGAGCAACGCGGCCAGCCGCCGCGCCTCGACCGCGGCCTCGTCAGGCTCCCGCAGCGCGAGGTAATTCAGGGCGCCGTAGTAGTGGACCATCAGCCGCTCGACCCGCGGCGGACGGTAGGCGAGGATGCGATCGTTGGCGAGAAGCGAGAGCGCCGCGCGGGAAACGCTCCGGGTGTACCGCTCGTCGATCTCGAGCTCCGCCTCCTGCAGGAGCCGGTTGCTCTCGGCGTGCTCTCCCGCGTAGCGGAGCACGGCGGCACGGTGAAGGAGGCGGAGCAGGTCGTCGCCGGCGGCTCCCCCTGCCCCCTCCTCCGTCAGCTCGAGCGCGCGTTCGAACTCACCGGCGCGCGCGAGCCGCCGCAGGTCGGTGTCGAACCCGGTCATCCCCTCCGGCCCGGTGCCGTAGGGGCCGAACACGGCGCAACCGACGAGCGGAAGGCACGCGCAAAGCCAGAGGGCGTGCCTCGGCATCGGTCCTCAGCGGGCCTGCCGCTCCAGGATCACGATCCGCTGCTGCGCCAGCGCGATCGCCTCGGCCATCCGGGCGGCCGCCTCCCCGCGCGCCTCGATCTTCTCGATCTCGAGGCGGTGCAGGAACAGCTCGTACTGGATCAGGGCGTCGTACGGCCGGAGGGCCTTGTCCAGCGCCTGGGCGATCTTGTAGTCGACCATCGGGTCGCCCGGCGTCAGGATGCTGACCCGGTCGTACCGGTTCAGCGCGCCCTCGAAGTCGCCGCGCGCGGCGAGCTCGTCACCCTCCCGCATCAGCTGATCGGCGACGGCGCGCGCGCGTCCCTCGGTGGTCGCGTCGAACGGCTCGTTCACGAGCCGCACGCCCTGGGCCTCCTCGTAGCCGTAACGGCTCACTCTCTCGTCCGCGAGCTGCACCATCGCGACGTTGCCGACCGCGTCCCCGGGCACCGCCCGGACGTCCTTCGGCACCATCACGACCGAGCCGCCGGCCCGGCGGACCGACCAGGCGTCCTGCGTCGTGCCCGTGGCCGCGAGGACCTGCACTTCGTTCATCCCGAGGGCGATCTCGCCGCGCACCACCGCGTCGCAGATCTCGGGCGCGCAGTCCGCCAGCGCCTCGGCCCGCAGCGCATCGCGGCTCGCGTTCGCCTCGGCGCGCCTGCGATCCGCCTCCGCCGCGGCCGCCGCCACGGTGGCCGACGCGTCGGGCACGACCTGGTCGTTCTCCATGATCGGCTGTTCGTGAACCTTCTTCGGCACGCACCCGGCGAGGAGCGCGAGCGCCGCCAGCATCGCAATGCGATTCATCTCATCCTCCCTCGAGGAGGCCGCGGGTTTTCATGGTCCGTCAGAGGCCGAACGGCTTCCGCTCGATGTACTTCTTGATCTTGTGCTGTCCGGCCCAGACGACCGCGTTGCTCTCCAGGTCCACGAGGCGGGCGTCCACCTGGTAGAAGACGATCTTCTCCTTCCGGGTCGCGCCGACGCGCATCGTCTCCTCCTCGTCCTCGATCGACTGGAGCTCTCCCTGAAGGATGTAGTCGGCCCCCAGTTCCTGCCCGAGGCGGGCTCGAGTGTCCGCGCGGGCGAATTCCTGCTGATCGTCGCGCTCGCCGCGGATCTGTGAGCGGTCGTCCCCGCTCGCCACGACGGTGACCGCCCCGGAGTTGATGTAGGCCGACTCCAGGTCGTTCACGAAGGTCTGGACGGGAATGTGCTCGCTCGACCGGTTCCGGAAGTCGCCGACGATCACGGTCGGCGCCGCGCCGCCGCGAGCGCCGGAGTACCGCGAGAGCCAGGGCCCCGTCAGGCTCTGTTCGGTCAGCGCGTTGGCGACGAGGCGCGAGTCCGTGTCGTTCCAGCGGCCCGACAGGTCGGTGACCGTGCCCGGGTCGATGCGCGTCACCTGCTTGTTGGAGCAGCCCGCCGCCCCGAGCACGAGCAGGACGAGAGCCCCGGCCCAGCGGCCGGGAAGGTGAAACCTCTTCATGATCCCTCCGGTCATTGCCCCGGAGCGCCGGGAGTCGGGGCGCTCCGGACGGTTACCGTCGCGAGCGGGTGCGGGCCGCGGCGGGCGAACGCTTCGCTCGAACGCGCGCTCCCTTGCACTTTACACGCCGGGACCGGACGGGGATCCCGGCGTCCGGCGCGGTCCCGACCCGCCGGTCGCCGCCGCGGACGCGCGGAGGACACCGCGCGTTGACACCCGCGGCCCGGCGCGGAACACTTCGCTCCATGCAAGAGCGAGACCTCGGCGCGCGGATCCGCGGGCAGATCGTGGACCCGGAGGGCAAGCGCCGGTACGTCCAGCGCCTGTTCGGCCGGATCGCGCGGCGCTACGACGTCACGAACGACATCATGTCGGCCGGCCTCCACAGGCGCTGGAAGCGGCTGGCGCTCCGGATCTCGGACGTCCGCGAGGGCCACGTGCTGCTCGACCTCGCGGCGGGAACCGGGGACTTCGCCCTCCGCGCGGCGCGGCAGGGGCGCGCCGGCCGGATCCTCGCGGGCGACCTGACGGTCCCGATGATGCGGTCCGGGCAGCGTCGGCAGGGCGCGGACCGGGTGGCCTGGATCGGGTGCGACGCGCTCGCCCTCCCGCTGGCCGACGGGAGCGTGGACCGGGTGCTCGTGGGCTACGGGCTCCGGAACTTCGCCGACCTTCCGGCGGGCCTCGCGGAGATCCGGCGCGTGCTGCGGTCGGGGGGACGCTTCGTCTCGCTCGACTTCGGGCGCGCCGAGCCGGGCTGGCTCGACCTCGCCTACCTGCGCTGGCTGGAGCTCTCCACTGCGGCGGCGGGCTGGCTGCTTCACCGGGACGTGGAGTCCTATCGCTACATCTCCGAGTCGCTGCGGCAGTACCCCGCCCAGCGCGGCGTCACCGAGCTCATGCAGCGGCTCGGATTCGTGCACTGCGGGCACATCGATCTCGTCTACGGCGCCATGGCGATCAACTTCGGCGAGGCGCCGGCCTGATCCGCCGGCCTGATCCGCCTCCGCGTCAGCTTTCCCGCTGCTTCCAGATCGTCAGCTGCTTCTGCCCGGTCTCGCTGGCCTCGAGCCGCGCCGTCAGCGTGTCGCCGTCGTGAAGCCCGAGCTCGTCGCGCATGTCCTGGGGAATCGTGATCCTGCCGCCGCTTCCGACGGTGACGGTGGAGTAGGTCATGACGCGGTAGATGGCCATGCTCGTTCCCTCCGGGGGGTATGCTCGGGGCGGGCCGGTCTCCCCCCTGGCGCGACGAGGGGCTCCCGGCGGTCGATACGCGCCGTGGCCGGTAGTATAGCACCGGATCCGTCCGCTCGGGAACCTCGTCCCCGTGAGTTCGCCCTTCCGGAACGTCGCCGTCGCTCGCCGGGTCCCGGATCGGTCGCATCGCTTGCCGGGCCCCGGAGCGGCGCCGAAGATGCCGGGCGGACGGGGGCCGGATCGCGCGGGCGCCGGCCGCGGGCCGACGTCGGACGAGGGACACGGAGGGACGTGTGAGCGATCTGGCGGTCCGGATGCGGGGGGTGGAGAAGAGCTACGGCGACACGCGCGCCGTGGAGGACCTCTCCTTCGATCTCCCCCTGGGAACGATCTGCGGCCTCCTCGGCCCGAACGGGGCCGGCAAGACGACGACGATCCGCATCATCCTCGACATCGTCGGGCCGGACGCCGGGACCGTCGAGGTCCTGGGGCATCCCGTGAACCCCGACGTCCGAGACCGCGTCGGCTACCTGCCCGAGGAGCGCGGAATGTACCAGCGGATGCGGGTCGCCGAGCACCTCGCCTTCTTCGGCGCGTTGAAGGGGATGCGGCACGCGGAGGCCCTCCGGGAGGCGCGAGTCTGGCTCGAGCGCCTGGAGCTCGCCCACCGCGCCGACGACCGGGTGGAGACCCTCTCGAAGGGAATGCAGCAGAAAGTCCAGTTCATCGCGACCGTGCTCCACCGCCCGGATCTCCTGATCCTCGACGAGCCGTTCGCCGGGCTCGACCCGATCAACGTGGACCTGCTGCGCGAAATCGTCCTGGAGCGGAAGCGCGACGGGGCGACGGTCCTGTTCTCCACCCACGCGATCGAGGACGCGGAGAAGATCTGCGAGCGGGTCTGCATGATCGCCGGCGCACGGAAGGTGCTCGACGGGAGCCTGCGGGAGGTGAAGGAGGCCTCCGGACGGCGACACGTGATCCTCTCGTACGAGGGCGACCCCGGCTTCCTGGACGACCCCGCGGTCGAGTCGGCGACGGACCACGGCCGCTGGGTGGAGATCCGGCTCGTCCCGGGGGCGGACCCGCAGTCGATCCTGCGCCGCGCGGTGGAGTCCGGCGTCCGGGTCGAGCGGTTCGAGCTCGCCGAGCCCTCGCTGCGGGAGATCTTCCTCGAGCGGGCCGGCCGGCGACGCGTCGCCCCGGGCGCCGGGGACGGAGGCGCGGCATGAGCTTCGCGAGCCCCTGGAACCCGCGCGTCCGGACGATCGTCCGGCGGGAGTACCTCGAGCGCGTACGGAGCCGGTGGTTCCTGTTCTCGACGCTCGTCGTGCCCCTGCTGTTCCTCGCGCTCTCGGTGCTCCCGGTCCTGCTGGCCGGAACCCTCCCGGTCGGACGCCGCGCGGTGGTGGTCGTCGATGCCACGCCGGAGGAGCTCGGACACGAGCTCGTGGAGCGGCTCCGGCAGGCGGAGGTTCCGGCCGAGCGGCTGACGCAGCCGGGTCCCGGCACGCTCGACCTGGAGGCGCTCCGCGCGTGGGTGCGGGCGCCGCGCGGAGGGACGGAGACGCAGGATCTAGGGACGGGCGACGCTTCCGCCGACGACGATCGGGAAGCCGAAGCCGGCCCGTCCGCATGGCTCTACCTCGGCCCCGACGCGGTGCAGAGCGGCGAGGCCCTGCTTGTGGAGGCCCGCGAGCTGGATCCGATCGCGCGCGGCGCGCTCGACGCCGCGCTCGACGGGGCCGTGAGGACGGCCCGGCTCGAGAAGGCCGGAATTGAAAGGCCCGCGATCGAGGACGCGCTCCGCCCGACGTCGCTGAAGCGGGCACCGCTGCGCGCGGAGGACGGCCCCTCCGGCTTCCGCACCGGGCTCGGGCTCGTGTTCGCGCTCGTGCTCTACATGATGTTCATGATCTACGGGCAGATGATCGCCCGCGGGGTGCTCGAGGAGAAGACGTCGGACATCGTGGAGATCCTCGTCTCCTCGGCACGGCCCTGGGAGATGATGCTCGGGAAGATCGTGGGAATCGGCGCCGTGGGCCTCACGCAGGCGGGAATCTGGGCCGCCCTGCTGCTCGGCATCTCGGCGCTCGGCATCGGAAGCCTGGACCGGCCCTGGCCGAGCTCGGGATCGACACCGCGGCCCTCTCCGTGCCCTGGGAGCTGATCGGCTGGTCCTTCGTCTACTTCGTGATCGGTTACCTGCTGTTCTCGGCGGTGTTCGCGGCGGCGGGCGCGATGGTGACGACGGAGCAGGACGTGCAGCAGGCGCTGTGGCCGGTCATGATCCCCGTCATCCTGCCCATGATGCTGCTCCCGATCGCGATGCAGGCGCCCGACGAGCCGCTCGTGGTGGGGCTGTCCCTGCTCCCGTTCTTCAGCCCCATCTGGATGCCGATCCGGATCGCCGCCACGGAGGTCCCGCTCTGGCAGTCGCTCACGGCGGTGACGCTCCTCCTGGCGGCGACCCTCGCGCTCGCCTGGCTGGCGGGGAAGATCTTCCGGATGGGACTCCTGATGAAGGGCAAGCGCCCGAACCTGCCAGAGATCGCGAGGTGGCTGCGCCATGGCTGACCGACGGCCGTTCCTCTCCGTCGTCGCACCTCTCGCGGTCACCGCGGCGGCGGCGCTCGCCGCTGCCGGGTGCAGATCCGGACCCGAGCGGGCGCTCCGCATCGGTTCCACCACGTCCCTGTACGACACGGGCCTGCTCGACGCCCTGATCCCGGATTTCGAGTCACGGCATCCGGGCGTCCGGGTGGAGGTGTTCGCGGTGGGAAGCGGCGAGGCGCTCTCGCTCGGCCGGCGAGGCGACGTGGACCTCGTGCTCGTACACTCCCCTGCGGAGGAGGAGCGGTTCCTCGAGGAAGGGCACGGGCGGAGCCGCAGGACGTTCGCCCGCAACGACTTCGTGCTCGCCGGGCCGACTCCGGACCCGGCGGGCGTCCGGGGGCTCGGCATGGCCGAGGCGTTCCGGCGAATCTCGGAGACGGGTGCGCGCTTCGTGTCGCGCGGCGACGACTCCGGGACGCACCTCCGCGAACGGCGGATCTGGGAGACGGCAGGCCTCTCGCCCGGGTGGGACGGGTACGAGGACGTCGGTCAAGGCATGAGTGCCGCGCTCCTGATCGCGGGCGAGAGGAACGCCTACGTTCTCACCGACCGCGCCACGCTCGTGACCGTCGGCGGGGGAGTCGCGCTCGCTCCGCTCGTGGAGGAGGACCTGCTGCTCGCGAACCACTACTCGGTCATCGAGGTGACGCGGGGGGCGAACCCCGACGACGCACGCGCGTTCGCGGACTGGCTGCTGGAGCCCCGGATGCTCGAACGGCTCGGCCGCTTCGGGACCGAGCGGTACGGGGCGTCGCTGTTCCGGCCGGTCGTGCCGGGGGCAGGCGTTCCGTGAGCGGCCCCGTCGCGGCGGGCGCCGGACGCGGCGGACCGCACCGGGCCGCGTGAACCCGTTCGCGGAGGCGTGGCGGCTCCTCACCGCCGGCGACCTCTACGTCCGCGAGGTCGTCCTCCGCTCGCTCGCGATCTCCGGCTCGGCGCTCGTCCTCGCCACGGCCGTCGCCGTCCCGATCGGGATCGCGGTCGCCCTCGGGCGATTCCGGCTGCGCCTTCCCGTCATCCTGCTGCTCAACACGGGGCTCGCCCTTCCCCCTGTGGTCGTAGGGCTGGCCGTATACCTGCTGCTCTCCCGGTCGGGGCCGCTGGGCGTCCTCGAGCTCCTCTACTCCCCCGCGGCGATGGTCCTCGCGCAGGTCATCCTGGCCGGGCCCTACATCGCGGCCGTCACCCTGGCCGCCGTCGACGCGGTCCCTGCGGACGTCCGGCTCCAGGCACGCGGGATCGGCGCCTCCCGGCTCCGCGCCCTCGCCCTTCACGTGCGCGAGGCGCGCTGGTCGCTGGTCGCGGCCGTGGCCGCGGGTTTCGGGGCGATCGTGAGCGAAGTCGGGGCGGCGATGATCGTCGGCGGCAACATCCTCGGGCGGACCCGCGTCATGACCACGACGATCGTGCTCGAGACGCGGCGCGGGAACTTCGGGGTGGCGATCGCGCTCGGCGCGATCCTGCTGCTGCTCGCGCTCGCCGTGAACGCGGGCCTCCTGGCGATCGCGGGCCGCCGCCGCGGGCCGCGGCCGTTGTGGCGGACGGGGAGGCCGCCCACCTCGTGAGCGCGCGAGAGCTGCTCGTCGGCGCGTCGCTCCGGCGCGACGCCGGGGGGCGCAGGATCCTCGACGTCGAGCGGATCGCCGTCCACGAGGGGGAGCTCCTGGCGGTGCTCGGGCCGAACGGCGCGGGCAAGTCGACCCTGCTCCTCACGCTCGCCCTGCTCGAGCGACCGACCACCGGGTCCGTGCGGGTGGGCGACCTGCAGGGGCCCGCCGCGGAGCGGGCGCTTCGCGAGCGCTCGGCGTTCGTCTTCCAGCGGCCGCACATGTGGGACGGAACGGTGCGCTGGAACCTCGAGCTCGGACTCCGGCTGCGCGGCCGGTCGCGAGAGGGAGTCGAGGCTATGGCCGCCTCGCTCGGACTCGAACCGCTGCTCGAGGCCCGGGCGAGGACGCTTTCGGCCGGCGAGGCCCAGAGAGTGGCGCTCGGTCGGGCGCTCCTGCTCGCGCCCGAGGTGCTGTTCCTCGACGAACCGACGGCGAATCTCGACGCCGAGGCGCGGAACGCGATCCGGGAGAACCTGGACCGCGTCGCGCGGACGCGGGCGCGCTCGATCGTGCTCGCGACGCACGAGCGCTCCGAGGCCTTCTACCTGGCCGACCGCGTGGCCGTGCTCAGGGAGGGCCGCATCGTCCAGGTGGGCCGTCCGTCCGAGCTGTTCGAGAACCCCGCCGATCCGTTCATCGCGGGCGTGACCGGTGCCGAGCTCTCCCTCCGCGGACGGGTGGAAGCGGCCGATGGCGAGGTGCTCGGGGTCCTCGTGGAGGGCGTGCGACTGACCGCCGTGGGACAGGCCGGGGTCGGCTCCTCCGTGCGGATCGGGTACCGGCCCGAGGACCTGCTGCTCTCGAACGAGGAGCCGTCCGGGAGCGCGCGGAACCGGATCCGGTCCCGAGTCCGGGAGATCCGCTCCCTCGGCGGGCTCGTGCGGGTGCGGCTCGACGGACCACCGGAGCTTGCCGCGGTGGTCACCCGGGCCTCGGCGGCCGAGCTCGGTCTCGCGGAGGGGCGTGAGGTCTGGGTGCAGGTGAAGGCCACTGCCCTGCACGCGTTCGAAACCTGACGGCCGGTCGGTCGGCGCAGGGTCGGAGCGCGCGGCGGCCGGACGGCCGGACGACGGGCGCACCGCGTCAGTCCCTTCCGGCGGCGGTCTCCTTGCCGTGCACATCGGAGATCAGCGCCATCTGCTCGTCGAGCGTCGACGGCACCTGATGGTGGCGCCGGCAGCGCGCCTCGTAGCTCTCCGACCCGCCCACCTGGATCGTCGGGCCCTCGGCCGGCGCCGGCTTCCCGTCGATCAGCCGCTGGTTCCGCGTGGCCAGCTCGCCGCAGATGACGCAGATCGCGTGCAGTTTGTCGATCCGCTCCGCGACGGCGAGCAGCGGTCCGAGCGGTCCGAACGGCCGGCCGCGAAAGTCCATGTCCGTGCCGGAGACGATCACCCGGATCCCGCGGTCGGCCAGGTCGTTGACCACGTCGACGACCCCGTCGTCCAGGAACTGCACCTCGTCGATCGCCACCACGTCGACGTCGTCCTCCACGAACTCCGCGATCTGGCGCGAGTCGGAGACGGACCGCGCCTCGATCTTCCTGCCGTCGTGGGAGGCGACCAGGTGGATTCCCGAGTAGCGGTCATCCAGGTGAGACTTGAACACCTGCACCTTCTTGCGGGCGATGACCGCGCGGCGGACGCGCCGGAGGAGCTCCTCCGACTTGCCGCTGAACATCACGCCCGTGATGACCTCGATCGAACCCTCTCGTCCGTCGTGCGCCATGCGAGTCCTGGATCGCGGTCGGTCGTCCGCTACTCGTTGGCGAGGCTGCGGGCCAGCATCTCCCGGAGCTCGTCGTCCGTGGCCGCGAGCAGGGTCCGCTCCGCCGCGACCACGCTCCGGCCCTCGTGGGAAACGAACCGGGCCGGGTTCATGGGGGCGTCGAGACACAGGAAGAAGATCCGGGCGGTCTCCGGCGTGTCCGGCTGCCCGCCGGACACGTAGACCTCCCAGGTCATGAAGTTCTCGTCGACGATCGATCTGGCCATCGTCCCGCTCCTCACACTTCGACGGACTCGGCGAGCAACTCCCGGAGATCTTCCTCGGTCAGCTCGTCGGCGGCCTCTTTCGGGACTTTCGAGTATCCGGGCGGGACCAGCGTGTAGCGCTGCCGGGCGCGCACGTCCGACTTGTTCCGGAACAGGATCATCAGGTTCGGCGACTGCGGGCCCGTCCCGGAGTGGAGAGAAAGCTCCGCCTCCCAGGGAGTTCCCCTGGCGCTCGTGAACCGGACCTTCCGGCTGTCCGCCGCGCCGTCGAGGCGCCAGATCAGCTTCCTGAGCAGGCCGGAATCGCTCTTGGCCATGTCCCCCTGCCGTGTCTGTCGGGCTGTGCGAATCGTCGCCGGCCGTCGCCGGCGGCCCATCGCGCGGAGCGTCCCGCGCCGGAACGCCGGACAAGCTAGGCGCGACACCGGGCGCGAACAACTGCGCATCCGGTGCCGTTCGATCCGGCCCGTTCGGGCGGGCCGGGAGGAAGGCGTGTGGGGGGCGCGCGCCCCATTTTCGGGGTCCCCGTTGCCGGGGTGCCACACGCTCGGGGTCGTCCCTCGCCCGGCCGCCCGGCGGACCCTTTCCCTCCTCTGAAGTCGCACACACGGATAAGATACGAATCGGCAAACAATTGCAGGACCGTGACGCGATCCGGGGCGGCGGACGGACGTTTCCCGTTCGCGGCATTCTCCGGTATGTTTCTTGAACCCGGGGATGGTTCCCGGCGTTCGTGCGAGGCTCCGGGGGGATCAGGTCCCGTCGCATTCCGAACCAGGCGAGCGTAGCGCAATCTTGGGTCTTCGGTTCTCGATCAACGAGAAGTGCACGTCCTGCATGGCGTGCGTCCGGGTCTGCCCCGTCGAGGCGATCTCTGTCTCCGGGCAGGAGGTCCGGATTGTCGCGAGCTCCTGCATCGAGTGCGGCCTCTGCGTCCCGAGCTGCCATCACGACGCGATCGACGTGGTGGGCGAACTCGACCGCTGCCTGGACTCGATCGTCGCCGGGCGCGCCGTGCTCGTGCTTCCGGCGGAGGTCACGGTCTACTTCTATCCGGCCATTCCCGAGCAGATCCTGAACGCGTGCTTCGCCGCCGGCTTCGCGTCCGTGTACTTCGAGACGCTCGGTGACGAGCTCGTGGCGCACGAGTACCTCCGGATCTGGCGGGAGTCCGGCGAGCGAACGTGGCTGCGGTCCACGAGCCCGATCGTCGTGAACTACTGCCGGATGCGGCTGCCGGAGCTGCTGCCGTTCCTGGCGCCCGTCGTGACCCCCGCCGTGGCGCTCGCCCGGTACATCCGTCGCACGAAGAGCGAGGAGTTCGACCTGATCTACGCGGGAGTCGGCGCTCCGGGCGCGAACGGCGATCGCGGCTCGTTCGACGCCTGCATCTCGTTCGACGAGCTCGAGCGCGTGTTCGAGCGCGCCGACGTGAACCCGCTCAGCCAGCCCGTCACGCTGTCGCGAATTCCGCCCGAGCGTCGACGCCACCTCTCGCTCGCGGGCGGCCTTCCGCGCCCGCTGCTCGAGGAGCAGCGCCAGACCTCCCGGCGCTTCAAGAAGGAGCGGGGTCTCTACTCGCTGTCGGCGGTCGCCCGGGCGGTGCTGGGGGACGAGGGCTCGCTGGGATTCGTCGACATCCTCCCGTTCGACGGGAATCTCGGACATCCGGCCTACGGTCCGGCCGAGGACCTGTTCTGGCGGAAGGACATCGCAGAGCTGACCGAGCCTCCGCGCGCCGGGGAGCCGGTGGTCGAGAGCGAGGCTCTGCCGAGCCTCAAGGCGACATTCATGCCGGCCCGCGAGACCGTTCCGCCGGCGGATCCGCACGAGGTGCAGCGGATCCTCGATGCGATCGGAACGACTCCCGACGGTCGGCACTGGAACACCGGCTCCTGCGGCCACGCCACGTGCATCGAGTTCGCGACCGCCGTGGCGCGCGGTCGGAGCACCCTGTCCCTGTGCCCGATCTACCTGGCCCGCCAGTACGAGCGCGCCTCCCGCGACGCCCTGCACGACGCGCTCACCGGCGTCTTCACGTTCCGGGTGCTCACGGAGCGGCTCGACGAGGAGCTGTCGCGCGCGAGTCGGACGGGCACGTCGATCGCCCTGCTGTTCGTGGACATCGACAAGTTCAAGCCGATCAACGACACGTACGGCCATGCGACGGGAAACGCGATCCTGCGGGGGATCGCCGGGATCCTCCAGCGCGCCGTCCGGAGCACGGACATCGTGTGCCGCTACGGCGGCGACGAGTTCGTCGTGATCCTGGTGAACCCCGACAGGCGCGGCGCGGCGCGCGTCGCCGAGGAGATCCGGGCGCACGCGGAGGAGTTCCGGGTCTCGGTACCGGGCGGCGATGTGGGGGTTACGCTGAGCGTTGGGGTCGCATATCATTCGGGCATTACGCGCACGAATCTCACACGTGAGGAGCTGATGGCGGAGGCGGACGCCGCTCTTTACGTGGCGAAGGCTCAGGGTGGGAACACCGTTCACCCGGCGATCGGAGGGCAGCTCGTTCGATGAATCCCGAGGAGTCGGAAGCCAAGGTCGTCGTCGGACTCGATCCCTGGGGCTTGCGGAGGATCGAGAAGCTCCTGGTCGAGCTCGACGGCGTCGGCTCCCTCAAGATCGTGCCCGACGGGCACGGCGGGATCGACGAGATCCACGTCCTCAGCTCGGCGGATCTCTCGCCGAAGCAGATCGTCCGGAACATCGAGTCCGCCCTCCTCGCGCAGTTCGGCCTGCAGGTAGACCATCGCAAGATCTCGGTGGCTCGGCTCCGCGGACCCGATCTTTCGCACGCGGCCGTGCTCGAGCAGACGGCCGAGGCCACGATGGTGGCGCCGGCGCCCATCACGGCTCCCGCACCAGTGCTCGAACGGAGGCTGGTCCTCAAGGGGCTCCACATCGATCGGAAGGCGGGCCAGCAGGTCACGTGTCGAGTCGAGATCGAGGACGGGGACGCGGTACACTCGGGCGAGGCGGTAGGACCCGACTTCGAGAAGGGACGGCTGGAGGTAGCCGCTGCCGCCTTGCTCGAGGCTCTGCAGGAATGCTGCGAGGACGGCGTTCACCTCTCGCTCCAGGGGATCTCACGACTGGACTCCTTCGGGCGGTCCTTCGTGGTCGCGATCGTGGGAGCAGCCGAGGGGCGTCGCGGAGTCACCCTGGCGGGCATCTCCTACGTCGAGGACTCGCCCGAGGAGGCGGCCGTCCTCGCATGTCTCCACGCAACGAACCGCTGGCTTTCCAGCCGCTGAGCCCGCGCGGCTTGCGCGCGGAGGCCGGAAGCACTTTCTTCAGGTTAGTTCTAGAGGATCTCTCTATCCCGGGAACAGATCGGCACATCTGACTTTTTGAACAGCACCCCCGAGCCCTTGCGGCGGTCGGAAGCTGAGCGGAGAGGAACCTCCGAGCGGAGCTGAAGCATACCCACTAGCGGTTGGGTATGACTTTCACGCGAAAGGAGGTAGACTCTATGTGGCTTCTTAGCTTGCTCTTCGGCGGAACGCTGAGGTGGTAAGCCGCGGGGGACTCGGGGGTTCCTTTTGACCATGCTGCAACGCGGACCGGTCCGGACTGCAATTATCACAGCAGCTTTCGCTGCAGCGGTCCTGCTCGTCTCCCTCGTATTCTATTACCCGCCGACATTAACCCGTCACTATGTTGTTGCTTTTGTTACTCTTGTTGCACTGAGCGTTGCGGCGACACTGCTACATCTCAAGTTCACTGAGGCTGGGTCCACGTCCTCGATGGACTTCGTTCCAGAACTTGGTGCCATCCTCTTGCTCGGTCCTTCAGGGGCCGTTTTGGTCACTCTTGCCTCGGAACTCATCTCAGAGTCACTGCTCGAGCGTACGAAGCCGGCCTACAAGAAGCTGTTCAACGCCTCACAGCTAATCCTTGCGGTAGGTCTAGCCGGTCTCGCATTCGCGGAGTTCGGCGGCTCGCCAAGCCTAGTTAGCTTTCCAATCGACAAGACATTCGCGCCCTTTGTCGTGGCTGTTCTTGTCTACTTCGCCGTTAACACGGGTACCGTGTCCTACGTCGTGGCGGCGTCGGAGGACGCTGCATTCCTGACTACATGGAAGAAGTTGACGGGCGGGCTCATCCTCTTCGATTTAACTATGAGTTCGCTCGCGTTCGCGCTGGCCTGGTTCTATGTCCAAATTGAGAACCCACTCTTCGTACTCTTCGCTATCATTCCGCTGATTGGACTGCGGTACTCTTACGGTACGAACTTCGAGCTTCAGCGTCTTAACACGGATCTTCTCCGTCTCATGGTCAAGACCATCGAGGCACAGGATCCATATACCTCCGGGCATTCCCTCAGAGTCTCAGAATGCGCTCGGGCCATTTGCCAAGACCTAGGTCTTCGCGGAAAACAGCAACGGGATATCGAAACGGCAGCCCTCCTTCATGATATCGGGAAGATCGATGTAGCCTACAACGAGATCCTGCGGCAAAAAGGTCCGCTTACGCCCGAGCAGAGACAGTTGATCCGTGATCACCCTGCGCGCGGCGTGGACATTGTCAGGTCTATCCGGAGCATTCGAAGAGAAGTGCTCGAGTGTATCCGGCATCATCACGAGCGGTGGGACGGTAACGGTTACCCAGACCAACTCTCCGGTTCTGATATTCCCCTTGGTGCCCGAATAATCATGGTTTGTGACACGATCGACGCTATGACAACAGCGCGGCCATACCGTGATCCTCTGCCGATCAGCGTTGTACGCGAGGAGTTGATCAAGCACAGCGATGGGCAGTTTGATCGCAAAATCGTGGATGTGGTCTTCCGTTCGGGAATCCTCGAGAGAATAGAGGAACACTCGCTCAGCCCGATCAATCGAGCCATCTCACCTCAGACACCGACATCCGAAACCCCAGCGTCTTCCCATTCGCGAGAAGTCAGCTAGGCCTCCACGCCCTCACCATACGACTCCATCTTTGGAGAAAGTGGGGAAACCACGACAACCGGTGTTGAGACATGACTTGCCGAAGGTCGGGTTCTGGGGTCGCATTCTTCTCAAAGACCATCTTATCGATACACCGAAGCTTCCAACTGCTGACACGATCGAGGTCAGACATAATCAAAGCAGCGTTCCTAAGCCTTTCGCGCGCGTCTGGTTCGTGCCGACCTATGAAAGCATGAAGCCATTCCAGATGATAAAACTCTTGGGCGCCGCGTGAGTCTTCCATACGGCGACCCTGCAGGTTCTTCCATGTCCGCATGGCAGACGAAGTGTCTCCGCGCTGCAGTTGCGTTAGTACCAGCCACCCCTGCATTTGGGGCACGAACTCCTCCGCACCAACGGTCTGCGCCGCATTCAAGGCTCGCGCAAAGAGAGCTTCGGCCTCACGGTTCTTCCCTTGGTAGAAACAAGCAGTCGCACCGTTTAGAAGTCCCAACAGTGCAACATCTAGAGGATCGGGGAGCTTTCGTTGGGCTTCCTCCACTTTCCCGAGCTGGCGATCGACCTCAACCCAATCTCCCTGCTCCATAGCCCAGCACGCGAGGTTGTTCCAGACAGCAGTTAGCTGGAGTAGATCGTTTCGCTTCTTTGCCAGCCTTTCTACCTCGGAGAAGTAATAGAACGCCTCGTCCCAGTTAGCTTGTCTGGAAGATACCATTCCCTGAAGAAGCCTGATTCTCTCACTCCATTCCTGGCCTGCGTCTGCAAGGAAAGGAACTGCTCGCTTCAGGTATTCCTCAGCGGCCGACGAGGACTCGAAAAAAGTCTTGTATACAGCCTCGCACGAGAGAATGCTCAGATGCGTTTCGATGGAATCCTGATCAGGACCTTGGTCTCGGCTCGAGAGCTCTTTGAGTGTTGAGGAAATCTCCTCTGCCATCTCCGGATCGCTTTGGCGAATAGCGACTTTCAGGCCCCAGTAGAGTGACTCTGAAGTTGCGAGGACTTGTGCTGACTTGAGAGAGAGTCCCCTTAGTTCGTCGCGTATGCTCTCTAGGAGCGTCCGACTCTCCTGCCAGTTGGATGTCTCAGTTAGACAGACCACCATCTTCAGCTTGATCCGAATCACTTCCTCCGGCGGGAGCTCCGGCTGAAGCCGCAGGATCTCCGCGAGGTGCTCGCGGGCGCCCGCGAGCTGTGCGCTTGCCAGCTCGGACTCGGCCATGAGCCACAGCGCCCCGATCTCCTGCTCGAGGGAGAACGCCGCGGCCCGGGCCAGGCCGGCCATCGAAGCTGCCTCCTCGTGCCCTCCGGACTCCGCGGCCCGTCGGGCCGCCTCCATCGCGTATCGATACGCCGGCTCCCGGTCGTCCCCGAGCAGGAAGTGACGCGCCAGCCGTCCCGGGCTCGCGTCCGGCTCCCGCTCGAGGGCGCGTGCCGCCCGGAGATGCAGGGCCGTGCGCCGGAGGCCGCTCATCTCCGTGTAGACGTACTCGCGCATCAGGTCGTTTATGAAGTCGATCCGGTTCTCGTCGTCGAAGATGATCCCGCGTGCGTATAACTCGGCGCCGTCGTCCGCCGCATCGTCGAGGTCGATGCCGGACACGGTCGCGAGCAGTCGCGGGGTCGAGTTGCGCTCGAGAACGGCCGCGGACTGAAGGATCCGGTTCGCGCCTTCGGGAAGGCCCTTGAACCGGACGGCGAGCACGCGGCGCAGCCGCTCGTCGTTCAGGGGGTCCCAGGTCTTCGCGTCCTCCGCCCAGTCCTGGGAGGTCAGCGCGGCGAGAAACACCTCGAGCGCGTAGAAGGGGTTCCCCGCGGCCAGGTGCTTGGCGAGCTCGAGCGCGGGATGATCGCGGCCATCCGGCCTGTAGTGCAGCAGGAGCTTCTCGATCTGGTCGTCGGGAAGCGGCTGAAGACGGATCTCGGTCGTGTATCCCGAGCCGTCCGGGGGGGTGACGGGAAGGCGGCTCGGCAGCTTCCCCGAGCGTGGGGCGCGAATCGTCGCCACCAGCAGGAAGCGGCTTCCCTGCAGCCGACGCGAGACGTAGTGAAA
Organism: Gemmatimonadota bacterium; assembly: GCA_046484665.1. GTDB lineage: Bacteria > Gemmatimonadota > Gemmatimonadetes > Palauibacterales > Palauibacteraceae > Carthagonibacter. The sequence goes on from JAWOIN010000143.1 coordinate 75,251, forward strand.
GAGGCCGGCGGACGTCGCGTCCATCCACTGGACGTCGTCGATCGTCCAGATGATCGCCCGCTTCTCCGTCGCGAGGCGGAGCACCGTGGCCACTTCCTCGTACAGCCGCCGCCGCCAGGCGCTCGGGTCCACTCCCTGGTCCTCGGGAACCGACTTCTGCGGAAAGTCCGGGAGAAGGTATCCCAGTCGAGCGAAGCTCCGGTCTCCGTGAGACGTCGCGAGCACCTCCGCCGCGATCGGGGCGAGCCCCTCGATGACCGGACCGTACGGCAGCTCCTCCTCTCCGGGATAGCACCGGCTCTCGATCAGCTGCGCCTCTTCGAGGACGAGGCTCCGGCGAAACTCGCGGAGGAGTCTGGACTTCCCGATTCCGGCCTCGCCGGCGACGAGCACGGCCGTGGCGCGGCCGCGGCCCATGTCGCGGACAGCGCCTCGCAGGAGGTCGAACTCCGCGTCCCGGCCCACGATCGGGCCCTCGCGATCCAGCGGGCCGCCGCCGGCCGGCTCTCCGAGCGGCGCCGCCCGGATGCGCCGCGCGAGGTCGCGGGTCTCGTCCGAGACGCCCTCCGACGACTCGTGCCGGAGCAGCTCCACGGCCGCCTCGTAGTGCTCGAGCGCGGCGGCGGGGTCGCCGTGGAGCCAGAGACCCCGCATCAGCGACCTGTGAGCTTCCTCGTCGAGCGGCGACATGTCGACGAGCTTCAGCGCCGCGACGTACATCTCGCCCCACAGGCCCTTCGACTCGGACTCGGCCACGTGACGACGGAGCGCGGCTTCGGCCAGCCGCCGCAGCCGGACCCGCTCCGCGTCGAGCCACCGGTCGAACTCCCTGGTCCCGGCCCCCGTGAGGCTCGGCGCGAACGGGCCACGGTAGATCTCCACCGCCTCCCGCAGCCGGCCTTCACGCACCGCGGCCTCGAAAGCGGCTGCGTCCAGACGGATCCGGGTGGGGTCGAGGGCCAGCTGGTCGCCCGGGGCGCGCTCCAGAACGCCATCCGCGTGGTTTCGGAGATCGTAGACGGCCTGGCTCAGGGAGTGGCGGGCCCGCTCCGGGGCGGAGTCCCAGATCAGCTCGGCGAGGTGCTCCCGCGTGAAACTGCGCCGGCCGGAGGCGGCGAGGTACACGAGCAGCGCGACGTGCTTCCGGGAGCGGAGCCGCACCGCGGCTCCGTCGGGCCCGCGCAGGTCGATGCCGCCGAGAGACTGGATCTGGATCATGCCGGCACTCCTCTCTGTTCCCGGGCCCCGATCCGGGCCGGGTCTCAGACCATGATCCGCCGGATCATCAACTTATCATCAGATTCTCATCCACGCGGCGGGGGCGGGCAGGAGGGAGAGCTCGGGGGGAGAAGGCCCAGCTCGTCGCTCCTCACGGAGATGCGCTTGGGCCGACGCTCCGGATCCGCTAGAATGCGGCGTCGTCCGGGACGGCCGGAAGGGACAATCGGATCGGAGGTATGCGTCGATGCGAGGACGGGTGCGCCCGCTGAGCCGGGGCGATTCCGTGAAACGGTGGGGGGCCGTGCTCGTCTTCGTGCTCGCCGTCGGGGCGTGCACGGGTCCCGAGGGCCCGTCCGAAGAGGAATTCGAGCCCTTCGCGGAGGCCGCGCTGCTGTGGGTCCAGGCGGACGAGTCGAGGATCCAGATCCTGCTGCCGCTCGACGTGAAGGCGGAGTCGCGGAACGCGGCCTGGATCGTGGACGGCGCGACGAGAGGCCTGTACAGGTTCTCCCCTCCGGCCGGCGACTACAGGGCGATGGGCGCGCTCGACTTTCCGCCCGAGGAGATCGAGAAGCCCGCCCGGGTGGCCGTGTCGCGGCAGTACGGGCTGTTCGTGTACGACGAGGAGCTGCGCCTGGTGCAGCTGTTCACTCCGGACGGGGTCCCGGTCCGCGACTTCGCGCCCGATTCCCCGCCGTCCCGGCTCGAGCTCACGACCCGGCCGATCGGCCTCGCGATGGCGGGCATCGACGCGACGGCCGACTCGCTGCCGCGGCTCAAGGTGGTCCGCACGGACCTCCGCGGCCTGTCGCGGGACACCCTCCTGTTCCCGGGCTCGCACGGCCCGGAGGCCCTGTGGGAAGCGATCGCGATCGGCGGCCAGGTCGCGCTCGACGCCAGCGCGGGAGGGATGTGGGCCCTGGCGCGTGCGGTTCCGGACACGGCCTTCGAGCTCTCGGGGACCCCGGGCGATCGTAAGCGGGTGCTCCGGCCGGAGGACGAGGAGGCGTTCGGCATCCTCGCAGACCTGGAGCGCGGGATCCTCTGGGTGATCCGCCACGACCCGGAGACGTCGGGCACGCTGCGGTACGCGGCCTACGACCTCGAGCTTCCCGGCACGGCGACCGCCGACGAGGCGTTCCGCGGCGAGCGCACCACGCCACCGGAATTCCAGCCCCGCGCGGCGGTGGATGGAGTGGTGATCGGGATCCGGATGGACGGCGGCCTGCAGAAGCTGGCCGCCTACGACATGCGGGTGCCCGCGCGCGGGCGCTGACGGGCGCCGGGGCGGCGCGGTGGCGCGCCGCCCGTCGCGGGATCAGATCCCGCGGTGCGCGATTTCGTCGTACAGCCGCGCGATCGTCTCGATGCCCTTGTGGTAGACCGAGAGGTCCATCCACTCGTTCGGGGCGTGCGCGTTTCCGCCCGGGGGCGCGAAGCCGAGCAGCAGGACGGGTCCGCCGAAGATCTCCTCGAACAGCGGCACGATCGGGATCGATCCGCCCTCCCGGATGTAGACGGGCTTCCTCCCGAACGACGCCTCGAGCGCGGCGGAGGCGGCCTCGAACACCGGGCTGTCCGGGTCGGCGGCCCACGGGCGACCGCCGTGGTGCGCCTTCACCCGGACCCGGACGCCGGCGGGCGCCAGCGCCTGCACGTGCTTCGTGAACAGCTCGGCGATCTCGTCGGGGTCCTGGTCCGGCACGAGGCGCATCGACACCTTCGCCCGCGCCGTGGCCGGAAGCACCGTCTTCGCGCCCTCCCCCGTGAACCCGGAGATCATCCCGTTCACGTCGAGCGCGGGACGGTACCAGAGGCGCTCGAGCGTGGTGTATCCGGTCTCCCCCCCGAGGGTGGAGACGCCCGTCTCCTCGCGGAACTCCTCGTCCGTGAACGGAAGCTCGCGGACCGCGGCGCGCTGGGCCTCGGTCATTGGCCGAACCCGGTCGTAGAACCCGGGGACGGTAACCCGGCCATCGTCGTCCTTGAGCCGGGACAGGATCCCGGCCAGCGCGAGCGCCGGGTTCACGACGGCCCCCCCGTAGCTCCCGGAGTGGAGGTCGCCGGAAGGCCCGTCGACGAACACCTCCATGTAGGCGATCCCCCGCAGGCCGGTTCCGATCGAGGGGACGTCGAGGGCCAGCATCCCGGTGTCGCTGATCACCACGGCGTCGCACGACAGCCGGTGGGCGTGGTCGCGCAGGAACCCCTCGAGGTGCTCGCTGCCGATCTCCTCCTCGCCCTCGAACACGAACTTCACGTTCACCGGCATCCCGACTCCGGTCTTCAGACGCGCCTCCAGGGCCTTCACGTGCATGTGCACCTGGCCCTTGTCGTCGTTCGTCCCGCGCGCGTAGAGCCGGCCGTCCCGGACCGTCGGCTCGAACGGCGGCGATGTCCAGAGCTCCTCCGGGTCCACCGGCTGCACGTCGTAGTGCCCGTAGACGAGGAGGGTGGGCAGGTCGGGGTTCACGACGTGCTCGGCCACGACGAAGGGGTTCCCCTCCGTCTCGATCACCTCTACCGTCTTCACGCCCGACTTCTCGATCCGCTCCGCCAGCCACCCCGCGCAGCGGGCGACGTCCTTCCGGTAGCGGGTCTCGGTGCTGACGCTCGGGATCCGGAGGAACTCGGCGAGCTCCGCCTCGAACGCGTCCGCGTGCTCGGCCAGGTACTTCGCGAGTGTGCTCATTGAACCTGTCTCGTGGAAGAGTGTGAAACGTCCAGCGCGGCCCCGGGCCCGGTCCCGTCCGGACTCGGTCCTGTGCAGCGCTCCAGCGCGAGCTCGAGCGCGCTCGCGAGCAGGCCCCGCTCGGCGCTGCCCGACCGGCGGACGGCCTCGTCGACCGCGCCGTCCACGGTGTCGCGGATCGACGCGAACACGGACTCCGGGCGGAGCGGCACGTCGCTCCGGGCCTGACAGGCGAACGCGTGCGCCGTTCCGCAGCTCGCGATCACGTCCGCGACGACGGCGAACTTCCCGTCCGCCTCCCGCTCGACCGAGGTGTCGCCCGGCTCGGCCGCCCAGAACGGGTGGTTGGCGCCGGCCACGATCGAGCGGACGCCGGCGGACTCGAGCGCCGCGAGGGCCTCGCGGTCCAGGGTCCCCGAGGCGGCGGCCGCGACGAACAGGTCGGCCGGCGCCCGCCAGAACGCCTCGTGCGCCCGGGGGGCGTCGACCGCGTCGGGCGTCATCGGGAGCGCGTTCCCCGCGCGGGACAGCAGCAGGCGCTCGATGTCCCCGGCTCGCAGCCCGTCGGGGCGGAGCATGCCCCGCGCGGCGTCGATGATCCCCACGATCCGGAACCCGGCGCGCGCCATGTAGAGCGCCGTGGCCCCGCCCACCGCCCCGAACCCCTGCAGCAGCACGCGCGTCTCCCCGGGGGCCCGGCCCTGGTGCCGGAGGAGGCGGAGCGCCGCGCTCGCGACGCTGTGGCCCGTGACCAGCGCGAACACGCGGGCCTGCTTGCCGGCGAGTCCCAGGGAGTCGGGCACCGGCTGGTCGAGCCCGACGTGCATCAGCTCGGAGCGGCGGGCGAGCGCCTCGCCGTCCAGACCGAGGTGACCGCGCAGGATTCCGAGCTGCGGATGCCGGATCCCGATCTCCCGGCAGCACGGAATGACCTCGTCGATCTCGCTGACGTTCAGGTCTCCCGCCGTTCCGTACCGGGAGAGGAGCTCGTCCCGGATCGACGCGAACCAGCGCCGGAGCACCTCGGGCTTGCGGGGATCGGCCGGGTCGAAGTCGATTCCCGACTTCGCGCCCCCGATCGGCGGCCCCGCGAACGCGAACTTCAGCTCCATCGCCTTCGCCAGGAAGGTCACCTCGTCGCGGGTCACGCCGACCCGCATCCGCGTCCCGCCGCCCGCCGCCCGGCCCTTCAGGCTGTTGATCACGAGCCAGCCCCGGGCGGCGCTCCGCGGATCGTTCCACGCGAACACGATCTCGGGAGGGGCCCGGAAGAACGCCTCGTAGCGCTCCCAGATCGTCCCAGCGGGGGGGCGGTCGGCCTGGGTCATGCCCCGGACACCTCCGTGGCGCGGGTTCCGGCGCTCCGGGACCGGACCCGGCGCGCCGCGGGACGGTTCAGCTGCCGGGACGCTCCCAGTCGTTGTTCGCGCGGTCGATGTCGGGATACCACATCTCCGGGTCGATCCGGACCGCCCGCACGGTCCCCTCGAACGGGACCGTGCGGGTCACGCTGCGGGTGCCGGCCCACGCCGACACGGGCCAGCGGACCGTCTCCGTGCGGCCGTCCGCGCCCTCGAGCACGAGCTCGACGGGCATCACGCCGTCGGCCCGGTTCTCCACCGTGACTTCGACCCCCCCGGCGACCTGGCGCACGCCCGCGATCGCCTGGTCGAGCGTCGCCGTCCCGTGGAACCACGCCTGCCAGAACCAGTCGAGGTCCGCGCCCGCCGCTTCCTCCATCATCCGAAAGAAGTCCCACGGCATCGGGTGCTTGAACGCCCAGGTCCGCGCGTAGTCCCGGTACGCGGCGTCGAACCGGTCATCCCCCATCATGTGGCGGAGCGTGTGCATCAGGGTGCCCGGCTTGGCGTACGCCGCCACGGACCTTCCGAACGGGTTCTCGGCGTAATCCATGTGCCGCATGATCGGCACCTCGGCCTCGAGCTGCGCCGCCCGGAGGTAGCCGTTCATGGAGCCGAGCCGGGCGTTGGAGCTCTCGTACAGGTCGTCCATCGCGAGGGCCGTGTTGAACACGGTGAGCCCCTCGTCCATCCAGGCCCAGGCCATCTCCTTCGTGCCGACGATCATCGGCATCCAGAAGTGGCTGAGCTCGTGAACGGTGGTCCCGACGAGGCCCCGCCCCGACGCCCGCCACGTGATGAAGGTGATCATCGGGTACTCCATCCCGTTCACCTGCGGCGGCCCCATCGCCGCCGTGGCGTGGGGGTAGGGGTACGGGAGGATGTAGTCGGAGAAGAACTCGATCGCGTGCTTCGCCGCGAGGGTGGCCTCCGACCAGTGCTCGACATCGGGGTCGAACACGTTCTGGATCAGGACGCGCCCCCGCGGGCCGTCCGTCTCCGCCCCCGTCACGTGCCACACGTACCGGTTCGACGCGGCCCATGCGAAGTCGCGCACGCTGTCCGCGACGAACCGCCAGGTCAGCATCCCGTCCGCGCCCGGCAGCGTCGCGCGGCCCGCGGCGCGGTCCGCCGCCGAGACGACGGCGACGACGGTGTCGAGCGCCGGGGCGGTCCGCAGCGTCTCGATCTGCCCTGGGCGCAGCAGGTCGCCGGGGTTCGCGAGCTCGCCCGTCCCGACCACGACCCAGCCCTCGGGCACCGCGATCTCGACCTCGAACCGTCCGTAGCCGTCGTAGAACTCGCCGTTCCCGAGATAGGGGCTCAAGTCCCAGCCGAACACGTCGTCGTAGACGGCCACTTGCGGATACCACTGCGCGATGTTGAACACCTCGTGGTCGAGGTGCCCGTTCCGGAAGCCGCCGCTCCCCGAGACCGTGAAGGACCACTCGACCTCGAGGGCGACGCTGTCTCCGGGGACGAGGGGCTCGCGGAGCTGGACCGTGGCGATCGTGCCGTCGACTTTGTACCCGGGGCCTTCCGGACGCACCATGCGGCCGTTCTCGAAGCGCGGCGGGTCGAGCACGCGGAGCCCCGTCCCGCCCAGCGCGACCCGGTGGAGCTCCATGCCCCCGGTCAGGGTCACGTCCCGGTTCCTCGCGACGCCCTCGGAGAACACGTTCTGATACAGACGCAGCACGAGCACGTCCAGCGCGTCCGGGCTCCGGTTGTGGTAGGTGATCGTCTGCCGGCCCGTGAGCCGTGCCGTGGAGGGCTCGAGCACGGCCGAGATCCGGTAGTCGGTCCGCTGCTGCCACCAGGCGGGACCGGGCCGCCCGTCGGCCGTCCGCGTGCCCGCCGCGACGGCTCTCCCGTAGGCCGAGGGCGGCCGCACCGGCGGAAACACCGGCGTCGCGGACACGAGGGCGCCTCCCTCGAGGATCGAGCTTCCGGACGTCTCCTGCGCGTCGGCCGGCGAACACACGGTCCCGGCCAGGATGATCGTCGTGAGGACGAGACACGCCCGCGTCCACTCCCACCCGCCGTTCCCGCCATCCCGGGCGATCGTCTTCATCCCGCTCCTCCCGTTCGAGATCCGTCCACGCGGCGTCGGCCTCCGCCGGTCGTGAAGCTACCCCCCGCCTCGCCACGCTGCCAAGCGTCTCAGGGCCCCATCTCCAGGTCCGTCCATCGCAGGAGCGGAAGGAGCTGGTGACGCCCCTCGTGCCGCCAGTCGGCCGGCGGCCACGCCATCGTTCCGACCGGAGCGATGCGGCTCACGCCGAGACGCGCCGCTCCTTCCGCCAGCTCCTCGAGCCCCTCCCGGCCCGCGTAGCCGAGCGCCTGGATCCGCCCCTCGAACGGGGCGAGGAGCTCGAGCACGTCCGCCACGCCCTCGACTCCGTAGACCCAGATCGCGCGCGGAAGGGCCCGGGACTCGACGCCCGGCCCGCGCCGCGCGATCACGGTCCAGGCGAGGTCGTCGGGCCCGAGCGCCACCGACGCCGGAGCGCCCGGCGCGAAGCCCCCGAACTCCGCCTCCGCGCGGACGGCCCTGAGCGCCACGGCCTCGGGCTCGCTCACGGGCGCCGGCCGCACGCGGCGCGTCTCCCCCGCGAGGGCTGCGTCCAGCCGCTCGGCCACCGCGAGCGGATCGCCGCCGACCGCGTACGCGATCCGCGGCGACACGCAGCCGCGCTGCTCGTAGGCGCAGAGGTCCCGCGCGAGCCCCGCGAGCGTGTCGGCGGGGGCGTCCGCCAGCAGCACCGCGACACCCAGGCGCGGGCCGTAGGCCACCACCTCGGTCGCCGGATCGACCCGGGCACGCACCTCGGAGACGGCCGAATCGCCGCCGTACACAACGACTTTACTCGCGTGCTTGGCCCACGCGTCCCACGCCGGGACCCGCTCTCCGCCCGGCCACCAGGTCGCCGCGACCGTCCGGCCCAGCAGCGCGTCCTCCTCGGCGAGGGTCCGCGCGAACAGGGCGAGCAGCCCGGGCTCGTCCTCGGCGGCCTTGGAGAGGACGCCGGAGCGGGCGAGAAGGCCTCGGATCGTGCCGGTCACCGCGACGCCGGGGACGTTCCCGGCGTGGAGCTGGAGCAGGAGAGGCGGGCCGACGGCGCGGCGGCGGCGGCCGGGTCGCGTGGGATCGGGGCGGAAGGAGTCGAGCACGAGCGGGTCCCCCAGTTCGGCGGCGAGCAGGGCCCCGAGGGCCTCCGCCGTCCAGCCCTCGGCCATGCCCCGAAGCGTCCCGGCGGTGCCCTCCGTCGACCAGCCGAGCTCAGCGCGGAGCAGGTCCCTCGCGGCCCGGCCGGCCAGGTCCCCGGCGTCCGCCAGGCGGCCGGCGGCGCGGGCGACGACGCGGACGACGTCGTGAATGGAGAGCCGGGCACGCGCCTCGAGCGCCGCGTCCCGCACGGCCCGGGCGACGCGGGCGGCGGAGTCAGGGTCGAGCCGGGGGGCGCGGAACGCGTCCCCGGAGGCGGTCCGTCCCTCGTGCCAGTCCTGCCCCGCCGGTCGGGGACCGTCGAGGCCGGGCAGGTGCCAGGCCGGGCCGCTCCACGGCCGGCCGGCGTCACCCACGGGCCTGCGCCTCGAGGAGCTCGGCGGTGGCGAGGGAGCAGCCGCGCGGCGGAGCGCCGGACGTCCGGCCCAGCCAGGTGAGCGCGTTCCCGTCGACCCGGCCGCGGTCCTCGGTCAGCACCGCCACCACCGAGCCGGCGTTCGCGAGGTCCCAGTGGCAGAGGATGCCCTCCTCGCCGTCGGGCAGCGGCGCCAGCGTCAGGGGATCGAGGGCCGCGGTGCGCAGCCACGGGGGGCCGTGGAGGGGCGGCGCGGGGTCGTCGACCCCGCGCCCGTACCGCTGGGAGAGGAGCTCCGTCATCCCGAACTCGTTCACGACGTCCCGCGGTCCCAGCTCGACCCGCGGCAGGAGCCGCTCGAACAGGGTGCGCCGGTCGAGCCCCGCGGAGCCCTTGGACCCTCCCGTGTCCATGAGCACGGAGCCCGGGGGCAGGCGGTGCCGAAGGTCGGCGGCCTCCAGCCGCCCCGCCCAGGCGGAGAGGGAGAGGGTAGTGCCGAGGAGGCAGACCGGGGCCCCGTCGGACGAGGCTTCCCGGAGCGAGGCCTCCAGGTCGTCCCACCGGATCCCGTCGGCGTCCGCGACGCAGCGGGAGCCCGGGTCCCCGAGCCGCGACCGGATCTCCTCGAGCATGAACCCGAGCGAGGAATCCGGGACGGCCGACGGGGCAGGGACGAGCGTGAGGACGCGGGGCCCGGCGGCCTCCCCGAGCACGAACCGCCGGAAGGCGCCGAGCAGGGAGGCCCGGTACAGCTCCGGCGCGACCACCGGGTGCCGCCCTCGGACCGCGGCCCCGCGCGTCGTCCCGCTCGTCCGGAACAGCAGGGGAGCCTCCGCGGGATCGCCCACGGCGAGATCCACCGCCCGGAACGCCGCCGTGGGGACCGGCGGGATCTCCCGCCACGAGCGCACGCGATCCGGACCCGCGCCGCGCGCGAGGCACCAGCGACGGTACGGGAGGTTGCCCTCGAACTGGAGGGCGAAGACGCGGAGGGCGAGGCTCCCGAACCGATCCTCGGACCAGATGTCGCCTTCCCAGCCCCGGAAGAGCCCGACCAGCTCGTCGATCGTCGCCGCGAGCCGGGCCTCGAGGCTCGCATCGGAGGGTCGTCCCGTCATGGGGCGAATCTGTCGCGCCGACGGCCGCCGCGACACCCGAGCCCCGCCCGGGGCGTCCGCGCGCCGCGCGGCCGGCCTCCGGGCCACGACCGGGACCTCGCCGCGGCGGCGGTCAGGGCGTCGCGATCCGACCCTCCTCGACGGTCCCTTTACGCATCCACTTTATACTTACAGGTCCGCCGTTCGCGGCCTCGAGCGCCGAGCGGAGCGCGTCGACCGAGTCCACCGGGCGACCGGCCGCCTCGAACACGACGTCGCCGCCGCGCAGCCCGAGGCGATCGGCCGGCGTGCCGCGGATCGCCCGCAGGACCAGGAGCCCGCTCTCGACGCCGTGGAAGTACTCGGCCAGCTCCGGCGTCAAGGTTCGGAACTCCGCCCCCGCCAGCCTCTGGTTGAGGACGAGCAGGGTCTCGAGATCCGGGGGAGCCGGCCGCAGGGTCCACGTCGCACGTCCCGTCCCCTCCACGCCCGCGGCCGGCCGCCCCCCGTCTCCGTCTTCCGCCGGCGTCGTCACGAAGACCGCCGTCCCCGCGATCTCCCGCCGCAGCCGTACCAAGCTGTCCAGCCGGACGCGTGCCGAGCGCAGCGCCGTCTCACGCGCCCTCTCCAGGCGATGCGCCAGCTCCGGGCTCTCCATCAGGTAGCCGACCGGAGCCGGTGGAGCGGCGCCCCCGGCGAGCACGGCGCCCAGCTCCTGCCCGGCGACGTCCACCTGAAGCGATCCTCTCGCGTCCGGGCTCACCACGACGAACGCTGTGCCCGAGCCCTTCAGCGAGTCCAGGCGGAGCTCGAGCCTCTCCATCCCCTCCCGCGACGGAAGGCGGAACACGCGCACCTCGGACCTCGCGCCGTCGCGGCCGGAGAGCCGGCGTTCGAGCCGCGCCAGCTCCGACGCGTCCCGCACTTCGGGCGAGACGCGGAGCTCGCGCCGTCCCGACGCCCCGCGAACCACGAGCCGCACCTCCGCGCCGGGCTCCAGGGAGGAGAGCGCCTCCCTCCCCGCCGCGCTCGCGAACGGGACCCCATCGAGGGACACGAGCTCGTCGCCCGGCCGGACGCCCGCCCGGTCCGCGGGCCCGCCGCGGACGACGGACACGACCACGGGCGTCGCCTCGCAGTCGCCGGCCGTCGCCCCCTCCTCGCACGTCGTCTCGAGGTAGAGGCCGAGGCGGGCCCGCGGCGGACGCTCCTGCGGACTCACCTGGAACCAGAATTCGCCGCCGGCGCTCCCCGGCGGAGCGACGGCGCGCCACTCGGGCGCCGACCCCTCCCGCGGGTCGGGATCCTGCGCCGCCGCCGGCCCCACCGCCGGGAGGACGACCGCCAGCGCGATAATGCATGCGACGGCGGTGGGCCCGGTTCTTCGCCCCTCACGCGCGCGCACGGTCAGTACTCCACCGACGCGAGGCGGAGCGCGCGGTCGAGCTGTCCTGCCGCCGCCTCGCGCTCGTCCACCACGTCGAACAGGAAGTTGTTCAGCAAGGGATCGGCCGGCGCGGACCGGAGCGCCTCGCGAGACGCCTCGATCAGCGCGTCGAGCCGCATCAGCCGCTCTGCCGCGGCCGCGGGATCGGCGGCGGCCTCCGCCTCCGTCGGGCCCTGGTACCGCAGGTCCTGCAGCCGGGCCGCGGAGCGCAGGTATTCGTCCGCCGGCCCTCGAGCGCCCGCTTCTGTAAGCATCCGCGGCCGATCGTCCGCCGCCGCCTCGCGCGCGGCCGGGCCCTCCGGACCGACCGCCGCGCCGCCGGGCGCGAGCAGCCGCCCGACCCCGAGGCCCGCCGCGAACAGGGCCACGACCGCCGCGGCCCACAGGGGGCGGAGCCGCGGCGCGATCGGGAAGACGACCCGGCGTCGACCCGACGACGCGAGCCCGAGCCGGGCGCGGATCTCCTCCCACTGGCCCGCGGGGGGAGCGAGCTCCGGCAGGGCCGAGAGCGCCATGCGCATCCGGCTCAGCTGCTCGTACTCCCGCGCGCACTCGGCGCACGCCTCGATGTGCGTCTCTCCGCCGGGAACGGAGTCCGGCTCGTCGAGCAGGCTCGAGATCTGCTCCCGGCTCAGGTGCTCAGGCATGATGTTCCGCCTCGTTTTTTCCCCGGGCGGGGGCGAGCAGCTCCCGCATCCGCGCCCGCGCCTTGTGCAGCTGCGACTTCGACGTCCCGACGGCGACCCCCAGCCGCTCGGCGATCTCCTCGTGCGTCAGTCCCTCGACGTCGTGGAGCACCAGCACCCGCCGGTACCCCTCGGGCAGGCGGTCGAGCGCCTGCCCGAGCACCCGCTGGTTGAGGACCGTCTCGTCGGGGTCCGGCGCGGAGGGCGGAGGCTCGGCCGCCGCCTCCACGTCCGGCCGCCGGCCGCGGCGCCGCAGCTGGTTCAGCGCCGTGTTCACGGCCAGCCGGTGCATCCAGGTCCCGAACGCGGCGTCGCCGCGGAACGACGCCAGCTTCTGGAACGCCCGCACCCACGCGTCCTGCGAGACGTCCTCGGCCAGGTGGTCGTCCCCGACCAGCCGGCGCACCACGGAGTAGACCCGGCCCGCGTGGACCGCGTACAGCGCCTCCATCGCGCTCGGGTCGCCGGCGCGCGCCGCCTCCAGCAGCCGCGCCTCGGTCACCTGGTTCCCGCCGGGTCTGCCATGGTCGCACCTCTTGGACGGCCGGACGGGAGGGGAGGGTTGCCCCCCCGGCCTCGGCGGGGAGTACCCCGCCGCTCGCTCGGGGATCGGGGGCCGTCGTCGACCGGGACGCGGACGCGCGGCGGATCAGGGGCGGGCGCCGAGCCGCCGGATCAGCGGCGGCGCCGCCAGGTACGCGGCGACCGCGAACAGGACGCCGGCCGCCGCGTCCACCCCGTAGTGGAAGCGCCCGTAGACCGTGCCCAGCGTCAGGGCGATCGCGAACGGGGCGAGGAACAGGAGCGCGCGGCGGCTCACCGCGCCCGCCGCCAGCCAGGCGGAGAGCGTCGCCGCGACGTGGGAGCTCGGGAACGCCGTCCCCTTGGACGAGCCGCTCTCGAGGATCCTGTGCACGAGGGCGAACGCGGGCCCCTCCGACGGCGGGCCGGAGATCTTCGGGAAGTCGTACCGGGGTCCGGCCACCGGGAACACCGCGAAACACAGGTAGCAGAGGAAGAAGCCGAGCGCCGTGGTGAACACGACCCGCTCCAGCCCCTCCCGTCCGCCTGCGGCCCACGCCGAGACGAGGGCCGCCGGGACGACGAGGTAGTACGAGACGTAACCCACGTGGAGCAGCTCCGAGAGCCACGGCCACGGGGCCCATTCGCTCGCCCTCACGCTGAGCTGGACGCCGAACAGCGACTCCTCCCAGCGCTGGACGAGCGCGTCCTGATAGCCCGGGAACAGCAGCTGGTTCAGGGTCGCCAGCTCCATGTAGAAGACCGGCGTGAGCGCGACCGGCCAGGCGATCCGGACGAAGGCGACCAGCGGGTGGCGCGGTCGCGGCAGGCGACCGAGGGCGAGCACGCCGAGGATGCCCGCGGCGTGGAGGGCCGCGAGCCACAGCCCCGTCTGGCTCCGCGACGCGAGCGCGAGCGCCCCGGTCGCGGCCAGGTACGAGACGGCGAGCGCATCCACCGACAGCAGGCCCGCGCCCGCCGCGATCGCGCCCGAGGTTCCCGTCCCGCGCGCGCTCACCGCCGCAGCCACCCCGCCTCCCGGTACCAGGTCGCCGTCTCCGCCAGTCCATTCCGGAGCGTGACGGACGGCGTCCAGCCGAGGCCCCGCTCCGCCGGCCCGAGGTCGCAGGTCCAGCTGAGGCGCGTCAGGTCCCTCGCGCGCCGCCGGTCCAGGTCGGGCGCTCGCCGCAGCGCTTCCGCGGCGAGCTCGGCCAGCGCGCCGGCGGCCAGGAAGAACTGGCGCGGCACCCGGACGAGCCGGACCGGTCTGCCGATCGCCGCGCCCAGCGCGGCCGCCACCTCCGCCCAGTCGTGCACGGCCGGCCCGCCGATCGCGATCGGGCCGGGGTCCTCCCCGTCCCCGAGCAGCGCCCGTAGCACGGCGGCCGCCGCGTCCCGGGCGTGCACGGGCTGCAGCCGGCCCGTCCCCGGGGGCGCGGGCAGGAAGCCGAGCGCCGCGACGCGGAACAGGGGAAGGAGTTCCCGGTCGCGCGGTCCGTACACCCCGCCCGGACGGAGCACCCGCGTCGCGAGCGATCCGGCGGAGCGCTCCGCGACCGAGGCGAGCCGCTCCTCCGCCTCCCGCTTGCTGGCCCCGTACGCGCTGACCGGCCCCGGAGCCCCGTCCGGCCCGCGGGCCGCGAGGCTGCTGACGAGCACGAACCGGCCGACGCCGGCCGCGACCGCCGCCTCCGCCACGAGCTGCGTCGCCTCGGCGTTCACCCGGAAGTACTCCGCGTCCCGTCGGGCCCGGGTGAGGCCCGCCGCGTGCACCACGTCGGTCACTCCCTCCAGCGCGGAATCCACCGAGGCCCGCGAGGAGAGGTCGGTCTCGCGGATCTCGACGGGCAGGCCGCTCAGCCAGCGAAGGTCGCTGGTGGGCCGGGCCGTGCAGCGCACGCGGAGCCCCTCGAGACTCAGCAGCTCCGCGACGTGGCTTCCCACGAAGCCGGTCGCGCCGGTCAACAGGACGTGACGGGTAGCGCTCATCGGTCCGGGTCGGAGCGGGGCGTCGGCGGACGTCAGAGCGGCCGGTCGTAGATCCGGTACCGCTTGTAGACCTCCGAGCCGAGCCGTTCCAGCGGCTTCCGCATCGACACGTTGTCCTCGAGGATCCAGGAGAACTCGCCGGCGCGGATTCCCGCCGCCGCCCCGTACCGGTACAGGGCCATGATCAGGAGGCTGTCGATCCCCTGGCCCCGCGCTTCGGGCATGAGTCCCAGGGTGAGGACGCGGCAGAAGTCGATGTCCCGCATGTGGCGCAGCACCTTCAGGATGCCGAACGGATACAGCCGGCCCTTCGCGTGGCGCAACGCCCGGTTGTAGTCGCGGAGCCAGAGCGTGAATCCGATCGGCCGGCCCTCGGGCGTCTCCGCGAAGATGACCTGCTCCGGAAGTCGGGCGACGAGGGGTCTCAGCTGCCGCGCCATGTGGTCGATCTCGGCATCCGTCATCGGCACGAAGCCCCAGTTCTTCTCCCACGCACGGTTGTAGATGTCCCGGACCCGTTCGAGCTCCGCCTCGAAGTCGTCCATCCGCAAGGTCCGGATCCGCACGCCGAGCCGCTCCGCCAGCTTCCGCTCCCGCTCGACGAGCGTCCCCGGCGGCACGTTCGAGTCGAGCGTATAGGCGAACAGGTCCTTCGCCTTCTCGAACCCCGCGCCTTCCACGAGCCGGACGTACGACTCCGGGTTGTACGGCATCATCACGACCGGAGGGAGGTCGAAGCCCTCGATCAGCAGGCCCGCCTCCTCGTTCGTCGAGAAGGAGGTGGGCCCCCGCATCGTCTCGAGGCCGCGCTCCCGCAGCCACCCGGCCGCGGTCTCGAACAGGGCCGCCGCGACGGCGGGGTCGTCCTCGCTCTCGAAGAAGCCGAAGAAGCCGACCGGCTCGTCGTGGAACTCCACGTGGTTCCGGTTGTGGATCGCCGCGATCCGCCCGACGGCGCGCCCCCCCCGTCGGGCGACGAACGGCTGGACCTCGGAGTGCAGGTGGAACGGGTGCTTCCGCGGGTCGAACATCTCCCTCAGGTCCCGCGTCAGGGGGGCGACCCACAGCTCGTTCCCGGCGTAGAGGCGGTGCGGGAGCCCGACGAAGTCGCGGAAGGCCCGGCCCGCGGCGGGCTCGACCCGGATCCCGTCGCCCGGGACGCTCACCGGGGCCTCACACCACCCCGAACTGCTTGCCGATCCGCTCGAGCGTCTCGAGGACGAAGTCGAGCTGCGCGTCGGTGTGCGTGGCCATGTAACTGGTGCGGAGCCGGCCGCCGCCCTCCGGCACCGCCGGCGGGACGACGGGGTTCGTGAACACGCCCGCCTCGAACACGGCCTTCCACATCCGGAAGGTCCGGTCGAGCGGCCCGATCAGGATGGGGATGATCGGCGTCTCCGTAGGCCCGATCTCGAACCCGATCCGCTTCAGCTCCCGCTGCATCCGGTGCGTGTTCTGCCACAGTCGCTCCCGGCGCTCCGGCTCCGTGCGGATGATCTCGAGCGCCTTGAGGACTGTCGCGACCGCGGTCGGCGGCATGCTCGCGCTGTAGATCAGGGCGCGCGCGTGGTAGCGGAGGTAGTCGATCACCAGGGCGTCGCCCGCGACGAAGCCGCCGATCGAGGCGAGCGACTTCGAGAACGTGCCCGTGATCAGGTCGACCTGGTCGGTCAGGCCCCAGTGGGCCGCCGTCCCGTCGCCGTTCGGGCCCAGCACGCCCAGGGAGTGGGCATCGTCCACCATCAGCGCGGCGTCGTACCGCTTCGCCAGCGGGACCAGCTCGGGGAGGTTCGCGATGTCCCCCTCCATGCTGTAGACGCCGTCGATCGCGATCAGCTTGCCGCGTTCCGGGTCGGTCGCCTCCAGCAGCCGCTCGAGGTGGGCGTAGTCCTCGTGGCGGAAGCGCTCGATCGCCCCGAACCCGAGCCGGGCCCCGTCCTGGATGCAGGCGTGGTCGAGCTTGTCCAGGTAGACCGTGTCGTTCCGGGCGATCAACGCGCCGATCGTGCCGAGGTTCGTCTGGTAGCCGGTGCTGAAGACCAGCGCCGCCTCCTTCCCCGTGAAGTCGGCGAGCTCCTCCTCCAGCCGGTCGTGCAGGTCGAGGTTGCCGTTGAGGAACCGGCTTCCCGTGTTGCCGCTGCCGTATTTCGCCAGCGCGTCGCGCGCCGCATCGAGAATGCGCGGGTCGTGGGTCAGGCCCATGTAGTTGTTCGAGCCGACCATCACCTTCGTGTGGCCGCCGATGACCACTTCGGTGTCCCGCGACTCCGTGATCCGCTGGAAGTACGGAACGAGCCCGGCGGCGCGCAGCTCACGGACCGTCGTGAACGCGGCGCACTTCTCGAACAGGTGCATGTGGTGCGACCTCTCGACGGGTGACGTGGGGCCGGGACGCGCCGCGCCCCCCGGCGAGCCCCGTCCGATCGCGGGAAGCTACCCCGCGCATCCGGGGCAAGCAAGGAAGAAACGGCGTTGATAAGCGGATGAAACCGCCCCCGCACCGTGGCGTCGATCCGGCGGAAAGGCCGCCGGAATCGGGAGCCCGATCCGCCGGGAAGCCGGGCTCCGAGGAGCGTCACACCGGAAGGAGGAGGCGATGGACGGACGGATCGCGCGCGCGGAGACGGAGCGGGCGTGGCTCGAACGAACGCTCGAGATCACGCTCCTGTCGCTGGGCGCGCTGGCCGGGACCGCGGCCCGCCTCGCGACGCCCGAGGCGATCGCTGCGCTCCGCGACCTCGCGGATCACGCAGGCATCTGGGCGGATCGCCTGGGGCTCGGAGGCCCCGACTTCGCCCGACCCGTCGGGAACCACGATCCCCTCGGCGGCGGTGCGGCCGGCCCCCTCGAGATCGCGGTGCTCCTGTCACGGATCGCGCACGGTCTCGGGCGGCGCCTCGAGGAGCCGGGTGCGCCGATCGGAGCGGAGTCGCGCCGCGCCGCGCTCTGCTGCGTGGCGGACCTCGATCTCCACGCGCGCCGGGCGGAGGCAGGGATCCGACGCGCCGAGCGGAGCGGGCTCGGCGAGCCGATCCGCCGGGCCCGCGAGATGCTCCCCTCGCGCCAGGAGTTCCTCCACCCGCGAGCGCCCGCGCCCCGCGGCGCTCCCTCGGACCGGGCCGTCCCGATCCGGCCTTGCCCGACCGCGCCGCGGCGGGCATCGTCCGCGGCGTGAAGCATGCGACGCGACTCCCGTTCCGGCTCGTGGCGCTCGCGCTCGTCGGTGCCGCCTCCGCCTGCGCCCCGGCGGGCGCGGCAGGCCCCGCGCCGTCCGCCGGTCCCGCCCTTCCGGCGCCCATCGCCGACGCGCCGGTCCCGGCCGCGGCGGTCGACAGCGCCGAGCGGGCCGCCGCGGCGGCGGATGCCGAAGACCTCCGGGCCCGGGCGGCGGCGGCGCGGGCCGCGATCGCCACCCGCGGACCCTCGATCCTCCCGTTCGGGGTCGTCTGGAGACCCGCCGCCCAAGAAGGCTCCGCCTTCGGCATCCGCCTGCTCGAGCGGCCGTCCGGGCGGAAGCCCGTCCGGGTGAGCGGCGAGTTCGCGGACGTCCCGGTGCGCTTCGGTCGCCTGAACGGCGCCTGGTACGGCCTGGCGGCCGCTCCGATCGGGTCCTCCGGGAACCAGGAGCTTCGGCTGCGCTTCGGCTTCGAGGACGGGAGCGAGACGGAGCAGCGCGTCCCGATCCGGGTCGAGGCCCGGACGTTCGACTCGTCGCGCCTCCGCGTCGCACCCCGCTACTCTTCCCCGCCTCCGGAGGCCCTGGACCGGATCGCGCGCGAGCGCGAGCTCGTGCGCTCCGCGCTCGACGCCGCGACCGGAGAGTGGCTGATCGACGAGCCCTTCCGCGCGCCCCGTCCGATGACGGTCACCGCGCCGTACGGCCAGGAGCGGGTGTTCAACGGCGAGCTGCAGAGCCGGCACACGGGCCTCGACCTCAAGGGCGCTCCCGGCGAGCCCGTGCGCGCCGCGGCGCGAGGACGCGTCGTCATCGCCCGCGACCTCTACTTCTCGGGAAACGGCGTGTACCTCGATCACGGGCTCGGCGTGTACACCGGCTACTTCCACCTGTCCCGGATCCGCGTCGAGGAGGGGGAGATGGTGGAGGCGGGGCAGAGGATCGGCGACGTCGGCGCGACCGGTCGCGTCACGGGGCCGCATCTTCACTGGTCGCTCTGGGTGGCGGGCCGGAGCCTGGACGCATCGAGCCTGCTGGAGGCGGAGATTCCCCTGGCCCCGGGGGCCGGATCGTCCGACTGAGCGACCGGCAGGCTGGCCCGGCGCTCCGTGCTTGCCGCCCCGCGACCCCCGGAGCAGTTTCCTCCCCCCGATCCACACCCAACGCGAAAGCGACATGACGAAGATCGCGCTCGTACTCAGCGGAGGCGTCTCGCTCGGCTCCTACACGGGAGGAGCCGTCACCGAGCTTCTCCTCGCCCTGGCCCGCAACGAGGCGGCGGGCCCGGTCCGCATCCACGTGATCACCGGGACCTCCGCCGGCGCCCTCAACGCCGCGCTCGCGGCGCGGGCGCTCGCCGTGAACCCGGGCGTCGTCCCGTGGATCGAGCGATCCTGGGTCGAAGGCGCGGACGTGGAGCACCTGGTGAACCCGCGTCGCCGGGACCGGACCGGAGCGCTCGACGCGACCGTGCTCGAGGAGCTCTCCAGGGCCCTGGTCACGGCGGACGCGGCGGCGGACGACGCCGTTTCGCCGGCGCTCGGCGCGCCGCTCCGGGTCGGCATCACCCTCGCCAGCCTGCACGGGATCCGTTACGACTTCCGCTACGGCTTCCTCAACGTCCCCGACCGGAGGTTCGGCACCCGGACCTTCTCCGACTGGATCGACTTCGAGATTCCCGCGGGACGTCCGGCAGACCCGGTCTGGGAGCGCCTCCGCGAGGCGGCGCTCGCCTCGTCGGCGTTCCCGTTCGCCTTCCCGCCCCGCCGCCTCGCGCGGCGGCGCGGCGAGTACCCGGGCGCGCGGCTCCCCCAGCCGGAGGGGGACGACGTGGAGATGTGGTACGTGGACGGCGGGCTGTTCGACGCCGCGCCCCTGGGCCTCGCGAAGGACCTCGTGGAGAGGGAGGCGGGGCACCGCAGCGACGACTGGCGTTACGTCCTGGTGGAGCCATCGCTCCGCACGACGGGCGGCGGCGCGGCTTCGTCTCCCGGTGCGCCCGGCTCGCTCGCGGCCCTCGCGGGGGACCTCGCGCGGGCCGTGATCGGGCAGGGAGCGGCGCAGGACTGGATCCGGGCGAACCGCGTCAACGCGAGGCTCGAGATCCTGCACGCGCTGCTCGCCCGCCTGCCGGAGATGGATGACCGGATCACGGACCCGGACGACGTGGTGCTGGGCCGGTACATCGGCGACCTCGCGGAGCGGGTGGCCGAGATGAAGGTCGCGGCCGACCCGACCGGCGCGGCGGCGCGCGGCGCCGACCCGGTGGCCGACTATCTCGATCGGAACCTCGATCGGATCGAGGCGGACCCCCGGTACCGGGAGGTGCTGGCCTCGGCGGAGTCCCGATCCGGGCGCGTCCGCCTCGCGAAGCTGATCTTCGTCCTCGAGTCGGCCAGCGGGCTCCGCGACAAGGACGTGATGCGCCTGTACCTGCTGGCGCCCGACTCCGACTCCGAGCTGGCCGGCGACTACCTCGGCGGGTTCGGCGGCTTCCTGAGCCGCGAGTGGCGGGCCCACGACTTCCGGGCCGGGCGCGCCGACGCCCGGCGCCTCCTGGAGGACGGCCTGTCCGACGTGATCTCCTACCGGCCGGACGGGACGGCGGCCTACGAGACGGCGCCGGTGGACCCGCGGTGGGAGTCGGTGCCCCCGGAGGCGCGGAGACGGCTGGAGACGGCGCTCGCGCTCGAGGCGGACCGGGTGATCGGCGAGCTCCGGCCGGGTCCCCTGGCGGGCGCGCTCGGCTGGGCGTGGAAGCCCGTCGTCCGCCGATGGCTGTCGGAGCGGGCGCTCCGCGCGATCGCGACCGCCCGCTGACGCCGCCGGGCCGGAGGGTCAGACCCCGGCCGGCTCGCGCTCCTCGAAACCGACGATCCGGCCCGCGAAGGCCGACGCGAGCACCGTGTAGGGACTGGCGAGGTAGACCTTCCCCGGGCCACTCCGCCCCGGGAAGTTCCGGTTGATCGAGCTCACGGTCACCTGCCCGGGCGAGCGGCTGACCCCGGGTCCCGCGTTGATGCACGCGCCGCAGCCCGGGGCGAGAACCCGGATGCCGGCCTCCACGAAGAGGTCGTGCCACCCCTTCTGTTTCGCCCAGCGCTCGACGTCGATCGACCCGTACTGCAGCCAGGCCTCCACCCCCTCCGCGACCCTCCGACCCGCCGCGAGCTCCCGCTCCACGACGCGGACGGCCATCGCGATGTCGTCCCGCTTGCTTCCGGTGCAGGAGCCCGCGTACACGATGTCGACCGGCACGTCGCCGAGCTCGGACACCGGGATTCCGTTGCCGGGGTCGCCGGGGGTCGCGACCATCGGCGCCAGCGCCGACGCGTCGATCGTCAGCGTCCACTCGTAGTCGGCGCCGGGATCGCCGGCGAGCCCGGCCACGAGCCGTCGCGCCGCGGCCGGGTCCACGCCCCGACGATCGACGAGGAACTCCACCGTCCGCTCGTCGGGCGCGACGATCCCGGTGAACGCGCCCACCTCGGCGGCCATGTTCGTCAGGGTGGCCCGCTCGTCGACGCTGAGGGCGGCGACGGCCTCGCCGCCGTACTCCAGGACCTTCCCGATCGCCTCGCCGTCGCGCACGTACGGGTGCCGGAGGATCTCCAGCATCAGGTCCTTCGCGGTGACCCCCGCCGCGAGCCGGCCGGTGACCTCCACACGTACCGAGCGCGGAACCTCGAGCCGGACGTCCCGGGTCGTCCAGCTGTTCACGATCGCCGTGGTCCCGACGCCGAACGCGACGCAGCCGATCGCCCCTGAGTGCGGCGTGTGGGAGTCGCTGCCCACGATCACCTGGCCCGGCAGGGCGTAGTCGTCGAGCATCTTCACGTGGCAGATCGCCTCGCTCCCGACGCGGTCGGGCAGCTCCCCGTGCAGGCGCACTCCCTGCTCGGCCGCGAACTGGCGCTGCCGGTCGTGGAGGGCGTGGGCGGCGTCGAGCAGCCCCAATCGGATCTTCTCCGGGCTGATCACCTGGTCGAGAAACGCGAGGTGGTCCCGGAAGAAGAGCACGCTGTCGGGGTCGGCGATCGGCGCGCCGGCGCCCGCGAACTCCTCCCAGAAGGTGGAGGCCATCGGCGTCACGTACTCGTGGCTGAACCGGAGGTCGCAGCGCACGAAGCCCTCGTCCCCGGGCCGCACGGCCGCCACTCCGACCTCGTCCCGCGACAGGTCCGTGACCCAGTGGCGGGCGAGGATCTTCTCGGCGATCGTCATCGGACGCGTCGCCTCCGTGACCACCGCCGGCACCTGGACGAGTCCCTTGAGCCGGGCGACGGCGTAGTCGAGGAGCCCGCCGTACTCGATGATGTCCCGCTGGATCCGGCCGGCGTCGCCGATGAACGTGTCGAGCGGAATCTCCTCGCCGCGGCGGATCCGGTCGATCACGGAGAAGTCGGT
The DNA here is from genome assembly GCA_046484665.1 of Gemmatimonadota bacterium. GTDB lineage: Bacteria > Gemmatimonadota > Gemmatimonadetes > Palauibacterales > Palauibacteraceae > Carthagonibacter. Next base: position 97,432 of record JAWOIN010000143.1, read on the forward strand.
CGTCGCGAGGATTCCCAGGTTCTCGCAGTTCTCCCGGTAGATCCGCTCTATGTTCTCCGCGACCACCACGCGGATTCCCGCCGCCCGCTCGGCGTAAGGCGAGGCCTCGCGGCTCGAGCCCTTCCCGCGGCGCTTCCCGGCGACCGACGCCACGAAGCCGCCGCCGAGCACGTCGCCCCGGCCGATCGGCTGCTCGCCCCGGCAGCGCAGCCCGACGTACGGGTATTCGCCGAGGGTGTCGTCGTAGTAGTAGCAGACCCAGGCAGGGGTGATCTCGTCGGTGCTGATGTCGTCCCGCAGGGGGATCGACGGGTCCCAGGCCAGCTCCTCGCCCGCCAGCTGCCGCTGGATCAGCTCGGGGTCCTCCGTCAGGAAGAGGACGCGCCCGGAGAGGCGGACCGTGGAGGGCCGCTTTCGGACATCGCGGGCGAGCAGGGCTTCGAGCATGTCGGTCATCCGGGTTCGAGCCGTCCCGGCACCGGCCGGGCCGCGAATCCGGTCCGGACGGACGACCGCGTCCCCCGGGGCCGGAAGGGAGCCCAATCTACCCACGGCCGCGGGGACGGGCGACCCTGCGGGGCGCGCGCGGGAGTGCCCGCGGCCGCCAGCGTGGAACGGACGGCCGAAGCGCCCGGCACGTTCGCCCGGCGGCGGCACCGCGTCTATGTTCGTTCGTCCCCGGCCGGAGCGGCGCCCGCCGGGACGCGCGCGGCCGAAGGCGCCGGACCGGCCCCGGGAGGCGACCTCGTGGGAGACGCGACGAAGACCATCACCCCGGAGGAGTTCGAGCGGGTCGAGATCCGCGTCGGGACGATCCTCGAGGCGGAGCCCTTCCCCGCGGCGCGGAAGCCGCTGTACCGGCTGCGGATCGACTTCGGCCCGGAGATCGGCGTCCGCCGGTCCGCCGCCGGTCTCCCGGTGCGCTATGCGGCGGAGGACCTGCCGGGCCGACAGGTGATCGCCTGCCTCAACCTCGGCGTCCGGACCATCGCCGGCTTCCGCTCGGAGTGCCTCACCCTGGGCGTTCCCGACGCCGGGGGGGCTCCGATCCTGCTCGCGCCCACGGAAGCCGTCCCGGACGGCGGACGGTTGTACTGACCCGGGCCCGGGAGGCGCCGCGAAGATGGGGGACCCGATCGTGACGGATCTCGAGCGCGACTGGCGCCGCCTGACCGAGACCGTCGGGCTGTTTGCCGACCCGGCCCGGGAGGTCTGGAGGGTGGAGGGGCCGGGCGCCGTCCGGGCTCTGCACGGTCTCCTCACGAACGACCTCGAGGGCCCGGCTCCCGGGTCCCGGATCCCCGCGCTCGCCCTCACGCCGAAGGGACGGCCGCTGGCCGACCTCCTGGTCTGGAAGCAGGAGTCCTTCCTCCTCCTCGACCTCCCCCGCGTCACGGCGGCGTCCCTGCGGGCCCATTTCGGACGCTACCTTCCGCCCCGCCTCGCGCGGCTGACGGAGGAGCCCGCCGCCGGAATCGCGCGCCTCCTCGGGCCCGGCGCCGGGGCGGCGCTCGGGGAGCCGGACGCGCCGTCCTCCGGGCCGCCGGTCGCCGGGCCGGATGCTCCCTCCCCGGTGCCCGGCCCTCTGCTCGTGGCGCCCCGCGAGCCGGAGGAGGGCGGCGGCTACGACGTGCTCCGGCTCGGGCCCGCGGCGGACGCGGCGTGGTCCCGTCTCGTCGAGGCGACGGAGGCGTCGGGCGGAGGCCCCGTCTCGCGGGCGGCGTTCGAGTCCTGGCGGGTGGAGCGGGGAATCCCGGTGTATGGCTGGGACTTCGACGAGGGGAGCCTCCCGCAGGAGACGGGACTCGTCGACCTCGCGGTCAGCTTCGAGAAGGGGTGCTACATGGGCCAGGAGGTGGTCGCCCGCATCCACTACCGCGGTCACGTGAACCGGCAGCTCCGCGGACTGCGCCTTCCGTCGGAAGCCACCGCGACGGACGGACATCCGCTCTTCCGCGACGGCCGCGAGGTGGGGCGCGTCTCGTCCCCCGTCCGCTCGCCCGGGTTCGGGTCGATCGCGCTCGCGACGGTCCGTCGCGAGATCGAACCCGGGACCCGCGTGAGCCTCTCCCCGGACGGCGAACCGGCGGTGACCGTCGTCACCTTGCCCTTTACTGTCCAGTAAAGGACTCGGAATCGGGGTTTGAACTTTCGCCGGGGCCGATCTATGTTCGCGAATCGGCCCCTTTCCGCCGGCAGCGGGCCGCCGCGTGACCCGACCGGCAGGCGACTCCCCTCTCGTGCGAGGCGGCGATCCTGGGCAGCGCGCTCGGAAGACCGGAGATGCGCGACCTCTACCGTTTCATGGTCCTCGCGCGGGCCGTTGAGGAGCGGCTGGAGACCCTGTTCAAGCAGGGGCACGTCGTCGGGGGCGTGTACCGGAGCTTCGGGCAGGAGGCCACCGCCGTCGGCAGCGCGTTCGCGCTCGAGCCCGGCGACTGGCTGGCGCCCTCGATCAGGGATGCGGGCGCGCTCTACGTCCGCGGTCTCGCCCCGGTCGACATGTTCCGCCAGTACACGGCGCGCGCCGCTTCGCCCTGTGCCGGCAAGGACAACGTCAACCACTTCACCCTGCCCGAGCTCGGGCTGCTCGGGCCCATCAGCCCGCTCGGCACCCAGCTCTGCGTGCTCGACGGCGTCGCGCTGGCGTTCAGGCGGCGGCGGGAGCCGCACGTCTGCATGACTTATTTGGGCGAGGGCGCATCGCGGACCGGGGCAGCCCACGAGGGGCTCGCGCTCGCGGCTGCGCTCGACCTCCCGATCGTGGTCGTCCTCGAGCACAACCGCTGGGCGTTCGGCACGCGGAGCGAACGGGTCGCGGCCGTCGAGGACTGGGCCGACACGGCGGCGGCGTACGGGCTGCCGGTCCGCTCCGTGGACGGGAACGACGTGCTCGAGGTCCACGAAGCCGCGTCGGAGGCCGTCGAGCGTGCGCGCAGCGGCGGCGGGCCGTCGATGATCGTCGCCGAGACCTACCGGATGCTGGGGCACGCCCAGCACGACGCGCAGAGGTACGTCCCCGCCGAGGAGCTCGCGGCGTGGCGCGAGCGCGACCCGATCGCGCGCTTCGAGCGCACCCTGGTCGACGACGGATGGATGTCCGGGGCGGGGCTCTCGGAGATCCGGGCGGAGGTGGATGCGGAGATCGCGGAGGCGGTGGAACGGGTGCTGTCCGAGTCGCACCCGTCGCCCGAGGAGGCCCGGACCCGGGTCCACGCGGACCCGGCCGAGGACCCGGCCGCGCCCTGGACGCGGGCCGGCCTCGTCGGATACCCGGACCTGGCGGCGCGCACGGCCGTCGCGGAGCGCCAGGCGGGAGGAGAGGGATGAGCGAGACGACCGTTCGGGAGGGCCTCCGTCCGGCCCCGGGGGACGCCGCCCGGGCCGCCGGGGGGGAGACGCCGCTCCGGGAGACGACCTACCTCGAGGCGATCCGGGAGGCGCTGCTCGAGGAGATGCGCGCCGACGACCGGGTGTTCCTGCTCGGGGAGGACATCGGCGCGTACGGCGGCGCCTTCAAGATCACTGAGGGCTTCCTGGAGGAGTTCGGGCCCGACCGCGTGATCGACACGCCGATCAGCGAGGCGGCGATCGTCGGGGCGGCGATCGGGGCGGCCCACATGGGCCTGAGGCCGGTCGCCGAGATGCAATTCATCGACTTCATCGCGCCGGCGTTCGACATGATCGTCAACTTCGCGGCCAAGTCGCGGTACCGCACCGGGATCGGCGCGGGCATCGTGATCCGGGGCCCGTGCGGCGGCGGCGCGCGGTCCGGGCCCTTCCACTCGCAGAACGTCGAGTCGTACTTCGCGAACGTGGCCGGCCTCAAGATGGTCGCGCCCGCCACGGTCCGGGACGCGAAGGGCCTCCTGATCGCCGCGATCCGGGACCCCGACCCGGTGCTCTACTTCGAGCACAAGTTCCTCTATCGCCGGGTCAAGGAGCTACTTCCCGCCGGCGAGGAGATCGTCGTCCCGATCGGGAAGGCGCGCACGCACCGGGAGGGGGACGCGCTCACGGTCGTCACCTACGGCGCGATGGTCTGGAAGGCCGCGTCCGCCGCGGACCGCGTCTCCGCGGAGGACGGGGCGGAGCTCGAGGTGATCGACCTCCGCTCGCTCCGACCGCTCGACACCGCGGCGATCGTCGAGAGCGTGAAGAAGACGGGCCGGCTCCTGATCGTCCACGAGGCGCCGCGGTTCGGGGGCTTCGCCGGAGAGATCACGGCGCAGGTCTGCGAGGAGGCGTTCGAGTGGCTCGACGCGCCGATCCGGCGCGTGACCGCGCTCGACACCCCGGTTCCGTTCGCCCCGTCGCTGGAGGACTACCACCTCCCGCAGGAAGAGGACATCGTCGCGGCCGCGCGCTGGATGCTCGCGTACTGACACAGGAAGAGTGACATGGCAAAGGTCGACGTGATCATGCCCCAGATGGGCGAGTCCATCGCGGAGGGCACGCTGACGAAGTGGCTCAAGCAGCTCGGCGACGCCGTGCAGCGCGACGAGGACCTGTTCGAGATCTCGACCGACAAGGTGGACGCCGACATCCCATCACCGGCGAGCGGCACCCTGGTCGAGATCCTGGTCGAGGAGGGCTCCACGGTCGAGGTGAACAGCATCGTCGCCCGGATCGACACGGAGGGAGGCGCCGCGGGTGACGGTTCCGGGGCCCCGGCGGCCGCCGAGCCGGCGGAGGAGGAGAAGCCGGCGGCCGCCGCCGCGGGGCCGGCGCAGGCCCCCGGGCCCGGGGCGGAGAGGCGGGAGCCCGCCGCAGCGGGGCCGGAAGAGGCGACCGTTGCCGAGACCGGCAGCCGCGAGGAGCGCCTGAAGACCCGGAGCACGCCGCTCGTCCGGAAGATCGCCGCGGAGCACGACGTGGACATCGCCGATGTCGAGGGCAGCGGCATCGCCGGGCGCGTCACCCGGGACGACATCCTCGCGTACATCGAGTCGCGCGGGACGGGCGATGCCCCGGCGAAGCAGGCGGCCGCCGCGCCCGCCACCCCGGCGGCCGCCGCGCCCGCCGCCCCGTCCTCGGCAGCAACGGAAGCGGCGCCTCCGGGGGTGATGCGGGTCCCCATCCACGGCGCCACGCTCGACATCCGGATTCCGGCGGTGCCGATCCGCGAGGGCGACCGCGTCGAGGAGATGAACCGGGTCCGGCTCCGGACGATGGAGCACATGCTGATGTCGAAGCGGATCTCGGCGCACGTCACTTCGATTAACGAGATCGACTTCGAGCACGTCGTGCAGCTCCGGAACCGGTTGAAGGGGAAGTTCGCGGAGCAGGGCGTCAAGCTCACCTACGGCCCGTTCATCATGAAGGCGGTGGTCGAGGGGCTGCAGGCGTATCCGATCCTCAACTCCTCCGTCGACGGCACCCGCATCGTCTATCACCGGGACATCAACCTCGGGATCGCGGTCTCCGTGTCCGACGGAAAGGAGCTCATCGTCCCGGTCCTGAGGAACGCCGACCGGCTCTCGCTGATGGGGCTCGCCGCGGGCGCGAACGAGCTCGCCGAGAAGGCGCGCTCGAAGTCGCTCGACTTCGACGACATCCAGGGCGGGACCTTCACGATCACGAACGTCGGCGTGTTCGGGAACCTGTTCGGGACGCCGATCGTCAACCAGCCGCAGGTGGCGATCCTCGGCACCGGGGTCATCGAGAAGCGCCCGGTGGTCATCCAGGACGCGATGGGGAACGACGTGATCGCGATCCGCCACATGTCCTACTTCGGCCTCTCCTACGACCACCGGGTGGTGGACGGGGCGATGGCCGCGTTCTTCCTGAACAAGGTGAAGGAGGTCCTCGAGACGTTCCCCGAGGACGCGGTCTGACCGGCGGGCCCCGCGGCCGCTCCGTCCGCCGGGTGTCCGGAATCGGCACACCGTGTTCCGATTCCGGTCGAATCGTCCCCGGCTCGGTCCGTGCGCGCAGCCACAAGGCGTGATCTGATTGGACGTTGCGGATCCTCCTCGTCCGGGGCGGACGGCACGTGGATTGCCCCTCCGGAGGGCGCACGCACGGATCGGAGGCGGCGGAGTGCCGGGCGGGACGCCCGGCCCTCGAGCCGCGGGACCGGATGAACGAATCGAATCGCAGCACGGAGATCCCTCTTCCGGGGGCCGCCTCCGCTCCCGGGGCGGGAGGGCGGGGAGGTGACCATCATCTCCATCTCGCGCCGGGCGCGGGCCACGACGGTCGTACGAGCGACGACGGCAGCGCGGGCTCCCGGATGGACGTCCCCCGGGCGCCGCGGCGGCGGCGGCGCGTCCTGGTCGGTCTCGCGCTTCTCGCGGCCATCGCGCTCACCGTCCTCCTCTCCCGACTCGAGCCCGCCTCCCCGGTCGTCCACCGCGATCTCCTGGTCCTGGCCGAGGTCGGGCGGGGCCGTCTGCCACTCGAGATCCGCGCCTGGGGCAGGCTCGCGTCCGACCAGCTCCAGTCGATCGAGGCGACCGTGAACGGGCGGGTCGTGGTCATCGGCGCGAGGCCGGGACAGACGGTCCCGGCGGGAGCGCTGCTGGTGGAGCTCGCCAGTCCCGAGCTCGCGCTCGACGCCGCGAAGGCGGAGCAGGAGCACACGGCGGCCCAGGCGGGCTTCCTGGCGCTGCGGCGCTCCCTCGGCACCCAGCGACTCGAGCGGGAGGCGAAGCTCGCCGACATGCGCTCGGCCCGCGAGGCGAGCCGCGACCTGCTGGCCGATCTCCATCGACGCGTGGCCCGCGGCGAGTCGGTCGAGCTCGAGCTGGTGGCCGCGCGCGACGCGTTCCGCTCGCTCGAAGAGCGGATCCGGGTCGAGGAGGAGGTCCTGGCCCTGCTCGAGTCGACCGGGCGCGAGCAGATCGCGCTCGAGACGAGGCGGCTGGTGGCGCTCGGCGAGGTCGTCGTGCGGGAACGGGCCCGAGTCGAAGCCCTCCGCGTGCGAGCCCCGGTCGATGCCGTCGTCGAGGAGCTCCGCGTCGAGGCCGGCCAGTGGGTGACGCCGGGCACCGTGCTGCTCCGCCTGCTGCGCCCCGAGCGAATGGTGGCCGAGCTGTCCGTCCCCGGGCCGCTCGCCGCGCGGGTCCGGCCGGGACAGGAGGTCGAGCTGGTGGACGCCACCGGCGACACGATCATGGGCACGGTCGGAACGATCGCTTCGGCGGGCCGGGTCGCGTCCCCCGCGGTCGCCCGGGACGAGCGGGATCCTCCCCACACGAGAGCCGCGCACGAGCCCGCGCACCGTGACGTGACGGTCCGACTCGGGTCCGTGCCCCGCGCCGCGGCGGCGGCCGACGCCGGCGTGGAGGGAACGATCCGGATCGGGACCGTCGAGGACGCCCTCTCGGTGAAGCGCCCCGCCTGGGCCGTGGAGGGCGGCGCCGGCTTCGTGTTCCGCGTCGCGCCCGATGACGCCTCGGCCGAGCGGGTGAAGGTCCGGTTCGGCCTCGGCTCGCACGACCGGATCCAGGTCCTCTCCGGGCTCCGGGAGGGAGACGCCGTGATCGTCTCCGACATGTCCCGGTTCGAGGATGTCCCGTGCGTGCGTCTGAAGCCGTGAGCCCCCTCGAGGAGCGACGAGCGTGAGCGACGCAGCCCCGCCCCTGATCCGACTCGTCGGGGTCCGGAAGGTCTTCCTCACCGACGAGATGGAGACGCACGCCCTGTCGGATGTCCACCTCGTCGTCCGCTCGGGCGAGTTCGTGGAGGTGCAGGGCCCGTCCGGCTGCGGGAAGTCGACCCTCCTCTCGGTCGTCGGACTGCTCGACACCCCGACGGCCGGCGAATACGAGCTGGAGGGTCGCCGCGTCGGCGGATTGCCCGGCGCCGAGCGGGCGCGGATCCGGAACGAGAGGGTCGGCTTCATCTTCCAGGCGTTCAATCTCATCGCCGACCTGTCCGTGTACGAGAACGTCGAGCTGCCGCTCACCTTCCGCGACCTCGCGCCGGCGGAGCGGCGGCGCCTGGTAGCGGAGGCGCTGGAGCGGGTCGGCCTCTCTCACCGCGTCGACCACTACCCGGGCCAGCTCTCGGGCGGACAGCAGCAGCGGGTGGCCGTGGCGCGCGCCGTGGTGGGACGGCCCTCGATCCTGCTCGCGGACGAGCCGACGGGGAACCTGGACTCCACGAACGGCGAGGCCGTGATGGAGCTCCTCCGCGAGCTCCACGCCGACGGCGCCACGATCCTCATGGTGACGCACGACCCCCGTTACTCGCGCTTCGCCGAGCGCACGATCCACCTGTTCGACGGCCGGATCGTCGAGGAGAGCGGACCGGAGGCCCGCGCGGCGGGAGCCGGACCGGAAGGGAGGACTACGAAGTGACGCGCACGGCCCCCAGGATCCTGGTGGCGGACGACCAACCCGACGTGCTCGCGGCGGCCCGGCTGCTGCTGCGGAGCGAGGGCTGCGATGTACAGACGGCCGCCTCGCCCGGCGACGTTCTCGACCTCCTCGAGGGAGACGAGTTCGACGTGTTGCTCCTCGACCTCAACTACACCCGGGACACGACCTCGGGCCAGGAGGGCCTCGACCTCCTGCCGAAGGTGCAGGCGCTCGACGTTACGCTCCCCATCGTCGTGATGACGGCATGGGGCAGCATCGAGAGCGCGGTCGAGGCGATGCGCCGCGGGGCGCGGGACTACATCGAGAAGCCCTGGGACAACGAGCGCCTCCTCGCGGCGGTCCGGACTCAGCTCGAGCTCGTGCGCGCGGTCCGCAAGGCGCAGCTGCTCGAGGCGGAGAACGAGATGCTCCGGACCGGCACCGACGTCCCGGACCTCATCTCCGACTCGAAGGCGATGCAGCCCGTGCTCCGCCTGATCGAGAAGGTCGGTCCCTCGATCGCGAACGTGCTGATCACGGGAGAGCCCGGGACGGGAAAGGAGGTCGTGGCGCGCTGGCTGCACTACCGCTCCGAGCGGTCGCACCGGCCGCTGGTGACCGTCAACACCGGCGGTCTCTCCGAAGGCGTGTTCGAGAGCGAGATGTTCGGCCACGTCAAGGGAGCGTTCACCGACGCGAAGGCCGACCGGATCGGCTACTTCGAGCTCGCGGACCGGGGCACCCTCTTCCTGGACGAGATCGGGAACGTGCCGCTCGCGCAGCAGGCGAAGCTGCTCCGCGTCCTGGAGACCGGGGAGCTCCAGCGGGTCGGCTCGTCGAAGACTCGCCGGTTCGACGTCCGGATCATCTCCGCCACGAACTCGGAGCTCGACCGCGCCGTCGCCGACGGCCGGTTCCGGGAGGACCTGTACTATCGGCTCAACGCGGTGGAGATCCGCCTGCCGCCGCTCCGGGACCGGCGAGAGGACATCCCGCTGCTCGCGGCGCACTTCCTGGGGAGGAGCGGGGCCCGGTACGGCCGTCCCGACCTCCGGTTCAGCCCCGACGCCGTGGACGCCCTCCTCCGCCACGGGTGGCCGGGGAACGTCCGCGAGCTCCGCCACTCCGTGGAGCGGGCCGTGCTCCTGGCGGACGGGGACGAGGTCGGCGTTGAGCACCTCGGGCTCCGGCAGGCGCCCGAGGGGTCCCTGCGGCTCGAGAGCATGGAGCTCGACGAGGCCGAGCGGATCCTGATCCGGAAGGCGCTCTCCCGGAACCGGGGCAACGTGAGCCGGGCCGCCGAGGAGCTGGGCCTGAGCCGGAGCGCGCTCTACCGGCGTCTCAAGCGCCACGGCCTCCAGGCCTGAGCGAGGGCGGGACCGGACCGTGCCCCGGGGCTCCAGGGTCGCGCGACTCCGCCGCTGGCTCACCTATCAGCGGCTCATCCCGCTCCTCGCGACGGCGTCGGGGCTGCCGGCGACCGCCGTCGCGCTCGTCCTCGCGTGGACGGGAGATCACGCGAGCCGGACCCAGTGGACGCTCACGGTCCTCGTGCTCGGGACGTGGCTCGTGCTCCTCTTCCACCTCCGCGAGCGCCTGGTTCGCCCCCTGCACGCCGTCTCGAACATGCTTCAGGCGCTTCGGGAAGGGGACTACTCGCTCCGCACCCGCACTCCCGCCCGCGAGGACGCGCTCGGACTCATCCTGCACGAGGTGAACCGGCTGGCCCAGTCGTTCCACGACCAGCGGCTCGACGCCCTCGAGGCCTCGAACCTGCTCGAGCGGGTGATGGCGGTGATCGACGTCGCCCTGTTCGCGTTCGACGACCGGGACCGCCTGCGAGTCCTGAACCGGGCCGGCGAGACCCTGGTCGGGCGGCCGAAGGAGGAGGTGGTGGGGCTCGCCGCATCGGAGCTCGGGCTCGCGGGCTGCCTCGAGGGCCCGACGCCCCGGGTGACCGAGCTCACGATCTCCGAGGGACTCGGCCGCTGGGAGCTCCGGCGCCGGACCTTCCGCTGGGACGGGCGGCCACACCGGCTGGTCGTGCTCGCCGACCTCAGCCAGGTGCTGCGGGAGGAGGAGCGCGTCGCGTGGCAGCGGCTGATCCGAGTGCTCAGCCACGAGATCAACAACTCGCTGACGCCGATCAAGTCGATCGCCGAGAGCCTGGCCTCGCTGCTCGAGAGGGACGACCCGGCCGAATCGCACCGGGAGGACCTTCGGGAGGGGCTCGCCGTGATCGGCGGCCGCTCGGAGGCGCTCGGCCGCTTCATGTCCTCCTACGCCCGCCTCGCGAGGCTCCCGCCCCCGAACCGGCGGCCGCTCGAGGTCGGCCCGTGGGTCCGACGGATCGTCAGCCTGGAGACCCGCCTCCCGGTGGACGTCGTGGCCGGCGGGCCGCTGACGATCGAGGCGGACGGCGACCAGCTCGACCAGCTCCTGATCAACCTGGTCGAGAACGCCGTGGATGCCGCGCTCGAGACGGGGGGAGGCGTCCGAATAGGCTGGGGCGAGACCGACGGAGGCCTGGAGCTCTGGGTCGAGGACGAGGGACCCGGCGTCGCGTCGACGGCGAACCTGTTCGTCCCGTTCTTCACGACCAAGCCGAAGGGATCGGGGATCGGGCTCGCTCTCGGCCGACAGATCGCGGAGGCCCACGGGGGCTCGCTCAACCTCCGCGACCGGGAAGGGGCGCGCGGCGCGATCGCCGTGCTCCGGCTCCCGACCGGTGCGCCGAGCGGGAGCGAGGCGCCCCGCTAGAGTTCCGGCGCCGCCCCGGCGGGCGGGACGAGCGGCGGGAAGCCCGGCCGTCGCAGGGCGCGGAACAGCAGCGGCATCGTGGCGCGCGCCTGCCCGCGGTACCCCGGGTCGAACCCGAACAGCACCACGCGCCCGCTCCCGATCTGGACCTCCACGAGGGCGCCCTCCCCGGCGAGCATCTCCTCGCCGTGGATCCACCCCGACACCACGGTCGGCCCTGCGCCGTACCTCGCCAGGACCCGGGCCTCCGAGCCCGCCCCGGGACGGAAGCCGCCCGGGCCGTCCACCCAGGCGACCGTCCGGCGCGGCAGGCCCCGGCCGATCGCGCTGCTCGTGTCGACCACGAGGGAGGCGATCGCGCCCGGCGCGAGGAACTCCTGCGGCCTCAGCCCGGCGAGGGCGTTCTCGACGGGGAGGTCGAGCGCGTCGACTGCGAAGCCCGAGGCGCGGCCCAGGGTGACGAGCGTGCCGCCGTCCTCCACGAAGGCGCGCAGGGCCGCCGTGCCCGCGCCCGCGAGGCCGCCGGTGTAGGCCGGCGGCTGCTCGCCCGGACGCCATCCGTCCCTGAGCACCGCGGGATCGGCGGACGGGATGACGATCGCGGTGTACCGCCGGGCCAGGTCGCCCGCCGCGATCTCCGCGTTGTCGAGGACCGCGTACGGGACGGACGCCCGGTCGAACCACCATCGTGTCCAGCCCTCGTCCGGCGTCGGGACCCACGGGCGGTAGAGGCCCACGAGGGACCCCGGGTCCTCCGAGAGCCCGGGGGCCGTCAGCCGCGGGCGCTCGGCCGCCGTGACGCGCTCCGTCGGCACCGTCGGCATCGCGGCCAGGGCCACCGCCTCGGCGCCCAGCAGCAGCGCGAGGGCGTGCGCCGTCCCGTCGTACGGCGCCAGCGGCTCCCCGCCGGCCGAGTACGCCGGCGGATACGGCTCAGGCGACAGCAGGACCTGCGCGAAGGAGGCGTAAGGCTGCCGCATGTCGACGAGGAAGGTCCCCGACGGGTACGTGCGACCCGCCCGCGTGAACTGGGAGGTCGCGCGGCGCACCTCGACGCCGCCGGTCAGGAGCGCGTCCACCAGCGCCTCGCCCGCGCCGGGGTCCCGCTCCGACGGGGGCATCGCCCAGGCCCGCGGCCATCCCGGGCGCCCCGCGATCGCGCGCTCGCCCACCCCGACGAAGGAGCGGAGCCAGCCGGCCCGGTCGCGGCTCGCCTCCCGCAGGAGCGCCATCGCGGAGGCTTCCATGTAGTCGAGCGCGTCGGCCATCGTCCACCGTCCCCCCGGCCACGGCCGCGGGAAGTTCCAGGACGGCTGCTTCGCGTCGAACCCCCGGCCCGCGCGGAGCCGCTCGAATGGGACGCTGACCGGCGAGGCGAGCCGCGCGCCCGCCGTCTCCGTGAGCAGCCGAACCGCCCCGTGGTAGTGCGCGTAGGCGCGCGCGGGGCCCCACGCGTCGAACTCCCCGGCCACGAGGATGCCGCTTCGCCCGTCGCGGAGCATCGCCCACGCCACCGCGGAGCCGAGCTTGGTGGCCCCCGCGATCAGGACCGGGTCCACGTTCGGCTCGATCGGGTCGATCCAGGGCGGGACGAACAGCCGGCTGCCCTCGGAATCCTGCTGGTGAACGTCGAGGACGATCTGGGGGTGCCAGGCGTTGTAGGCGCGTTCCACCACGACGCGCGTCTCGGCGAGGGTGAAGGCGTACCAGTCGCGGTTGTTGTCGTGGCCCGCGTAGTGGTGGTACAGGAACGGAGGGTCGGAGCCCTCCCAGGGCATGTCCACCGTCGTGCCGTACCACTCGGCGACGATGTCCGTGCCGTCCGGGTTCTGCGACGGAACCAGGAGCACGACGGTCTCGTCGAGAATGCGGCGCACGTCGGCCGTTCCGGAGGACGCGAGGCGGTGGGCCAGGCGGACCGGAAACAGCGATCCCGCCACCTCGGTCGAGTGGAGGCCCGACTTGACGAGGACGAACAGCCGGCCGCGGCGGACGAGTTCCGCGCGCTCGTCGGAGTCTCCGATCCGGCGCGGGTCCGCGAGCCGGGCCTGGATCGCCCGCAGCTCGTCGAGGCGCGCGAGGTTCTCCGGGCTGCTGATCGTGACCAGGACGAGCGGCCGGTCCAGGGTGCTCCGGCCGATGGTGTCGATCCGGACCCGGTCGCTCGCCGCCGCCAGGGTGTCGAAGTAGCCTGCGATCGCCGCCCAGCCCGCCAGCCGACGGGCTTCGCCGGGCCGGAATCCGAGCACGTCCTCCGGGAGGGGCGGCTCACCCGGACGGACGACCTCCTGCGCGAGCAGGGGCGACGACGCGGCGCCGGCCGCCAGGATCGCGGCCGCCAGGAGCGAGGCGAGACGCGCGCCGCGCCCGGCGCGCTGGCGTCGCCGCTTCGGCCGGGGCGTCTCAGCCGAGGAGCGGCGGCACATCGGAGATGTCGTCGACGATGTAATGGGGGCGCGCGTCCGCCTCCGCCCGCTCGAGACGCGCGGGATCAAACTTTCCCGTCCGGACCTGGATCGTGACGAGGCCCGCCCGCCGGCCGCCGAGCACGTCGCTCTCCGGGTCATCCCCCACGACCGCCAGCCCGTCCAGCGGCACGCCGAGCCGTGCGGCGGCCATCCGGAAGAACTCCGGCGACGGCTTTCCGACCAGCGTCGCCCGCACCTCTGCGGCGTATTCGAGGGCCGCCACGAACGGGCCGGCATCCAGCGTCGGCCCTTCCTCCGGGATCCAGTACCGATTCCGGTGAATCGCCACGAGGCGGGCTCCCGAGCGGAGGCTGCGGAAGGCCGCGTTCAGCCGCTCGAAGGTGAAGCCGGTGCCGAGGTCTCCGACCAGGACGGCTTCCGCGCCCGACTCCGTGAACTCGAACCCTGCGAACTCGGCGTGGGTGGAGGCCGCGATCAGCGGGTGCACGCGCCGCAGCCCCTCGCTCTCGAGCCACGCGGCGGCGGCGACCGGCGCCGTCAGGATCTCCTCCTCGCTCGCCCCCAGTCCCATCCGGTCCAGCGACGCGACCACGTCCGCCCGGGACATCCGGCTCGTGTTCGTCGTGAACAGGAAGGGGACCCGACCGGCCCGCAGCGATTCGACCGCCTCCCGGGCGCCGGGGATCAGGCTGCTTCCAGCGTACACCGTACCGTCGAGGTCCACGAGGAGACCCCGGATGCTCGTCACGCCTCTCCTCCTCCCGCTCCTCCCACGCCGGGAGCGGCGGTCGCCTTGCCCCGGACCCGCCCGGCTCCGAGCTTCGAGCGTTCGCTTCGACGCCCAACCTAGAGCCGCGCCGCGCCGCGTCAAATGGGACCCCTGCCGGAGGTTGCCGTGCCCGAGCTCGAGCCGCACCTCGCCCTTCGGTACGGTCCGCGAGCCGGATCGCTCTCGGACCTGCTCGCGCCGCCCTACGACGTCATCGATCCGCCGCTGGCGGAGGCGCTCCGCGCCCGCAGCCCGTGGAACGCGGTCCGTCTCGTGCTGCCCGAAGGCGAGCCGCCGGCCCGCTACGAGCTCGCCGCGGCGCGGCTGGCGGCGTGGGGCCGGGAGGGGGTCCTGCAGGCGGACGCCGTCCCGGCCGTCACCGTCTACCGGCAGAGCTTCGATGCGCCGGAGGGCCGGCTGACACGGCACGCCCTGTTCGCGGCCCTCCGCCTCGAGCCGCCCGGGGCCGGGGTCCTGCCGCACGAGCGCACCCACTCCGGTCCGAAGCGCGACCGTCTCGCGCTCACTCTCGCCACCAGGACCCAGCTGTCGCCCGTGTTCCTCGCGGCCCGCGACCCCGACGGGGACCTGCTCTCGTCCCTCCTCGAGTCGGCCGCGGAAGCGGACGAGTCCGTGGTGACGCCGGACGGCATCGAGCACCGCATCCGGCGAATGGACGACCCGGTCGCCGCGGGGCAACTGTGCGCCCTCGCCGGAGCGGGCTCACTCCTGATCGCGGACGGGCACCACCGCTACGAGACCGCCCTCGAGGTGGCCAGGCTGCTCGCCGACGAGCTGCCCGCCGCCGGCCTCGTGCTCGCCTGCATCGTCAGCGAGCGGGACCCCGGGCTGCGCGTGCGGCCGACGCACCGGGTCCTCCGGGGCCCGCCGCCCGACTGGGTCTCGCGGCTGGAGCCGGCGTTCGGCTCGCGGGAGCTTCCCGGGTGTTCCGCGGAGGCCGCGGCGGCGCACGCGGAGCTCTCCGGCGCGATCGTCCTCCGGGTGGACGGAAGGAGCCGGGAGCTCTCGCCACGCTCGGAGGCTCTGGCGGCCGGGGGCCTCGACGAGGCCGATGCCGCGCTTCCGGCGGTCCTGCTCGACCGTCTCGTCGTCGAGGGCGTGCTCGGGCAGGAAGCGGACGGCGCGGCGCGCGACGGGCTCCTCACGTACCACCGGGACGCCACCGGGGCCGCGGAGGCGGCCGGCCTCGCCGGGCCCGGGACGGCAGTCTTCCTGCTTCCCTCCGTGCCGCTCGAAGCGGTGTGGCGGGTGACGGAGCTCGGGCGGCGGCTGCCCCCGAAGTCGACCTACTTCGAGCCGAAGGTGCCGTCAGGTCTGCTGTTCAGACCGCTCGACCCGGGCTGACGCGTCCTCCGGTTCATCCGCCGGTCCCGGCTCAGCCCGCGCCCGGCCCGTCCGGACGCAGGGCTTCCAGGGACTCGACTGCCATTCCCGCCACCCGGCGAAGCGCGGAGCGCTGGGTGAGAAACAGGTCGGCGTCCTCCGAGAGCGCGGTCGCGAGCTGGATCGCCCGTTCCGGCCCTCCGCCCAGCTGCGCCCGCACCTGCGCCGCCTGCCGCGCGATCCTCGGCGTCACCGCGACGATCGCCAGGCCGGGAATCGAGCCGAGGAGTCGCTCCGCGCGCTCCGCCGTGCCCGCATCGCCGCGCCGGTACGCCTCGGCCAGGATCTGGTAGAAGCTCAGCGCCGAGGTCTGCGCCCGCAGCTCGCCCGCCGCGAGGGCGCCGAACAGGGCTCTCGTCAGCGGCAGGGCTCCGGCCTGCGCGCTGGCGTGCAGCGCGAGGACGCTCGCGTCGACGTGCACCAGCGTGCGCCCCCGAAGGGCGTCGCGGAGTCTCTTCGCCTCACTCACCGCGGGCCTCCGGCCACAGCTCGGCCGTCGCTCCGGAGCCCTCCGGTCCCCGCAGGATTCCCTCGAGCTCCGCGGCGGGATCCTCGACGCGCCGGCGCAGCTCCGCCACGCCGTCATCCCGGACGCTGATCACGAGGCGGTCGCCGGCCCGGAGACCGAGCGCCTCGCGCGCCTCTCTCGGGACCACGATCTGGTTCTTGCTGCTCATCTTCACCGTGGTCGACACACGCTCCTCCCGTTCGGGCGCCGCGGGCACGCATGGACTTTACGAGATGACTTTACGCGACTCGGCGGCGCGGCGGGAGGGGGTGCGGATGACGGGACGTCAGAACAGGGCGAGCAGGAAGGCGCCGTATCCCGCCAGGAGCAGGCTTCCCTCGGCGCGGCTGACCCGCGAGCCCGTGTACGCGAGCGGGATCAGGAAGACGCAGAACGCGAGCGCGGGAAGCACCTCGGTCACGAGCGCGAGGCGCGACAGCTCGAGCGGGGCCAGCAGCGAGGCGGTGCCGAGGACCAGCCCGAGGTTGAAGATGTTCGAGCCGATCACGTTGCCGATCGCGATGTCGCCCAGGCCTCGCGCGGCCGCCGCGATCGTGGACGCGAGCTCCGGCACGGAGGTGCCCACCGCCACCAACGTGGCGCCGATCACCTCCTCCGGCACTTCGAACTGCTGGGCGAGCGAGACCGCGGAGTCCACCAGCCAGTCGGCGCCCAGGAGGAGCAGGATGAGGCCCAGGACCACGCGCGACCAGTTCAGCCAGGCGCCCCGTCCCTCCGGGTCGCCCTTTGCGCGCGCGATCTCCACGTCGGTCCGCCTGAGGTCCGGGTCGTGCCGGCCCCAGCGGAACAGGTAGACCAGGTACAGCGTGAAGCCCACCAGCAGGAGGAACCCGTCGATCCGGTCGATCCGACCGTTCGCGGAGAGGACCAGGACGAACGCGAGGATCAGGATCATCAGCGGCCCCTCGCGCCGGAGAAGCCGCCTGTTCACCGACAAAGGCCGGATCACGGCTCCGATTCCGATGATCAGCCCGACGTTGGCGACGGTCGATCCCATCACGTTGCCGACGGCGAGTCCCGACTGCCCGCGGAGGGCGGCGGCGGCGGAGACGACCAGCTCGGGCGCAGAGGTCCCGAACGCCACGATCGTCAGGCCGACCATCAGCGGGCTCACCCCGCGCTGCGACGCGACCCGGGCGGATCCCGTCACGAGCCAGTCCGCGCCGAGCGTGAGGGCCGTGAGTCCGACCGCGAACAGGATCATCTGTTCGCGCACGACTCTCGCCCGCGCAGGATCACTCTCCGCTCGATCACGACCGCCGCGGTCCGGACGTGCGGAAACCCTGTGGAAAACCCCCCCGCTCCCCGGGGGGCGAGTCGGCGCCTGTGGAAAAGCCGACCTGAGACGCAAGTTGCGAAGAGCTGTCGTAACACGCGGTCAGATAAAAGGATACGAACTCGAACATGCCCCTTCACGTGCCGGCGGCCGCGGCCCGGATGGATTTCTCCCCAGCCGACGCACGATCGTCCACCTTCTGTTGAACCTGTGTTCCCATGTGGAGCTGGCCGTCGACCTGGCCGCCCTCGTCGAGCTTCACGCGCCGGCTCCGGATGTCCCCCTGGATCCGACAGGTCGACTGGAGCTCCACCCGGCTTTCGGCGGTGACGGACCCGTGCACGCGACCCGCGACGATAACGTCCTGTGTGCTGATGTCTCCGACGACGAGCCCGTCCTTGCCGACCACGACACTCTTTGCGGCCTTCACGGACCCTTCCACGGTTCCCTCCACCCGGATCGTCCCGTCGCTCTCGCAGTCGCCGACGACCTTCATCCCGGGACCGATGATCGAGACCACGTCCCCGAGCTCGCGCGGCGTGCCGTTCTCCCGGCCTTTCGTCATCCTTCCCTCCTGGTTGCGCGCCCCTCAGAGCCGGCCCGTCACCCACGGGAGCGGGTCCTCGAGCCGTCCGTTCCTCTCGATCTCCAGATGCAGATGCGGGGCCGTCGAGCGTCCCGTGCTGCCCGAGAGCGCGATCACCTCCCCCGCCTCGACCGTGTCGCCCGGGCTCGCGAACACCCACGAGGCGTGCGCGTAGAGCGAACGGATCCCCTCGCCGTGGTCGATGCGGACGTACCGCCCGTACTCCCGGTCCGCGCCCGTCTCGACCACGACGCCCGGTCCGGCCGCCCGCACGTAGGAGCCGGACGGAACGGCGACGTCGAGCCCCGCGTGACCGCCCTCGCGAAGCGCGCTCGTGTCCCCGAACGCACGCGTCACGAAGCCGGCCTCGACCAGGGGCCACAGCACCGGGCCCCGCACCACCTCCGCGCGTCGGCGCGATGCCTGCATTTCGCGACCGGACGGGTCAACCGCCGGAAGCAGGATGTCGCGCGCCGAGGGCTCGACCTCCGCGCTCATCACCTGGCGAAGCCGCTCGTACGACGTCTCGACGCGTGCCAGGCTGGCCGCGAGAACGCCTACCTTCGCGGTCTCCGCGCGGAGGGAGTCCGCCTGCCCCTCCAGTTCCGCGATCCGGGCAGGCGTCCGAAGCGACGAGGCCCGCCAGCCCGCGAAGAATGTCCCCGCGAGCAGCACGAGCAGCACGGCCGCGAGCCCGCCGACCCGGACGGGCGCGAGGCGGAAGCGACGCCACGACGTCCCGTCCTCACGCATCACGTGCACGGTAACGCGACCGCGGGTACGGCTCATCTCTCCTCGAAAAGCTCTGTGGCGTCCGCCCTGTCGAGCAGCCGGCGGAGAATCCGCTCGAAGTCGTCCGCGTCGTGGAAGGGAATCCGCAGCTCGCCCGAGGCCTTCGCCCCAAGCCGGATCCGGACGTCCGTGCCGAGTGCTCGCTGCAGGAGGACCTCGGCGCGACGCGCCACCGGGTCGCCGGCCTCCTCCGGGCGTTTCCGCCTCGGTCGGCGGCTTCCATCGCGGTCCGAGCGCGCCCGTCGCTCGGCCTCCCGGACCGAGAGGTCCCCGGCCGCGATCTCCCGGGCGAGCCGCACCCGACCCTCCTCGTCCTCGACGGAGAGGACCGCGCGGGCGTGGCCCGCGCTGAGGGCGCCGGACGACACCATCTCCTGCACCTCGCCGGGCAGAGTGAGAAGCCGGAGGCTGTTCGCCACGGTGGACCGGTTCCTTCCGACCCGCTTCGCGACCTGCGCCTGGGTGAGACCGAAGCCGTCGACGAGCTGCTGGTACGCCCCGGCCTCTTCGATCGCGTTCAGCTCTTCCCGCTGCAGGTTCTCCACGAGAGCGAGAAGCAGCATCTGTTCGTCGCTGAGCTCCCGCACGATCGCGGGCGCCGTCTCCCAGCCGAGCCGCTGCAGCGCCCGGAACCGCCTCTCGCCGGCCACCAGCTCGAAGCCGCGGGCGGCGGGCCTGAGCACGATCGGCTGCAGGAGCCCGTTTTCCCGGATCGAGGTCTCGAGCTCCGCCAGCGTCTCGTCGTCGAACGCGCGACGGGGCTGGAAAGGATTCGGCCGGACGCGGGAGAGAGCGACGTCGCGGACCGGGAGCTCGGCGGCATCCTGCTCCTCGAGCATCTCGCCGAGCAGCGCGCCGAGGCCGCGACCGAGGCGGGTTTTCGGGTCAGGCAACGCTCGCCCTCCTCTTTCGCTCGTCGCGGCGCACGATCTCCGAGGCGAGGCTCAGGTAGCCCCGCGCCCCGGAGGAGAGAACGTCGTAGAGCGCGATCGGCTGTCCGAAGCTCGGCGCCTCGGCGAGGCGGACGTTCCGCGGGATCGAGGTGCGGAACACCTTGGCCCCGAAGTATTCCTCCGCCTCCCCCTTCACCTGTTTCGAGAGGTTCAGGCGGGAGTCGAACATCGTCAGCAGCACGCCCTCGATCCGCAGCTCCCGATTCAGGTTCCTCTGGACGATGCGAACCGTGTTGAGGAGCTGGCTGAGGCCCTCGAGCGCATAAAACTCGCACTGGATCGGGATCAGGACCGTGTCCGCCGCCACCAGGGCGTTCAGCGTGAGCAGCCCGAGCGAGGGGGGCGAGTCGATCAGGACGTAATCGTAGTCGTCCCGGACCGGTGCCAGGGCTGCTCGGAGCACCCGCTCGCGGTGCGGCCTCTCGATGAGCTCGATCTCCGCGCCCGCGAGGTCCCGGCTGGCCGGGACGACGTCGAGCATCGGGAAGTGGACGCTCTGCCGGATCGCGTCCGCGACCGGGAACCCGTCGACCAGGCAGTCGTAGACGTCGGGCACGTCCGGGTCCTGGGCGATCCCGAGCCCGCTCGTCGCGTTGCTCTGCGGGTCGGAGTCCACGACGAGGGTGCGCTTCTCCGCCACGGCGAGCGAAGCGCCGAGGTTGATGGCCGTCGTCGTCTTTCCGACGCCGCCCTTCTGGTTCGCGATGGCGATGACACGTCC
>JAWOIN010000177.1:0-5850 GCA_046484665.1 Gemmatimonadota bacterium
GGGGACCGGATCGGTCCGGGCTCCCGAAGGGGCTCGCGGGAGGGGCCCCGGGAAGTCGCAGGAGAGGAGGGCGAGAGGACCCATGAGCAGGAATCGGATCTCCGGCCGGCCGGCGACCCTCGCGGCGCTCGCCGCGGTCGCGGCCGCCGCGGCCGGCTGCGCCACGAACCCCGCAACGGGCGAGTCGATGCTGGCCTTCATGAGCGAGGGCCAGGAAGTCCAGGCGGGGCAGGAGTTCAAGCTGCAGGTCGCCGCCCAGCAGGGCATCTACGAGGACGCCGCGCTCAACGCCTACGTCGACAGCGTCGGCCAGGCGCTGGCGGCGGTCTCCGAGCGCCCCGAGCTGCCCTGGTCGTTCCAGGTCGTGGACGATCCGGTCGTGAACGCGTTCGCGCTGCCGGGCGGACCGATCTTCCTCGCACGCGGCATCCTCGCGCACTTCAACTCCGAGGCGCAGATGGCCTCGGTGCTCGGCCACGAGATCGGGCACATCACGGCCCGCCACATCGTCGAGGCCATGAGCCGGCAGCAGCTCGCCCAGCTCGGCCTCATCGCCGGCATGATCGCGGTGCCGGACCTCGCGCCGTACGCGCAGGAGCTGTCCGGCGCCATGGGGGTGCTGTTCCTCAAGTTCGGGCGGGACGACGAGTCGCAGTCCGACGAGCTCGGGCATCGCTACATGACCCGGGCCGGCTACGACCCGGAGGCGGCCGTCGCGATGTTCGAGATCCTCGAGCGGCAGCGGGCGGTGTCGGGGCAGTCGATGCCCGAGTGGACCTCCACCCACCCCGATCCCGGAAACCGGGTCGCCGCCGCCCGCGAGCGGGCCGCGACCGACACGATCGAGGGCGGGATCGTGCGGCGGGACGAGTACCTGCGGCGGATCGACGGCCTCGTGTGGGGCCCCGACCCGCGGGAGGGGTACTTCCTCGACGAGCGGTTCGTCCACCCCGAGCTCGCGTTCGAGGTCACGCTTCCGCAGGGCTGGCAGACGGCGAACACGAAGCAGGCCGTGCTCGCCGGGAGCCCCGACAAGGACGCGATGTTCCAGCTCAGCGCCGGGCAGGCGCAGCCCGACGAGGCGGCCCGGACGTTCTTCGGAGGCCAGGGAATCCGGCAGACGGGCTCCGCCCGGCGCACGATCCACGGGCTGCCCGCCATCGTCGCCACGTTCGCGGCGCAGGCGCAGAGCGGCGCGATCGAGGGGATCGCGGCCTTCATCCGTCACGGCGACCTCACGTACCAGCTGCTCGGCTACGCGCCGTCCTCGAGGATCGGTCGGCACGCCGCCACCCTCGAGCGGACGATCGGCAGCTTCGCGCCCGTGACCGACCGCTCCCTGCTCCGGGTCGAGCCGATGCGGATCGACGTCGTGCGGGTGCCCGAGCGGATGACGGCGCGCCGGTTCTACGAGCGCTACCCGTCCACCGTCGAGCTGGAGATAGTGCTCCAGGTCAACGGCGTGGACGCGGACGACACGATCCAGGCGGGAACCCGGATGAAGCGGATCACCGGGACCGGGGGCCCGACCGGCAGGTGAGGCAAGCCCGGGCGCGGGGGCCGGTGGCGGCCCCCGCGGCCCCGTGGCGCAGAATCTGCAATCCGGGATCGCCGGCCGGAGCGGCATCCGGGCCCGGTTTCCGCCGTCGGCCCCGTTCGGACGGGCGATTCCGGGCGTGCTTCCGTTCCCATCCGCGCGGGGTGGGAGCGGGGACGGCGTCCGCGCACTGAAGGAGGGACACTTGCATTACGCCACGAAGACCGGCGCGGCGCTCGCGGCCGCGCTGCTCCTCGCGCTGCCCGCGACGGGGCGCGCCCAGGTCGAGCGCCAGTTCTCGGTCGACCTCTACGCCGGCGTCGGAATTCCGCTCGAGACGCTCGAGGACATCACCGACATCGGCGGGGCGTTCGGCGGGACGCTCGCCTGGCATTTCCACCCGAACTGGGCGGTCCGGGGCGACGTCGACTTCATCAAGCTGAACGAGGCCGAAGCCGAGGGCGGGATCCTGATCGGCCCGCCGATCGACATGGTGTACCTCGGCGGCGGCGTCGAGGTGAACTTCGGTCCCCCGAAGTACCAGGACCTGCCGTTCACGTTCGCGGCGAACCTGGGCGCCGGCGCCATGATGCTCAAGGTCGACGACACGTTCAACGCGTCGCACCCGGCCGGCGCGATCGACCAGAGCTACCTCGCGTTCAACGGCGGGGCGCGGCTGGGCTACCGGCTCACCCCCTACCTCAACCTGTTCGTCCAGGGCCAGCTCTACTTCATCCTGTTCGACGAGGCCGACTCGCTCGCCTGGGTGAGCTGGGCTAACGACCAGGGGCTGACCGGGCTCGACTCGTTCGACACGCTGTGGGTGCTGCCGATCACCGGCGGCGTCCGGATCTCGTTCTGAGCGGGCGGGGGACGGCGTCCTGAGCCGGCGGACCCTCCTCGTCGCGCTCGCGCACCCCGACGACGAAGTCGGCATGGTCGCCGCGGTCCTCTCGCAGAGGGCCCGCGGCGACCGCGTCGTTCTGCTGTGGCTCACCCACGGGGAGGCGACCGACGCGTTCGGCCCGATTCCCGTGGGCGAGGTCGCGGCCCGGCGGGCGGAGCTGGGCCACCGGGTCGGCGCCCTGCTCGGGGTCGAGACCCGCTTCCTCGACTTTCCCGACACCCGGGTCGAGGCCGGGCCGGAGGCGGCCGCGCGCGTGGCGCGCGAGATCGCCGACATCAGGCCCGACGGGATCCTGACGTGGGGCGACGCGTGGAAGCGCGGCCTTCGCCACCCCGACCACCAGGCGACGGGCCGCATCGTGCGGGACGCGATCACGATGGCGCGGATCCGGAGCGCGGTGGCGCCGGCGGACCCGTACCGGGCCGCGGCTCCCGTCTTCACCTACCGCGACATCCACTCGTCGCTGCCCGCCGTGTGGATCGACGCCGAGCCGTGGCTCGACGAGATCTTCGCGGTCGGCGAGGTCTACCACGAGGCGCTCGAGTTCCCCGACCGCAACTGGCTCGAGATGCGCCTCCAGGCGATCGGAGAGCGCCGCGGCCTCCGCTGGGCGGAGGAGTTCGACGCCTGGGAGACGCGCGGGGGGCTCGTCCCGGCCCTGCTCCCGGCCGACGCCGAGGGCCTCGCGGCGCACCCCGAGCGAAGCGCCGAGCAGGCGCGCACGGAGCGCGAGGCCGGCGACTGACCCCGCCTCCGCCGGCCGGCCCCGCCCGCCGGCCGGCATCGACCCGTCGACTCCCCGGCGCTGGCGTGACCCGGGCCCGCGCCCTACCATTTCCCCCGAAATGCGGGTCCCCTCGCGGAGCCGCGTACCCGCACGAAGACACAGGAGCGAATCCCGATGCGCAGATCGATTCGACGTGCCCTCGTCCCCGTCGCCGGCCTCGCGGCGCTCGTCCTGCTGGCCGGCCCCGCGGCCGCCCAGGAAGACGCGGCCCCGGCGCCCGACAGGGGCGATCCCCACCAGCACCAGATGAGGCAGATGCAGGGGATGCAGGGGATGAAGGGGATGCAGGGCCACGCCGCCATGCGGGGCGGCCGCGGCATGCTCGGCGGGATGAGCGACGCCGACAAGCAGTCCCTTAAGGCCGGCGAGGGCCTCGGCGCCGGGCGGCTCGCGATGATGAACGGCTACCCGGGCCCGAAGCACGTCCTCGAGATGGGCGACGAGCTCGCGCTGACCGACGCGCAGAAGGAGTCGATCGGGACGATCTTCGCCGAGGCGAAGGCGGGCTTCGCGAAGATGGGGGCCGAGCTCGTCCAGAGGGAGGAGGCGCTCGAGGCGATGTTCGCCTCCGGGAGCGTGGACGTGGACGAGATGGAGGAGCTGGCGGCGGAGATCGGCGAGCTGCAGGGCCGGCTGCGCGCGGCCCATCTCGCGGCGCACGTCCGGACGAAGGCGGCGCTCACGGCGGAACAGCTGGAGAAGCTTCCGTCGATGGCCGCCGCGCACGGCGCGATGGGGCAGGGAGAGCAGCACCGGCACGGCATGCAGCAGGGCCATGCCGACTGCCCGATGGGCGAGAACTGCCCGCGCAGGCAGGCGGCGCCGGCCTCGAAGGAGCAGGCGGCTCCCACCCCGCAGAGCTGAGGTCCGCGGCCCCGGCCCGCCGGGGACCGCGTTCCGTCAGGCGGCGGCCGCCTCCCGGAGCTCGGACGCCGCCTCCTCGAGCCGGCGGACCACCTCCGCCGCGTCGAGCCGATCCAGGTCGAAGGCCCGGCCCTCGCCGGGCCTTCGGCGCTCCAGCCAGCCGGTGACGATCAGGCTCGGCGTAAGCTCGGCCGGCGCGAACACGCTCGCGGCCCGCAGCTCCTCGAGCCGCACCCGGTAGCAGGCCTCCTCGACCGTCGCCCGCCACGCGCCATCCTCCCATGCGACGCCGGCCCGCGGCAGCACCCGGCCGCGCGCCATCGGGAGGAGCACGGCGGTCCCCTCCTCGTGGCCCGGCAGCACGATGAGCCACGACCGGTCCACCTGCGGGCGCTCGAGCACCCGCCGGTAGTCCTCCAGCTCGTCGAGCCACATCACCCGCCGCTCCCAGCCCGTCGCCTCGTCCTCCCGTCCCGCGGCCAGCGCCGCATCCCGCAGCCGCCGGCAGCGCTCCGCCGCCTCGCGCGCCGCCGCCGGCTCGGAGAGCGCGCGGACCGCGGCCCGGACCTGTCGGCGGTACGCGTCCACCCCGACGAGCGCCGCGCAGGGCGCCGTGCACTGGTCGATCCCGTGCTGCAGGCAGGGGGAGGCGCCGGCGTCCGGGCGGATCGCGCCGGCGCAGGTGCGGAGCCGGAAGGTGCGCTCGACGAGGCGGGCCGCCTCCGTCGGCAGCCGCCGGCCCCGGTACGGGCCGAGGTAGCGGGCACCGGGCCGCCGCCGGGCGCCGACCACGCGGATCCGGGGGAACGGGTCGCTCCAGTCGACCTCCAGGTACCAGCCGCGCGAGCGGTTCTTGAGCGCGCGGTTGAAGGCGGGCCGGAACCGCTCGATCCGCTCCGCCTCCTCGATCTGCGCCTCGAGGTCGCTGCCCGCGCGCCGCACCCGGACGCCGCGGGCGAGGCGGAGCATCATCGCCATCCGCTCGTCCGACGGGCCGCCGCCGTAGAAGTAGCCGCGCACCCGGCGCCGCAGGTTCACGCTCTTGCCGACGTAGATCGGCGTGCCGAGCGCGTCCTCGAACTGGTAGACGCCGGGCGCCCGGGGGAGGTCGGGGGGGACCCACTCCGGGACGGGGCTCGGTCGTGCCATGCGCGCTCGGGGCCAGGTGGTTTCGGGGTTCGTTCGGGATCGGAGCGTAGGGAGGACGGGCCGCCCGGCGCAAGGGCGCCGCGCGCGGCCGAACTTGACGCGCAGGACCGTCCGGGCCTATCCGGAAGGGGGAGAGACGACCCTTTCCCCCGCTCCCGGAGGCGTCGTGCCGATTCAGCTCCGGGGCCGCACGCGGTCCCGCCCGTTCCGCTTCCGCTCCGCGCCCCTGCCCGCGTTCGCGCTCGCCGCGCTCCTCGCGCTGCCGATCGGCTGCGCCTCGCCCGGGTCTGCGCCCCCGGGCGGCCCCCCGCCCGCCGTCGCCGATGGGAGCGGCGATCCAGCGGGCGAGGGGGCGGCGGTCCCGCCCGGCGCCGCGCGCCGCCCCGAAGCGGCCCCCGCCCGCGCCCCGGTACAAAGTTAAGAACAACAAAACAAATGGCAAAAAAAATCATCAGATAACCTTCAGACATCAGCAGAAAGGCGGAAGAACAAAGGAATCGCCTCACCACACCAAAGGCTTGTGCGGAAGAGGCTCCGCCCCCCCCCTTTAAAGGGAAATCAGTGATTTCCCCCCTTATTTATTTGACGAAGCCTGTTAAAATGGAG
>JAWOIN010000006.1:0-7464 GCA_046484665.1 Gemmatimonadota bacterium
CGGCGAACCAGGTCACGCCGGGACCGAACCCGGCAGGCTCCCGGGCGGCCACGAGGCGCTCCCTTCGCGTCTGGAGCGAGTCGAGGCCGGCCCGGGCCCTTTCGTCCCCCGGGTCTGCGGCCAGCGCCTCGCGGTATGTCCGCGACGCGGAGACGGGGTCGCCCCGCCAGCGCCGCAGGTCTCCGAGGAAGGCGAGCGCGTCCGCTCGGCCCGGCTCGACGCCCAGCAGCGCCTCGAGAATCGACTCCGCCTCCGCCTCGCGATCCGTCCACGCGTGCAGTTCCGCCAGCCGGAACCGTTCGTCTCCGGTCAGATCGACCCGCCCGGCGAGCGCGAGCATCGCGTCGCGCGCGGCGACGGGATCCTCGAGCCGGAACTGGAGGAAGTCGATCCACTCCGTCCACAGGGCGCGGTCGTCCGGAGTCTCCGACAGGGCCTCCGCGTACAGCCGCCTCGCCCGGTCGAGGTCGCCGTCCGCGGTCGCGAGACGCGCCCGCTCGACGGTCGTCGGCGGCGGGGCCTCGGGCGGGGCCGGCGTGGCGAGGACCGTGGCGAGCTCGTCGTCCAGGGTCCGGGCCTCGGGCGCGAGCGGGGAATCCGCCGCGAGGGAGGCGAGGACGATGCGGGCCTCCGCCGGTCGGCCGTCCCAGTAGAGAGCACGGGCCAGGTCGAGACGCGCGGCGTCGTCCGTCGGGTCCTGCGCCAGCAGGCCGCGAAGGACGGCCTCCGCCTCGGCGTAGCGCTGCGCCCAGAGGAGGGTCCGCGCCTGCTCGGCGCGGAGTGCCCGGTCGGTCGGCCGCGCCGCCACGAGCCCGCCGTACAGATCGATCGCCGCGTCGAGGTCCCCCCCGTCGCGCATGGTGCGCGCGAGTGCGAGCCGATCGGCCGGGGCGCCCGTCTCGCGGACGATTCCCCGCCAGGCCGCGATCGCCGCTTCGGTCCGTCCGGCGCGCGACAACGTCCGGGCCCGCTCCCGCCTGACCGCGAGGTCGCCCGGGTTGGCGTCCAGGTACTCGTCCATGCGGGCGAGCGCCTCGGCCCAGCGCCCGGACGCGAGCAGCGGGTCGATCTCCCTCCACAGCCGCTCCGCGGGCCCCTCCGCCGGCTCGACGCGCGGCGGGGGCGGGGGCGGGGGTCGGACGAGCGGCGCCGGCTCGGGCGGACGGAAGCCGACCCGCGAGGAGGGGAAGGTGATCCCGGACTCCCGGAACCCGGCCTCGAGCACGAACCGCTGGGGCATGACGACGAGCACGAGCACCGCCGTGATTCCGAGCAGGACGGCCGTGGCCGCGACGAACCTCAGCCAGTAGGGCAGTCGCGGGCTCCGCTCGCGCGGGGTCACCGGGTGGCTCCTTTCATCGCGCCGTGTACTCAGCGGCCCAGCAGGGCCCGGATGCGCTCCGACTGCTCCGGGCTCGCGAGGATCTCGGCCGACAGCGTCCGATCGCTACCTGCCGTCGCCAGGGCCTCCCGCACCCGCTGCAGGTAGGCCTCGGCCTGCTGCGCGCGTGCGCCCTGCAGCAGGACTCCCCAGCCGGTCCGCATCGGGCCGACGAGGTCGCCCTGCTCGGCCCGGGCGTTCTCGAACAGGATCCCGTCCATGTCCTCCCGGGCTCCGCTCTCGACGTGGAGGAGGCTGAACTGCCCGAGCTCTTCGCCCAGCAGCCTCTCCTCCACGGTCCGCGCGAAGGTCTCCGCGTCGAACGGCGCCTGCGCCGGCTCTGGCCGGACGGGCTCGGGCGCGGGGCCGCGGTGCGCCGTCTCCGCGGCCCGCCGGAGCCGTGACTCGAGCTCGCGCAGGTCGACGGAGCCCGACAGCACGTCGTCGCACCCCGCGTCGAGGGCGCGCGCGCAGTCCGTCGAGCGAAGCGGCTCGTCCGAAAGGATCACGATCACGGCCGAGGTCGCCCCGCGCGCCGTGCGGCACGCCTGGATCGCCTCCTCGGCCCGCGCGCGGTCGGCGTAGACGCAGAGCACGCCCCACGGCTCTGCCTGCAGGCGCGAGATGCACCGGAGCGGGTCCTCGGCCATCTCGACGTCGTAGCGGCGCCCCAGCCAGGTCTCGAGGTCCGGGGGGATCCCGTCGGCCATGCGCAGCAGGAGCAGCCGGCGCGAGTCGGGGCGCGCCCCCCCGACCCGCCGTCGGTCCAGCCGGCCGGTAGGCGGACCGAACCCGTTCCCCGGAGTGAGCTCGAGCGAGATCGGACCGGGCTCGTCCACGGGCGGGGCCAGGCGCGCGACCCGCACCTCGTGCAGACCGCGCGGGTGTCGTGCGAAAAGGAATACGCCCTGGGACCGCTGCCGGACCCACTCCGACGAGGGTCCCTGGCCCGGCTCGCCGTCGCCCGGGAAGGTGGCGAGGGTCGTGGCGCCGAGCTCGTGCACCCAGTCCACGAACTGCTGCGCCATCGCGGTGCCGGCCCGGGTCTCCCACAGGAACGCTCCGGGGTCGATCCCCAGGCGCGCCACCGGCCCCTCCAGCAGCCGGCCGAGCTCGGCGAAGGCCTCGCCCGGGTCCGGCGCGTGCACGACGCGACGCGGGTACTCGCCGCGGAAGCCCAGCAGGACACAACGTCCTTGTTTCCAAGGGGTTTCGAAGTCGAAGCCCCAGAATTCGGCCTGCTCGAGGATCTCTTCCGGCGCCGCGGCGGAGAGGAGCGCCACCCGCTCGCCGTTCCGGAGTCCGCGCTCCAGCACCTGCAGGATGAAGGTCAGCTTCCCCGAGCCGGGGCCCCCGCCGAGCAGGTAGAGGCCGCCGTCGCGGAAGCCTCCCGTCCGCTCGTCGAACGGTCCCACGCCGCTGTCCACGCGCACGGTGCCCCCCTGTCCGGAGATGTCGATGTGTCCCACGACACTGTGGCATGGTCGCAACGGATGTGCCAGATGCGGCGGGGCCGGCATCTCGATGGAGACCGGCCCCGTGTCCGGATGGACACGGGGCCGGCCGCGCGTCGCCCCGGGGGCGGCTCCGCGCCGTCAGAGCGGGACTCGCGTCAGACGACTCCGCCCGTGAGACGCTTGATCGGTCCGCTGAACACCAGGAAGAACAGGCCCGCGACGACCACCGTGATCGCCACCCAGGTGAAGAGGCCCGGCAGGGGAAGCGTCTCGAAGTAGCCGGCGACCAGTCCCGCGATCAGGTTCCCGAGAGCGGCACCCATGAACCAGGTGCCCATCATCTGTCCGACGTACTTCGGCGGCGACAGCTTCGTGATGCTGCTCAGGCCGACCGGGCTGAGACAGAGCTCGCCGCAGGTGTGCAGGAAGTACGTGGCGACGAGCCACGCGGGGGACACGCCCATCGACGGGTCCTCCGCCATGCCCGGCGTCGTGTAGGTGGCGGCCCACGCCATGACCAGGAAGCCCGCGCCGAGCAGGACGAGCCCCAGCCCGAACTTCACGGGGATCGACGGGTTCCGGCTCCCGAGAGCCACCCAGAGCCAGCCGAACACGGGCGCCAGAGCGATGATGAACAGGGGGTTGATCGACTGGAGCCAGCTGGCCGGGGCCGTCCAGCCGAACAGGACACGGTCCGTCCTCTGGTCGGCGAACAGGTTGAGCGACGAGGCCGCCTGCTCGAAGCCGCCCCAGAACATCGCCGCCCCGAGGAACAGGAGGAAGATCACGACGACGCGCTTCTTCTCGATGGACTCGAGGTGTCCGAACGCGAGGATGGAGGCGAAGAACAGCATCGCGATCGCCAGGATGACGACGCCCGTGACCCGCGCGGCTCCCGTCAGCGTGACGTTCAGGATGCCGCTGCGGCCGAGCCAGACCAGGACGAGCGCGATCACGGCGACGGTGGCGATGCCGATCACGGCCAGGCGGATCGCCCCCGAACGGGTCGACTGCGCCTCGTCCTTCAGCCGGCCGGCCTCGCCGAGGAACTTGAACCCGTACCGGTACTGGATCAGGCCCAGCACCATGCCGACTCCGGCTGCCGCGAAGCCGAGGTGCCAGTCGACCTTCTCGCCCAGGTAGCCGCAGATCAGCGGCGCCACGAACGCGCCGATGTTGATGCCCATGTAGAAGATCGAGAAGCCGGCGTCCCGGCGGGCGCCTCCCTCGGGGTAAAGGTCCCCGACGATCGCGCTCACGTTCGGCTTCAGGAGGCCGGTCCCGAGGACGATCAGCAGCAGGCCCAGGTAGAAGGTCGCGGTTCCGGGTGTCGCGAGAGAGAAGTTCCCGGCCGCGATCAGGATCCCGCCGACGAAGACGGAGTGCCGCTGTCCGAGCAGGCGATCTGCCACCCAGCCGCCGGGGAGCGCCAGGAGGTAGACGCCGGCCGTGTAGAGGCCGTAGATGGCGGCCGCCGTGGTCGCGGTCATGCCGAGTCCGCCTTCCGCGATTGCGGCCGTCATGAACAGGATGAGGATGCCGCGCCCGCCGTAGTAGCTGAAGCGCTCCCACATCTCGGTGAAGAAGAGCGTGGAGAGACCCCGCGGGTGCCCGAAGAAGGACTTGTCGTAGCGATCCGGCGCTCCCGCGGCGGGGGCCATCTTGTGATCGGTCATGGGCCGAGCTGCCTCCCGTTCCTCTGGATGGGCCCGACGGATCCGCTGCCCTCCGTCGGAAATTCCGGGGAATATCGCGCGGGTTCAGGCGGAGGAGCAACCCGCCGATGTCCGGGACGGGCGCCCGGCCGCAGGGACGGGAACCGCTTCGAGGAAGCGACGGGCCACAACCGACCAGTCGAACGCCCGCCAGCGGGAGGCGCCGCCGTCCGCGAGCCGCGCGCGGAGCGGGGACTCGGAGAGCGCGCGCAGGATCGCGTCCGCGAGGCAGTCCGCGTCGTCGGGCTCTACGAGCAGCGAGGCCACCCCTTCGGGCGCGACCTCGGGCACCGCCCCCGCCCGCGCGGCGACGATCGGGAGGCGGGCCGCCATCGCCTCCAGGAGCACGATGCCGAAGCCCTCCTGGCGGCTGGGAAGGCAGAACACGTCCGCCTCCAGGAAGGCGGCCTGGACCGCGGGCAGCCCCGCGAGCGGCCCGGGAAAGCGCACCGAGTCCCCAAGCCCGAGCCGCGCGGCGAGCGACCGGAGGCGCGGAAGCTCGGGGCCGTCGCCCACGACCCGCAGCTCGCAGCGGGGGCGCGCCGCCCGGACGCGGGGGAGGGCCCGGATCAGCAGCTCCGTGTTCTTCCGGCGGTACTGGCGGGCCACGTTGAGGATCACCCCGCCGTCCGGACTCGGCCCGGGACGCGCCCGGGCCGCCCGCTCGACCGGCTCCCAGGCGCTCGCGTCGATGCCCTCCGGCACCACGCGCACGCGGTCCGGTTCCAGACCGTACGCCTCGATCGCGCGCGCCCGGCTGTACCCGCTCGTGCACAGGACGACGTCCGCCCGTCGCGCGTTGCGCCGCTCGAGCGGCAGGAGCGCCCGGAAGCGGGCGAGATCCAGTCCCCGCTCGAACCGGGCCTCGTCGGCCATCACGCCCTTGAGCGCGACGGCGTACGGAACGTCCGGGGTGCCCCGCGCGAGGAGCCCGCCGTCGAGGTCGAACCCGACCACGAGGTCGGCGGGGACGTCCCGGAGCCGACGCCGGAGCGTGAGGTTGAACCAGGCGCGCGTGAGGCCGAGGGAGGGCAGGGCCCGGTCCGGGCGCAGGGTCTCGACCTGGTGCCCGAGCGCCTCCAGCCCGCGCGCGAGCCCGGCAATCGCTACCGCCGAGCCCGAGCCGCGGGCGCGGTCCCGGAGCCAGGAGTCGAGAAAGACGATCCGGAGTGACCCCCCGGGGCGTGCGCTCAGAGCCTGTCGATCCGTGCGGCGAGGACGAAGTCGCTCTCCGTGAGGCCGTCGATCTTGTGCGTCCAGATCTCGACGTCGACGCGGCCCCACGAGAGGTGGAGATCGGGGTGGTGCCCCTCCTCCTCGGCGAGCTCCCCGATGCGGTTGACGAAGGCGAGCGCCTCGACGAAGTCGGGGAACTCGAACCGCTTCCGGAGGTGGTGCCCCTCCACGACCTGCCAACCGCCGCCGAGCTCCCCGCCGAGCCGGCGAAGCTCCTCGCCCTCGAGCGCGGGAACGCCGCCCGTGCAGGGAACGCAGTGCTTCGCCGCGAGCCTCTCGCTCATCCGGTCCCTCCGATCAGTTCCGAGGCCAGGACCACCTGGTCACGGCCCATTCGTTTCGCCCTGTACAGGGCCTCGTCCGCGGCCCGCATCAGCGACTTGGGGTCACCGCCGTCGTCCGGGAAGAAGGCTACGCCGACGGAGGCGGACAGCTCCATGTCCACCTCCGGGAGCTCTTCGAGCGCGAGCCCGCGGATCCGCTCCCGGACCCGCTCGGCGATCGACAGCGCGAGCTCGTGCTCGCAGCGCAGGAGCACCAGGGCGAACTCCTCCCCCCCGATCCGCGCCGTCTGGTCGCTCTCGCGCACGGCGTCCCGGAGGGCGCCCGCCAGGAGCTGCAGGGCCCGGTCCCCGACCTGGTGCCCGAAGCGGTCGTTCACGTTCTTGAAGTAGTCCAGGTCGAGCAGCACGAGCGCGAGCCGTTCTCCGTAGCGCTCCGAGCGACGCACGTTCTCCTCGAGCTTCCGGGTGAAGTGCCGCCGGTTGTGCAGGCCCGTGAGCGGGTCGGTGATGGCGAGCCGGCGCGTCTCGTCCAGCAGCTGCGCGCTCCGGATCACGGCGGCGGCCTGCCGGGCGACGACCGTGAGCGACTGCACCTCCGACTCGCCGAACGCGTCGGGCTCGGTCGATTCGGCGTTGAACACCCCGATGATCCGACCGTCGGCGAGCAGCGGGACCGCGGCCTCGCTCCGGGCGCCCGGGATGCCCTGGATGTAGTCGAGCGCGTCGCTGCCGGCCTGAACGTCTCCGACCACCTGCGGCTCGCCCGTCGCGGCACAGCGTCCCGTCACGCCCCGTCCGACCGGGATCTCGAGGTAGCGCGCCACGGCCTGGTAGCCCTGACCCGCGGCCAGGCGCAACACGGAGTGCTCCTCGTCGAGCAGCAGGATCGCGCACTGCGCCTTCGGCACGATCTCCTGGGTGATCTCCAGCATCGAGTTCAGAGTGGCGCCGAGGGCCCCTCCCTCGCTGGCGAGGCGGCTGAGCCGGTTGAGGGCCTCCATCTGGTCGATCCGGCGCCGCAGGTCTTCCTGCGCGCGGCAGGCGAGGATCGCCAGGCCGGCCTGCGCGCCGAGGACCGTGAGCAGGCGCTCGTGTTCCCGGTCGAAGGCGTCGAGCCGCTCCGACTCGACGTTGATCACGCCCGCGAGGCGCGCTCCGACGACGAGCGGGACGGCCAGGTTCGAGCGGGCCTCCGCCAGCCCCTCCAGGTAACGGGGGTCCGACCGGATGTCCCCGATCCGGACGGCCTGCCGGTTCGCGGCCGCCCAACCCGACAGGCCCTCGCCGAGCGTCAGGGAGCGCGCCCGCAGGTAGTCCGCACGGTCGCCGTACCCTCGCAGGCTGACCGTGTTGAGTCGCTCCTGCCGCTCGTCGTACAGCATGAGGGCGGC
>JAWOIN010000023.1:0-20064 GCA_046484665.1 Gemmatimonadota bacterium
CGGAAGAGCTGCAGGAGCTGGACCGGCGCGTCCGGATACGCTCCGTCGATCGACGCCTCCAGCCACGCGCGCTCGGACCCGGTGGCCGCGCCGCCGAGCCGGAGCACGTCGGCCGTCTCAGGGGAATACCGGATCCCGCCTTCGCCGTCCGCGGCGACGATGGCGCGGCCCTCGCGGCTCGTCACGCGGACGGCCTCGCCCTCGCGGGCGGCCACCAGGGCGACGCCCGGCAGGTCGGCCAGCCGCTGGACCAGGTCCGCCGGGATCCCCTCCACGTCGCCCCGCTCGATCTCGTCGGGCGCGATGCGCCGGCCCCGCGGCTCGCCCGGCCGCAGATACACCTGCGCCGACCCGTTTCCCGAGACCATCACCGCCGCCCGCGGTGCGCGCCTCCAGACCACGGGGTGCCGCAGCGTCGGCACACCGGCGGCCTCCAGCGCGAGCGCGACGTCCGTGTGCCGTTCCACGCGGGCCGCGCCGTGGTCGCTGGCGACGATCACCAGCGAGTCTCCCTCGAACCCGCCGGCCGCGGCGAAGCGCCCGATCGCCCCGTCGAACTCGCGGTAGACGCGAAGCACGTCGGGGTGGAACGGGTCGCGCCGGTGCGTGACGCAGTCCACTCCCGGAAACACGGCGAACGCGAGACGCGGGCGCGCTCGCGCGACGGCGGCGAGCTCCGAGCCGATCGCGCGCTCCAGGCGGCGCCAGTGGCCGGTGTAGTGGCCGATGCTCCCCCAGACCATCCGACTGCCCCGCACGCGGACCCGTCCGGCGGCGAGCCCCCGATGGAAGGGCGTGCACAGCGCCACGGAGTCGTCGACGAGGTCGAACAGCGAGAGGATCCCGGGCCGCACGTCCTCGTTGAGCAGAACCCCCTGGTAGCCGCAGTAGCTGCGCAGCCCGTCGCCGGCCCGCCACCAGCGGCCCCGGAACTCGCGCACGTCGAGCCAGCGGATGCCCGGGATGTCGCACGTGCCGGGGAAGCAGCCCGTGAGCATCGGCAGGTACGCCACGCCCGTCGTCGAGGGGAAGACGGTGACGGCGCGGCAGGGCGGCCCGCCGGCGAGAAGGTGGCGTTCGATGTTCGGGAGATCGCCGGCTTCCCGGAGCCGATCGAACACGTCGGGCCGGGCGCCGTCGAGGATCATCAGCGTGGCCCGCGGGCGATCCCGGGTCGGATGTTCCATCGACGCGGCTCCATGAGCGGGAGCGATCGCCGGGGGGCGCTGCCGGCGCCCGGCGCGCCTCGGGCGACGCGGACGCCGGGTCGTTCCGCTGAACATGGGGCGGAGGGCGTGGGCGGAACAGCCCGGCCCGGCCGAACTCCGCCGGCGTCCGGTCCGGTGGCGGGCCGCTCCCGCCCTGCACCCGGGAGACGCTCAGGAGACGTTCAGGTGACCCGGAGCCGTCAAGTGGGCCACCGACACGGGACACGTCCGGCCCTCCGCCGGGCGACGCCGGCGCCGCGAGCCCCTCCGCGCCCGGTCCGGACACCGAGCGAACAGGAGGTACCCGATGTGGCGTCACGCAGCAGGGTCCCCGGCCGTCCTGGCCGCCGTCGTCTGCCTCGCGGCGTGCGACGACCCGTCGGGGCCGTCGTCCGGCCTCGACCTCGAGCCCCCGGTCGTCGTGATTACGGCGCCCGCCGAACAGGACACCGTCTCGGGAACGGTCCTCGTGAGGGCGATCGCGACGGACGACGTCGGCGTCGCGGGCGTGCAGTTCCGGCTCAGCGGCTTCCCTGTGGGCGAGGAGGACACGGAGCCGCCCTACGAGCTTTCGTGGAACACGTGGGAAAGCGCGAACGGGCCGGGCTCGCTCTCCGCGCGGGCGCGGGACATGGCGGGGAACCAGTCCACGAGCGTGCCCCACCGCGTGGTCGTCCGTAACGTGGGCACGGTCGAGGTCGCCGTCATCGTGAACGGCGGAACGGGCGATTCGGGCTCGGACCCCGATGGCCTTCAGGTCATCGTGGATGGGGTCTTCCGCGGCACGGTTCCCGGAACGGGCGGCCTGCTGCCCCTGTCCGGCCTGTCGCGGGGGAACCACCGGATCGAGCTGGACGGGCTCTCCTTCAACTGCGAGCACGAGCTCGCGACGCCGATCCAGGTGTCGATCGACGGCGAGGGGCCGACGTCCGTGGAGGTGCCCGTCCGCTGCGCGGAGGTCGGAACCGCCCGGATCACCGTCGACGTCTCCGGCCCGGGATTCGACCCGGACGGGTTCGCGCTTCTGCTCGACGGCGACGAGCGGGCCACGTTCCCGGGGATCGGGGGAGAGACGGCCTTCGATCTCGTGGTCGGCACGTACGAGGCCCGTCTCGAGGGCCTCGTCGGGAACTGCACCTTCACGTCGAGCGGCTCCGCGGTTCTCTCCGTCGCGTCGGGGGAGACCGCCACCGCCGCCTTCGCGATCAACTGCGAGCGTCTCCTCGATCAGTCGGTCGCCTTCGCGGCGTGGGGAGAACAGGGGACCCGCGACATCTTCCGGACGGATTTCGGTCGAAACGGACTCGTGAACCTGACGGATCATCCGTCCGACGACTTCGACCCGGCGTGGTCGCCGGATGGATCACGGATCGCATTCGTCTCGGATCGCGACGACCCGCGCGGGAACATCTATCTCATGAACGCGGACGGCTCGAACGTCACGCGGATCAGCGACGGCCAGGCATTCGACCGGCTCCCGGTGTGGTCGCCGGACGGGTCGCAGATCGCGTTCGCGTCCGACAGCTCACCGGCATGGGGCGGCTACCCGGACGATCCCGTCGTGTACCTGATGAACGCGGACGGCAGCGAACGGCGCCAGCTCTCGCCCGGCGAAAACGCGATCCGGGAACTCCCGTGGGGGTGGTCGCCGGACGGCTCCACGATCGTGGTCGAGCGGTTCAACCTCTGGAGCCAGACCTCCGATCTCTACCGGATCTCGCCCGACGGGAGCGGGTTTGCGCCGATCGGGAATGTCGGCGGACACGGCGGACCCGGTGCCAGCTTCTCTCCCGACGGCCAGCGCATCGCCTTCACGCTGGAAGAAGGGGACTGGTACTACGGCTACTACTCCGACATCGTCGTGATCAACGTCGACGGGAGCGGCCGCACGAGGATCACTTCCACGGATGACGCGTACGAGCGGGACCCCGTCTGGACCTCCGACGGCTCCCGGATCCTGTTCTGGGACGACGGCGTGGGACTCTCGCTCATGTACGCCGACGGCTCGGGGCGGGAGCTGATCCTGCCGGGCACGGGGCTGAGACCGACGCTGTCGCCCTGATCGGGGGGCGCCGCGCCGACCGGTTTCGCGGCCCGGGTGGAGGCCCGGTGCGGGAGGCCGGTCGGCCCGCCCCTAATCCTCCGGCTCGGGCGGCTTTCGGAGACGTTTCGCGAGGGCCCGCTTCCTCTTCGTTTCGAGCCGCTTCCGCTTCTCGACCGGCGGGATCTTCGTCGGCACCCGCGGCGTCTCCGGACTCGCCCGCTCCTCGAGCTCCGACCGCAGGCGCTCGAGCGCCCGCTTCCGGTTCCGGTGCTGGCTGCGCGACTCCCGCGCGGTGACGACGATCCCCGTCGACAGGTGAGTGAGGCGGACCGCGGACTCGGCCTTGTTCTGGTGCTGCCCGCCGGGGCCGCCCGCACGGAACGTCTCGACGCGGCACTCCGCGAGGAGTGCGTCGTCGTCGACGGGAATCGGCGGGAGTTCCCGCGGGGCAGGGCCTGGATCGTCCGAGTCGGTCGCCATGCGACACGATAGCGTCGCCCGACGAAACTTCGAAACTGTGCCCCGGCGCTTCGCGTATACTGTTGCGAGCACAGCCGGCCGCACGACGCGACTCGCCGACAAGGAGAGATCCGATGGTCCCCCGCCCAGGCATTCGACTCGAGCTCCGATCGCACGCTCGCACCTCCCGCGGATCCCGGCTCCTCTCCCCTGTGGGTTTCGCCGCCCTCGTCGCGTTCGCGGCGGGCTGCTCCGGCACGGATGGGGGCGCCGCGGCCGGTGACCGCGCGGCGAGGATCGGCGAGGTCGTCAGCGCGTTCCACGAAGCCGGCCAGTTCAACGGCTCAGTCCTCGTCGCCGCCGGCGGCGAAGTCCTGTTCGAAAACGGAGTCGGCTGGGCGAACGTCGAGTGGGAGGTCCCGAACACGCCGGACACGAAGCACCGGATCGGCTCGGTGACCAAGCAGTTCACCTCGGCGCTCGTCCTCCAGCTCGTCGAGGAGGGCGAGATCGCGCTCGACGCGCCGATCGCGACCTACCTCCCGGGCTACCCGGAGCCGCAGGGCTCGAAGGTCACCGTCCACCACCTGCTGAACCACACATCCGGCATTCCGAGCTACACCGGGCTTCCGGACTTCGGCGACATGATGCGCGACCCGTACACGCCGGACGACCTGATCGCCGTCGTCTCGTCGATGCCGCTCGAGTTCGAGCCGGGCTCGCGGTTCGCCTACAACAACTCGGGCTACTTCATCCTCGGCCGGATCCTCGAGAACGTGACCGGGGAGGAGTACGCCGACGTGCTGAGGGAGCGGCTGCTGGAGCCGCTGGGGCTGCACGACTCCGGGTACGACGACCACGCCGGGATCGAGCCACGCGAGGCCTCGGGCTACGTGAACACGCTCTCGGGCTTCGAGCACGCGAGCTACCTCGACACGACGCTTCCGTACGCGGCGGGCATGATGTACTCGACGGTCCGTGACCTCTACCGCTGGGACCGGGCGCTGTACGACGGAGCCACCCCGTTCGCGAAGCCGGAGACGAAGGAGCTGTGGTTCACGCCGGGGCTCGACGACTACGCGTACGGCTGGCACGTCTCCGACGAGCAGATCGGGGACGAAGGCCCGACGGTGCGCGTGATCGAGCACGGCGGCGGCATCAACGGGTTCTCGACCGCCTTCCGCCGGTATCCGGACGGCGAGCGCACGGTGATCGTGATCGACAACGCGCAGGGGAACTCCGGCGCCGTCGCCGACCAGATCGCCAGGGTCCTGTACGACCAGCCGGTCGAGGCCGCGAGGCCGGAGATCGCGCGCGCCCTCGTGTCGACGTTCGAGGAGGAGGGCGCCGACGCGGGGATCGCGGAGTACCGGCGCCTGCGCGCGGAGTCGCCCGACGCGTTCGACTTCTCGGAGCCGCAGCTGAACCGGCTCGGCTACCACTTCCTGCGGAAGGGCGACACCGAGACCGCGATCGCCGTGTTCGCGCTCAACGTCGAGCAGTACCCGAACGCGTTCAACACGTACGACAGCCTCGGCGAGGCCTACAAGGAGGCCGGCCGGACCGACCTCGCGATCGCGAACTACGAGAAGTCCCTCGAGCTCAACCCGGGCAACGCGAACGGCCGCGCGATGCTGGCCGAGATGGGGGTCGAGACCGCGGAAGCCGAGGGCCTGGCGCTTTCCACGGAAGTGCTCGAGCGCTACGTCGGGGACTACGAGATCCGACCCGGCTTCGTGCTCACCGTGACGCGCGACGGAACGCGCCTGTTCACGCAGGCGACCGGGCAGCCGCGATTCGAGATCTTCTCGCA
Source organism: Gemmatimonadota bacterium (assembly GCA_046484665.1). Lineage (GTDB taxonomy): Bacteria > Gemmatimonadota > Gemmatimonadetes > Palauibacterales > Palauibacteraceae > Carthagonibacter. The sequence continues at coordinate 5,525 of JAWOIN010000023.1, forward strand.
GAGCGAGACGCGCTTTTTCGTGAAGGACTTTCCGGCGCAGCTCGAGTTCCACGTCGAGGGCGACGGCCCGGCCGCCTCTGTCACGCTGTTCCAGGGCGGCCGTGAGACGCCGGCGAAGCGGATGAACTGAAAGGGCGACGCACCCCGCGGCGCGCCGTATCGGCCGGGACTCAGTCCTGCGGCTTCCGCGGATCGGGCTCGACCGTGAGTGCGTAGCTCACCCTCGCGGGCCGTCGCCGCGACCCCTCGACGGCCACCGAGATCGCGAGGGGTCCGACGGGTCCCGGTGGAAGGTCGCGCGAGGCGAACTCGACGTCGATCGCCTCGCTCTCGCCGGGCCCCAGCGTTCCTACGGCGGGCTCGACCTGGAAACGGCGGTCCTCGACGAACACGACGTACGCGAGCGACGTCTCCCCAGCGTTCCTCACCTCGAAGCGCGCGGGCGGGGCGGGCGTGCCCTCGAGGATGCGCAGCTCGATCTCGGTCCCTTCGATCTCGAGCAGACCGGGTTTCGGCCCCGAGGCCGAGAGGGGGTCGGCGCAGCCGGCGGCGGACCCGGCCACCACGCACGCGGCGAGCGCGGCAAAGGGCAGCGCTCCTTGCGGGATGCGAGGCCGGGTCCGGATGACCGGGCGGGCCGGGGCAGTGGCCGCGATTCGGGAAGGGGCCTGGCGCAACGGCTTCTCCACGGGGAATGGGTGCTCGGGTGCTCGTTTTCCGAGCATCCCGGAGTCAAGAACCGTGCGCGATGTCGACGGGCGCGAGTCCCGCGATCGGCCGCGGCGGCCGCCTCCCCCGGGCCCGGCGACGGCCTCCCCGGGGCCCCGGTTTCGGTTAGTATTGCCCGAGACCCGGGGGTGCGGATCCTGACCGCGCCCCCGGCGTCACGGACGGGAGGAGACTGATGGGGGAGACGGACCTGCTCCAAGCGGCCGGCGAGATCATGCGGGAGTTCGCCCGGGACACGGGGCTCACCTCCGACGCGCCGCCTCGCCGCTACCTCTGGACCGACGCGTTCGCCGTCTGCAACTGCCTCGGCCTCTACGAGGCGACGGGGGATGGCACCTGGCGCGAGCTGGCCGTCGCGGTGATCGACCAGGTCCACCGCGTCCTCGGCCGTCACCGGCCGGACGATCCGCGCACGGGGTGGATCAGCGGCCTGTCGGAGAAGGAGGGCGCCCGCCGCCCGACCGCCGGAGGACTCCGGATCGGCAAGCCGCTGGCGGAGCGGGGGCCCGACGAGCGGTGGGACCCCGGGGCGGAGTGGGACCGGGACGGGCAGTACTTCCACTACCTGACGAAGTGGATGCACGCGCTCGCGCGGGCGTGGTCCGTCACGGGGGAGTCCCGGTTCCACGAGCAGGCCCTCGACCTCGCTCTCGCGGCCCACAGGGGATTCGTGCGAGACCCGGGAGCGGGAAGCGTGGCGTCGCCGCTGGCCCCGATGTCGTGGAAGATGAGCGTCGACCTGTCGCGGCCGCTCGTTTCCTCCATGGGGCATCACGATCCTCTGGATGGCCACATCACGCTCAGGATCCTCCGGGCGACATCGCCGGACGGGGCCCGGACCGGGTCAGATCCGCTCGACGCGGCGATCACGGACTTCCGCGACCTCTGCGACGGGATGCACTGGGCCACGGACGATTCGCTCGGAATCGGGGGTCTCCTGACCGACGCGTGGCGGCTCGGCTGGCTCGCAGCGAGGGAATCCACGGCCGACCAGGACCTCGCGAGGGCCGTCGTCCGCGACGCGGCCGTCAGCCTTTCGGAGCTGGAGCGGACGGGCGGAATCGGCGGCCCCGCAGCTGCAAGACTCCCGTTCCGCGAGCTCGGCCTCGCGATCGGGCTCGCCGCTCCGCCGCGGCTCGCCCGTGCGGTCGCCGCCCGCGGAGCCGCCGCTGCCCGCGACGCCGACCTCGAGACCCTTCTCGCGCACGCCCCGCTCGGCGACCGGATCCGCGCCTTCTGGCTGCATCCCGGCCACCGCGAGGCGTCCACCTGGACGGAGCACCTCGACATCAATCGCGTGATGCTCGCCACGTCGCTGGCCCCGGACGGATTCCTCGAGATCGCGCCCGCCTGACCGACGCTCGTCGGCTACGGGAGATGGAATGCGCACATCCCGCGGACTGCACGCCAGGTGTGGCGCGGCGGGACGAGAGGCCCGTAAGGTGCACGCGTCCCTCCGTCCGTCACTTCTCCGGCGCGGTCCGATGATTACGTCCGAGACGGATCCGACCTTCCGCTCCCGCGTCTCCGCCTCGCTCCTCGGCGGCGCGATCGGCGACCAGCTGGGCGCGGGAGTGGAGTTCCTCCGGATGGACGAGATCCGGTCGCGCTTCGGCGAGGCCGGCGTGACGGGCCCGGCGCCGGCCTACGGCCGGGACGCGGGCCGGGTCACGGACGACACGCAGATGACCCTGTTCGTGGCGGAGGGACTGATCCGGGCGGAGGCCCGGAGCCGGATCGAAACCGGCTCGGCCCCGCCGGGACGATCCGCCGAAGCCGGCCGGCCGGATCCGATCGTCGCGCTGGCGCACGCGCACCTACGCTGGCTCCACACCCAGGGCGTGCCTGCCGGCGCGATCGAGCGGATGCGCGTGGATGCAGACAGGGCGGCCGGGACCGGCAGGGACCCGGAGCCCGTGGTCTCCGGATGGTTGGTGACGAACGACTGGCTCCACCACGGTCGGGCCCCCGGGAACACATGCCTCGCGGGCCTCCGCGGCCTGCCGCGCGCTCCTTTCGTGCCGGCGCCGAACGCGAGCAAGGGATGCGGCGGCGTGATGCGTGCCGCGCCGGTCGGCCTGGCCCGGCCGCCCCATGCCGGCCCGGCGGGTCTCGCGCACGACGTAGCCGGGCTCACGCACGGGCACCCGACCGGGCGGATCGCCGCCGCCGGGCTCGCGCAGATCGTCTCCGAGCTCTGCGCCGGCCGGGTGCTCGCGGAGGCGATCGCGGCCACGTCGAACGTCCTGCGGCGCTGGCAGGGCCACGACGAGACGCTCGACGCCGTGGACGTGGCCGTCGTGCTCGCGCGCCGGAGCCGGACGCAAGGCCTCCTGGCGCCGGAGACGATCGAGGATCTCCTCGGGGGCGGCTGGGTCGCGGAGGAGGCCCTCGCGATCGCCCTGTGCTGCGCGCTCGTGGCCGAGGGCGCCGTCGAGGAAGGGACGGACCCTGCGGAGGCCTTCCGTCGCGGCGCGCTGCTCGCGGTGAACCACTCGGGCGACTCGGACTCGACCGGCGCTATCTTCGGCAACCTCGTCGGCGCCCGGCTCGGGGAACCCTGTCTTCCCGCGGACTGGCTCGCGGACCTGGAAGGACGCGAGACCGTCGAGACCATGGCCGCCGACTTCGCCGCGGCGTTCGCCCCTGCGTGGGCGGACCGCGAGCCGGCTCCCGCCGAGGCGATCGATCCGGAGCGGTATCCGCCCTGGTAGAGGAGTAGACGTGTCGATTCGCGCGAGCCGGGAGCAGGCGGAGGACGTCCGGCGGTGGCGCGAGGACTGAGCCGCGTTCCGGGGCTTTCCCAGCGACACCGGCCCGTCGATCTTCGGACGCATGACCCTACTCGTCCTCTACGTCGCTCTGGCGCTCGTCGTCTCCTTCCTGTGCTCGATCATGGAGGCGGTGCTCCTGAGCGTGACGCCCTCGTACGTGGCGACGCTCGAAGCCGGCGGAAGCCCGTTCGGCCGCCGCCTCGCGGGGCTGAAGGCGGAGGTGGACCGTCCGCTCGCGGCGATCCTCAGCCTGAACACGATCGCACACACCGTCGGTGCGGCCGGCGCCGGCGCGCAGGCAGCGGTCGTGTTCGGGAACGCCTGGCTGGGGGTGTTCTCGGGCGCGCTCACCTTCCTGATCCTCGTCCTCTCGGAGATAATCCCGAAGACGCTCGGCGCTCTCTACTGGCGGATGCTCGTCCCCTCGGTGACGCGACTCCTCGTCCCGGTGATGCTCCTGATGTGGCCGCTCGTGAGGCTGTCGCAGGGGATCACGTGGCTGATCGCCCGCGGGAAGGAGTCACCGGTCGTCGAGCGCGCCGAGATCTTTGCCCTGGCGGAGCTCGGGGCGCGTGAGGGCGTTCTCAAGGCGGGAGAGTCGCGGATCGTCCGGAACCTGTTCCGGTTCGGCGAGCTTTGGGCGGAGGACATCATGACGCCGCGCACGGTGCTGGTGGCGCTTCCCGAGCAGTGGACGGTGTCCCGCGCGTTCGAGCGGGAGGAGGTGCTCCGCTTCTCCCGAATACCCGTCTACCGCGGCAATCTCGATTCCGTGACCGGCTTCGTGCTGAAGAGCGATATCCTGCTGCACGCGGCGCGTGCGTCCGGCGGCGATGCCGTGACGCGACTCGCCGACCTGCGCCGGCCGCTGCTCCACGTTCCGGAGAGCCTGCCCGTCCCGCAGTTGTTCGACCGGCTGATGACCGACGGGGCCCATGCCGCGATCGTGGTCGACGAGTTCGGGGGAACGGCCGGGCTGGTCACGATGGAGGACGTGTTCGAGACGCTGGTCGGGCTCGAGATCGTCGACGAGGTCGACACGGTGGAGGACCTCCGCGAGCTGGCCCGCCAGGAGTGGCGGAAGCGGGCGAGGAAGCTGGGCCTCGTATCCGAGGAAGCGACGGACTCCGCGCGTCCCGGGGACGCCGCGAACTGAGCCCCGCGGCGGATCCCGACCGGGGGAATCCGGCAGGGAGGACGGGGCCTCAGCCGGCGGCAGGTCCCGGACCCAGCAGTCCTTCGATCTTCCCCAGCAGCCGCTGCAGCTCGACGGGCTTCGTGTCGAACTCGTCGCAGCCGGCCTCGAGGGCCTTCTCGCGGTCGCCGGCCATCGCGTGGGCGGTCAGCGCGATCACGGGGATCGCCCGCGTCGCCTCGTCCGCCTTCACCTGCCGGGTCGCCGTCCACCCGTCGATGCCGGGCAGGCTCATGTCCATCAGGATGATGTCGGGGCTCTCGCTCCGGGCCAACGCGACCCCCTGCTCGCCGTCGACGGCGATCACGACCTCGTAGTCCCGCTTGAGCAGGCGGCGGGAGAGCATGTCGCGGTTCATCTCGTCGTCTTCCACCAGCAGGATCTTCGTCACTCCTCGCTCCTTTCGTTGCGGTCGCGCGGCCGGCTCAGCGCACGGAGTCGAGCAGGAGCCGGATCTCGGGGAGCAGGTCCTCGAGGGAGCTGCCACCCTTCTGCAATATGACATCGACGGAGCCGGAGAGGCGACGACGCTGCTCCTGCGTGAGCTCGAGCGCCGAGAGGACGACCACGGGCAGGCGGCTCCACTCGGGGTCGGCCCTGAGGCGTGCCGCCGTCTCGAACCCGTCCATCTCGGGCATCATCAGGTCGAGCACGACGAGCTGGGGACGCGAGCCGGGCAGGGCGGCGAGCGCCTCGCTGCCGTTGCCCGCCTCGACCACGTTCCACCCGGCGTCCTCGAGCGCCCGTCGCACAAGCGCCCGGGAGTCCAGGTCGTCCTCCACGAGCAGGATCGGCGCGTCGCGGTCCGGACAGAGCCGGGCGAGCGTGCCGACCAGGACCTTCCCGTCGACCGGCTTCGTCAGGTACTCGGCGGCGCCGAGGGCGAAGCCGAGGTTCCGGTCGTCGAGCATCGAGAGCACGACGACCGGAATGCCCGCCAGGTCGGGGTCCGCCTTGAGCTCCGCGAGCACGGACCAGCCGTTCATGCGCGGCATCCGGATGTCGAGGATGATCGCGTCCGGCCGGAGCGTGCGCGCGCGCACGAGCCCGGCGGCCCCGTCGGGCTCGCCCTCCACGCGAAACCCCTCGCGCGACAGGGCCCGCCGCAGCAGATCGTGCGTCTCCGGGTCGTCGTCGATCACGAGCACCGTGCCTGCCGTCCCGGGTCCGGACCCGTCACGGAGCGCCTCGGCGAGGCGCGCGAGGTCGACGGCGGAAGCGCCGTCCCCGGCCGGGCCGGCCGTCGTTTCTGACACACGCGCCGGAAGCGTCAGGGAGAAGACCGAGCCCTCGCCCGGGACGCTGGTCACGTCCACGTCGCCGCCCATCATCCGGGCGAACTTCCGGCTGATCGCCAGGCCGAGTCCGGTCCCGCCGAAGCGCCGGGAAGTCGACGACTCGGCCTGGCTGAACGCCTCGAACAGCCGTCCGAGCTGCTCGTCCGTCATCCCGATCCCGGTGTCGCGGACCGCGAAAGTGACGAGATCCGGGCCGCCCGCCGCCTCGGACGTCCGGTCCGCCTCGAGGGTGACCCGTCCGTTCTCCGTGAACTTGCAGGCGTTGGAGAGCAGGTTGAGCAGGATCTGCCGCACCTTCACGACGTCGGCCCGCATCGGGCCGATGGACCGATGCGCGCGGAGCTCGACGACGTTCCCGTTCGTCTCGGCGAGCGGCCGGATCGTGGTCAGCGCCTCGGCGAGCACCGCGTCGGCGTCGAACTCCTCGAGGAACAGCTCCATCTTGCCGGCCTCGATCTTCGAGAGGTCGAGGATCTCGTTGATCAGCGCGAGCAGGTGCTTGCCGGCGGAGCCCACCCTCTTGAGGTCGGGCACGTACGCGTCGTGCCCGGCCTCGGCCGCCTCCTCCTCGAGCATCTCGCTGTAGCCGATGATCGCGTTGAGCGGCGTCCGCAGCTCGTGGCTCATGCTCGCGAGGAAATGGCTCTTCGCCTGGCTCGCGGCCTCCGCGTCGCGCCTCGCGTTCAGCAGCTCGGTGATGTCGTGATACAGCGCGATCGCGCCGACCCGCTCCCCCTCCACGATCACCGGGATCGTGTAGATCTCCACGTCGACCAGGGAGCCGTCCTTGCGCCGCCGCCGCCCGGTCCCGCGGGTCATCTGTCCCGCGAGCCCCAGCTGCGTGTATCCCGCCGCCTGCGCGCGCGTCTCCGGGGTCGTGACGAGGTCGTCGAGGTTCTCTCCGCGGACCTCCTCCTCGGTGAACCCGAACAGCTGCTCGAACGCCGGGTTGCAGGAGACGATGCCGAACCGGGCGTCGAGGTTGACGATCGCCACCGGGTTGTTGACGACCAGGTCCTCGAAGGTCCGCTGCGTCTCCGCGAACAGGCGCGCGTTCTCCATCGCGATCGCGGCCTGCGGCCCGAACAGCTGCAGGAGTCGGATGTCCTCCTCCCCGAACGTCCGTCCCGGATCGGAGTGGACGACGGCGATCGCCCCCACGAGCCGCGACCCGATCAGGAGCGGCGAGGCGAGCACCGCCTGCACCGCGCTCTGCGTGTACTGGTCGGAACGCCCCTCCCACTCCTGGTAGCCCGAGACGATCACGGGCTCGCGGGTCTCGACGACGCGCCCCATCGCACCCTCGCCCGGAGTCATGCGGCTGCCGAGCGCGTCGGACGGCATGCCGTGGCTGGCCACGATCACGAGCTCGCCGCGACTCTCGTCGTAGCGCGCCAGCTCGCCTCCCGCCACGTCGAGCAGGGACGTGGCCCGCTCCAGGACGCCCTGCAGAACGCGGGGCAGCGCGCGCTCGCCCGACAGGTCGCGGAGCGTCTCGAACAGCGCTTCCTGCTCCTCCGCCTTCCGCCTCTCGGCCGTGAACAGACGCGCGTTCTCGACCGCGATCGCGGCCTGAGGCGCGAACATCATCAGCCGCCGGAGGTCCGCGTCGCCGAACGTGCTCTCGGGGTCGGCGTGGACCGCCGCGATCGCGCCGACGAGCCGTCGCCCGATCATGAGAGGCGCGGCGATGACCGAGTGGACCGGAAGCTCGTCGTACTGCTCCGAGTGCCCGGCCCATTCCTTGTACGAGAGGATGATCAGCGGCTCGCGCGTGCGGGCGACCGTGCCCATCGCGCCTTCGCCGAGCCGGAGTCGTGTTCCGGTGGAGTCGACGCCGAGGTTCTGGCTCGCGACGACGAGGAGCTCCTTCGACGCCTCCTCGTAGATCGCGACCTCCCCGCCCGAGACGCCCAGCAGCCCCACGGCGCGCTCGAGCACCGCCTCGAGCACGCGGGACAGCTCGAGCTCGCCGGACATGTCGGACAGGGTGTCGAGCAGCGCCTGCTGCTCCGACGCCCGCTGGCGCTCGGCGGCGAACAGACGCGCGTTCTCGATCGCGATCGCCGCCTGGGCGGCGAACAGGTTCAGCAGGCGGAGGTCCTCGCCGCCGAACTCGTGGACCGGGTCGGTGTGCACGGCGGCGATCGCGCCGACGAGTCGGGCGCCGATCAGGAGCGGTGCCACCATGACCGCGCGCAGCGGAGAGCTCGCGTACTTGTCGGAGCGCCCATCCCACTCCTGGTAGTCGGGGATGATGAGCGGCTCCCGGGTCAGCGCCACGTGCCCCATCGCTCCGTCGCCCAGCGACATCCGGCTGCCGGCCGAGTCCTGGCCCACGTTGTGGGTCGCCACGATCAGCAGGTCGCCGGCTTCCTCGTCGAACACGGCCAGCTCGCCGCCGGTCACGCCGAGCAGGGAGACCGCCCGTTCCAGCACGGCCTGAAGCAGGTTGTCGATCTCGAGCTCGCCGGACAGGTCGGCGAGCGTGTCGAGCAGGGCCCGCTGCTCCCCCGTGCGGCGGCGCTCCGCCGCGAGCAGGCGCGCCCGGCCGATCGCGATGCTGGCCTGGTTCGCCGCCGCCGCGAGAATGTCCAGGTCGCCCTTCGCGTACGAGCGGCCGCGCGGGCGCTGCACCACGAGCTCGCCGATCGCGCTCTGGTCGGAGCGGAGCGGAATGCGGAGCTCCGCCACTCCGTCCGCCCCGTCGCCGAACCGGCCGGCGCTGGCGCGGAGGCCCGGCTCGAAGCTCGAGGTACCGGCGAGGTAGAGGCCGACGCCGTCGAAGCCGAACACCTCGTGCCGGAGACCCTCGACCACCGCGCGGCAGACGCCGTCCTCGTCCTGGGCCTCGGCGATGCGGTTGCTGAGGGAGAGCAGCGCCGAGCGCATGTCCGCCGCCGACTCGGGCGCCCGGGTGGTTCTCGGGTCGGCAGGACGTCCGCCGGCCGGGCTCACGTGCCGACCTCCGGCGCCGCGGACCGGTCTGCCGCCGCCGCGGGGCCCTCCCCGGCCCCGGTGCACGCCGCGGCCAGACGCCGGACCTCCGCGAGCAGCTCGTCCGTGCCGTGCGTCCCCTTCGCGAGGATCGTGGCCACGGCCCCGTTGAGGCGCTCGCGATCCACGTCGGTCAGGTCCTTGGCGGTGATCACGATCACGGGAACGGTCGAATCCTCTCCCCGGTCGCGAAGCGCCTCGAGGAACTCGAAGCCGTTCATCTCCGGCATCATGAGGTCCAGGAGCACAAGTCCCGGCCTGCGCTCCGCGAACATCTCGAGCGCCGTCCGACCGTTCGCGGCCTCTACGACCGGCCAGCCTTCCCGGACCAGCGCCCGGCAGAGCAGGGAACGGGCACCCTCGTCGTCATCGACGACCAGCACGGGACCGGAGGACCGCTCGCGACGATAGCGGTGCAGGAGCGCGGTCAGCCGGCCGCGGTCCACCGGCTTCGTGAGGTACTCGGACGCTCCGAGCGCGAAGCCGAGGTTCCGGTCGTCCGCGATCGTGACCATGAGCACCGGGATGTCGCCGACGTCGGGGTCCGCCTTGAGGGCGGCGAGGACCGACCAGCCGTCCATGCCCGGCATGATCACGTCGAGCGTGATCACGTCGGGCCGCGCCTCGCGCGCGAGCCGGAGGCCTGCCTCCCCGTCGGCCGCCTCGAGCACGCGGAAGCCCTCGCGGTCGAGGAACCGGCCCATGAGGTTCCGGACGGCGGGGTCGTCGTCGATCACGAGCACCGTGCCGGACGGGGCGCCGGCGGACCCGCCCCCCGCCCCTCTTCGGGAAGCGTCGGCAGGTCCGGCGCCGCCGCCCGCGTCCGCCGGTCCGGCGGGCTCGGAGACGCGGGCCGGAAGCGTGACCGTGAACACGGAGCCCTCGCCGGGGACGCTCGCCACGTCGACGTCTCCCCCCATCATCCGCGCGAAACGGCGGCTGATCACGAGCCCGAGCCCGGTCCCGCCGAACCGCCTCGTGGTCGAGATGTCGGCCTGGCTGAACGCCTCGAACAGGCGGCCGAGCTGCTCTCCGGTCATCCCGATTCCGTCGTCCCGAACCGCGAACGTGACGCAGCTCCCCTTCTCATCGTCGCCGCGCTCGCGCCGGACTTCCAGGCTCACGGTACCGTTCTCCGTGAACTTGCAGGCGTTCGAGAGGAGGTTGAGCAGGATCTGTTTGAGCTTCACGACGTCCGCGCGCATCCGGCCGACCGCACCGTCCCGTCGGAGCTCGAGCGCGTTGCCGTTCTTCGCCGCCACCGGCCGGATCGTGGTGACGACCTCCTCCACGGCGGCATCGACGTCGAACTCCTCCAGGTACAGCTCCATCTTCCCGGCCTCGATCTTCGACAGGTCGAGAATCTCGTTGATCAGGGCGAGCAGGTGCTTGCCCGCCGACCCGATCTTCTCGAGGTCGGGCACGTGCGCCGCGTCGCCATCCTCCGCCAGCTCCTCGGCGAGCATCTCGCTGTAGCCGATGATCGCGTTGAGCGGCGTCCGGAGCTCGTGGCTCATGTTCGCCAGGAACTGGCTCTTCGCCCGGTTCGCGGACTCGGCCGCCTCCCGCGCCTGCAGGAGCTCCGTGATGTCGTGGTAGAGCGCCATGAGTCCCTGGGGCTCGCCGTCGATCAGCACCGGCACGCCGAGCACCTCGACGTCGAGCACCTGGCCGTCCTTCCGGCGTCGCTGCGAGATGATCTTCACCGGGTTGCGGGCGAGCGCCTGCCGCGTGTAGCCCATCGCCTCGACCCGCGTCTCGTCCGTCGTGATCAGGTCGTCGAGGTTGTGGCCGACGATCTCGGGCTGCGCGTATCCGAACAGCCGCTCGAACGCCGGGTTGCAGCTCACCACGTCGTGCGAGGTGTCGAGCGTGACGACCGCGACCGGGCTGTTCCGGACCAGCTCCTCGAAGTACTGCTTCTGGCGCCGCGACTCCGTGAACAGGCGGGCGTTCTCGATCGCGATCGCCGCCTGCGGTGCGAACAGTTCGAGCAGGCGCAGGTCCTCGCTTCCGAACTCCCGGCTCGGGTCGGAGTGGACCGCCGCGATCACGCCGACCAGCCGCGATCCGATCAGCAGCGGGGCGGCCATCACCGTCTGCACCACGCTCTGGGTGTACTTCGCGGAGCGGCTGGCCCACTCCTGGTAGCGGGGGATCACGAGCGGCTCGCCGGTCTCCGCGACCCGGCCCATCGCCCCCTCGCCCGGCGCCATCCGCGTGCCCACGGCGTTCGTGCCCATGTTGTGGCTGGCCACGATCTCGAGGTCCCGGCGCACCGGGTCCCAGGTCGCGAGCTCCCCGCCGGCGACGCCGAGCAGCGACACGGCTCGCTCGAGCACGCCGTGCAGGACCTTCGACAGCTCGAGCTCGCCCGACAGGTCCTTGAGGGTGTCGAGCAGGGCCTGCTGCTCGCGCGCGCGCCTGCGCTCCGCGTCGAACAGGCGCGCGTTGTCGATCGCGATCGCCGCGTGGCGGGCGAACATGTTTAGCAGCCGGACGTCGTCGTCGCCGAACCGTCGCTCGGGGTTCTCGTCCATGAAGGCGAGGGCGCCGACCAACCGGCCCCCGATCATCAGCGGGGCGACCATCACGCTCACGAACTCCACGTTCTCGTACTGCGCCGAGCGGCCCGCCCACTGCCGGTAATTCGGGATGACGAGCGGCTGCCCGCTCAGCGCGACATGGCCCATCGCGCCCTCGCCGAGCGCCATCCGGGTCCCGATCGTGTCGCGCTTCCCGACGTTGTGGCCGGCGACGACCACCAGCTCCTTCTCGGCGGCCTCGTAGATCGCCAGCTCCCCGTGGCTGACGGCGAGCAGGGCCACGGCCCGCTCCAGCACGGACTGGAGCAGCACCGAGAGATCGAGCTGCGCGGAGAGGTCGGCCATGGTGGCGCGGAGCGCCTCCTCCTCGGCCGCGCGGCGTCGCGCCTCGGCGATCAGCCGTGCCCGTCCGATCGCGATCCCTGCCTGGTTCGCGGCCGCCTGGAGGATCTCGAAGTCGTCGGCGCCGAACGCCTCCGGGTGGTCGCTCTCCACCACGAGCACGCCCACGAGCTCCCGGTTGACGAGCAGCGGAAGGTCGATCTCCGAGCCCTGGTTCCGGGTCGGGAGGTAACGGGTGTCTTCCGTGACCTTCGGCGTGTAGTGGAGCCGTCCGTCGAGCAGGGGGCGCTCGCTCAGCCCGACTCCCGGCCTCACGCGCAGCCCCTCGGGCGCGTCGGCCCGGCCACGGCTCGCGACGAGGACGCGGTCCCCCGTGGCGCGGTCCACGAGGAGGACGGCCACGAAGTCGTACCCGAGCGCCTCGTCGTACAGCCCGTCCGCCACCGCGTGGCAGATCTCCGTCTCCTCGTCGGCGGTGACGATCGCCGTGCCGAGTCGGAGCAGGGCGGCCTGTCTCCGGCGGCCGTCTCCGCCGTTTCCCGCGCCGCGCGCCTCGGTCGCCATCGGATGACTCGGCCTTCAGCCGGCCCGGGCCACGAGCCGACGGAGCTCGGCCAGGAGCCCGTCCGTCGTCCCGCCCGCCTTGGAGAGGACGCGCTCGACGCCGCCGTTGAGGCGGGCCCGGTCCTCCTCCGTTAGGTCCATCGCCGTCAGGACTACGACCGGGATCCCGGTCCCGTCCGGCCGCGCGCGGAGCGCCTCGAGGAACTCGAAACCGTCCATCTCGGGCATCATCAGGTCGAGCAGGACGAGCGTGGGGCGCGCTTCGTCGAGCGCCTCGAGCGCGGCCCGGCCGTGCTCGGCCGTGCGCGACGTCCACCCCTCCTTCTCGAGAGCGCGCCGCAGCGCCTCGCGGGTCGCGGGATCGTCCTCCACGACGAGCACGGACGGCGCGTCCGTGCCGTCCGCGAAGCGGGACAGCACGTCGCGGAGGCGATCCCGGTCGACGGGCTTCGTGAGGTAGTCGGAGGCGCCGAGCGAGAAGCCGAGATGCCGCTCGTCGAGGATGCTCAGCATCACGACGGGGATCTCGGCCAGGTCGGGGTCGCCCTTGAGGGCCGTCAGGACCGCCCACCCGTCCATGCCGGGCATGATCACGTCGAGCGTGATGCAGTCGGGCCGGAGCTCGCGCGCCTTCCGGAGCCCTTCCTCGCCTCCCGCCGCCTCCTCGACGCGGAACCGCTCCTTCGCGAGCAGGCGGCGGAGCAGGGCCCTGGCCTCGGGGTCGTCGTCGATCGCCAGCACCGTTCCGACGGCCTCCTCCGGGCCGGGAGCGACCGCGCCTTCGAAACCGGGGTCCGGGCCGACGGCAGGGTCCGGAGGGGTCGCCGCCTCGATCTGCGCGGGCAGGCGCACCGTGAACGTGGAGCCCTCGCCGGGCTGGCTGTCCACGTAGATGTCGCCTCCCATCAGCCGGCAGAAGTGGCGACTGATCGCGAGCCCGAGCCCGGTGCCCCCGTACCGCTTCGCGATGGACGACTCGGCCTGGCTGAACGCCTGAAACAGCCGACCGAGCTGCTCGTCGGTCATCCCGATTCCCGTGTCGCGGACGGAGAAGGAGACCCACTCCCGGTCGCCGCCGGGGGGCGTCCGCCGCTCCGCCTCCAGCCGGATCGTCCCGTTCTCGGTGAACTTGGCGGCGTTCGACAGCAGGTTCAGCAGCACCTGCCGCAGGCGGGTCGCGTCCGAGCGGATCGGGCCGATCGTCCCGGCTCCGACCACCTCGAGGCGGTTCCCGTTCTTCTCGACCAGCGGCCGCACGGTCGTCGCGACCTGCTCGATCAGCTCGCCGGCGTCGAACGGCTCGACGTGCAGCTCCATCTTGCCCGCCTCGATCTTCGACAGGTCGAGGATGTCGTTGATCAGGGCGAGCAGGTGACGGCCCGCGGAGTGGATCTTCTGGAGGTCCGGCACGAACGCGTCCTGGCCGGCGTCCTCGGCGTCCTCCTGCAGCATCTCGCTGTAGCCGATGATGGCGTTGAGCGGCGTGCGGAGCTCGTGGCTCATGCTCGCGAGGAACTGGCTCTTGGCGCGGCTCGCCGACTCGGCGTCCCGCCGCGCCTCGAGCAGCTCCGTGATGTCGTGGTAGAGGGCCACCACCCCGGAGCTCTCCCCGTCGACGTCCACCAGGACGCCGGCGAACTCCACGTCGAGGAACGACCCGTTCCGGCGGCGGCGTCGGCCGATCCCGCGGGTCACCTCTCCCGCCACGACCTGCCGGGTCCGCCGCTTCGCCTCGAGGCGGGTCTCGCCCGTCGTGATCAGCTCGTCGAGGTCGCGGCCGAGCGCCTCGTCGGGCGGGTAGCCGAACAGGCGCTCGAACGCCGGGTTCAGGGAAGTGATCCGACCCTCGAGGTCGAGGGTGACGATCGCGACCGGGCTGTTCTGCACGACCGTCTGGAAGTACCGCCGCTGCCGGCGCGCCTCCGTGTAGAGGCGTGCGTTCTCGATCGCGATCGCGGCCTGCGGGGCGAACAGGTTGAGGAGGCGTAGGAATCGAGTGAGCTCGCCCATGCGATGGATCGCGGCAGCGTGCCCCATCAAGCGCCGTCCACCAGCTGCTTAGGGCTGTGAGGAAATCCAATCCTGTCTTGCCGGA
>JAWOIN010000041.1:0-26026 GCA_046484665.1 Gemmatimonadota bacterium
CGTGCAGGGCCGCCGCGCCCCCGGCGCGGGCGCGCCCGAGCAGGTAGCCTCCCGCGATCGCGAGCAGGACGAGGGCGGCGGCCATGACCGGCCAGGAACGGGGTCTCATCGTCATCTCGCGTAACAGGAGAGGAAGTGGGCCGCCTCGTAGGCGAGGTGCATCGCGCCCCCGGACCGGGCCTCTGCCGCCAGCTCGCGCATCTGGGCGAGGACGCGCTCCGGGTCGGGCGTGCCGGTCCGGTATTCCACGCGGCGGATGCCGAGACCGTCCACGAGCACGAGCACCGGGTCGTGACGGAACGCGCCGTCCGGAAGCCGCTCGTACCAGACCCCGAACCCGGTCCCGACGAGCGCGCGGGCGGCCGTCGTGTCGGACGTCGTCGCGAAGCTCCACACGGAGGGGTCCGCTCCGGCCGCGGCGGCGAGCTCCGCCAGGCGGGCTGGCGTGTCCCTCAGGGGATCGAAGGAGACGGTCACGAGCCGCACGGGGATGTCCTCCAGGCCCGCGCCCGGCAGCCCCCGCTCGACCGCGGCCATCGTCTCGAGCACGCCGGCGCAGACGGCCCCGCACGACCCGTACGTGAAGCCGTACAGGGTCATGCTCCCCCTGAGGTCGTCGCTCGTGAGCCTGGCGCCGTCCTGGTCGACCAGCGAGTGCCCGGGCGCGATCGAGAGCCGCGGGATCACGGTGACGGGACGGAACGCCACGAACGCGGCCGGCGCGGCGGCGATCGGCAGGAGCAGTCCGGCGAGGGCGATCTTCCAGCTGCGGCTCAAGGCCCGGGTCGCTCGCGTCGGGGTCCGTGTCGGACGCCCCGGCGAGGGGCGCCCGCGCGAGCGGTCAACATACCGGCGGCGGCGGCCGCGCTCCACCCGGGCCCCGGCAGGCGGCGGCCCTCGCGTCCGGCGCGCGGATGCCCGACATTCGCCCGGCGACTCGAACCGGAGGTGCTCATGAAGCGTCGGACCGGCGTCACGGCCCTCGCCCTCGCGGCGGTCGCCTTCGCGGCCCAGGCCGCCACCCTGCCGGCACCCGTCCGCGCGCAGGATCTCCCCGTCGACGATCCGGTCGTGCGATCGATCGTCGAGGAGGGCTCGAGCCGCTCCCGGCTCGAGCCGCTCGCCCACGCGCTCCTCGATTCGATCGGCCCGCGGCTCAGCGGCACCGCCGGCTACGACGCCGCGGTCGAGTGGCTCGTCGCCCGCTACGAGGAGTGGGGCTTGCCCGTCCGGGCCGACACGGTGGGCACCTGGACCGGGTGGGAGGCCGGCCCGGTGCACGTCGACCTCCTCGAGCCGCGGCGACGCTCGCTCGAGGCGCACCTGCTGGCCTACAGCACGGGCACCGACGGCCCGCTCGAGGCGCCGGTCATCCTCCTCCCGGAGGGGCTCACCGAGGAGAACGCCGGCGCCTGGCTGGCCGGGCTCGAGGGCGCCTTCGTGCTCGCGACGCCGCCGGAGCCGACCTGCCGGGCCCCGGGGGAGCTCGAGGCGAACGCCCGGCCGGAGACCGTCGCCCGGATCGACTCCCTGCGCACGGCATACCGCGTGGCGTGGGCCCGGAAGGTCGCGCCGCTCGGCGGCCCGTGGCGGGCCCTCCGCCGGCTCGGCGAGGGCCGGCCCGCGGGAGTGCTGAGCTCGTGGTGGTCGGAGGGCTGGGGGGCGACGAAGATCCACGAGGCCTTCTCCTCCGACGTCCCCCACATCGCCCTCTCGTGCGAGGACTACGGCCTCCTCTACCGCCTGGCCGAGCGGGGCGCGCCTCCCCGGATCCGCGTGGACGCCCGGGCGGAGCGGACGGGAGAGGCGCCGCACGCGAACGTGATCGCCGAGATCCGCGGCACCGGGCGACCCCACGAGTACGTCGTGCTCTCCGCCCACCTCGACTCGTGGCACGCCGCCAGCGGGGCGACGGACAACGGAACGGGCACCCTCATCATGCTGGAGGCGATGCGGCTCCTCAAGGCGGCCGGGGTCGCGCCGAGCCGGACGATCCTCGTCGGCCACTGGGCGGGCGAGGAGCAGGGCCTGATCGGGTCCCGCGCGTTCGTGGAGGACCACCCGGACGTCGTCTCGGGGCTGCAGGCCGTCTTCAACCAGGACAACGGGACCTGGCGCGTCGAGCGGATCGAGGGTCAGGGCCTGCTGCGCGCCGGCGAGCGGCTGGGCCGGTGGATCTCCTACCTGCCGCGCGAGATCGCCGACGGGATCACGCTCGAGCTGCCCGGGACCCAGGACAACACGGGCAGCGACCACTCGTCGTTCCTCTGCGCGGGGGCACCGGCGTTTCGCCTCCAGTCGCCCTACGAGGAGTACCGGCGCTACACCTGGCACACGGAGCGCGACACCTTCGACAAGCTCGTGTTCGAAGACCTGCGCCAGAACGCGATCCTCGCCGCGGTCCTGGCATGGGCCGCGGCCGAGGACCCGGAGCCCACGCCCCGCGACCGGGCCCTGCTCCCGGCCGACCCGGAGACCGGGGAGCCGCGGGCATGGCTCGAGTGCCGGCCGGCCCGGCGGACGCCCCCGGAAGGGTGAACGCGCCCGGGATGCCGGACGGACGGGCGGGCGGCGACCGGGCCCGCCCGCGGATCGTGGTCGTCGGCGCTGGCTTCGGGGGCCTGACGTTCTGCAAGACCTTCCGCGGGGATGCAGACGTCCTGCTCATCGACCGACAGAATCATCACCTGTTCCAGCCGCTCCTGTACCAGGTGGCGATGGCCGGGCTGTCGGCCCCCGAGATCGCCGCGCCGATCCGCGGCGTTCTCGCCCGCCGTTCCCGGGTCACGACGGTGATGGCGGAGGTCGCGGAGGTGGACCTCGCCGCGCGCACGCTCCGGGCGGGACGGACAGACTGGAGCTGGGACTACCTCGTCCTCGCGCCGGGCGGCGTCACGACCTGGTTCGGGCGCGAGGAGTGGATGCGTCGCGCCCCCGGGCTCAAGACCCTGCGGGACGCCCTCGAGATCCGCACTCGCATCCTGACCGCGTTCGAGAGGGCGGAGACGGAGACCGACGAGCGGGAGCGTGCGCGCCTGACCACGATCGCGGTCGTCGGCGGCGGGCCGACCGGCGTGGAGCTCGCCGGCGCGATGGCGGAGCTCGCCCACCGCGTGCTGCGCCGCGACTTCCGACGGGTCGACCCCACCCGGGCCCGCGTCCTCCTCGTCGAGGCCACGGACCGGATCCTCAGGGCGTTCCCGCCGGAGCTGTCCGAGCGCGCGACAGGGCAGCTGCGCGAGCTCGGGGTCGACGTCCGCCTCCGGACCCGGGTGGAGGAGATCGAGGGTGGCCGCATCCGGCTGCTCGGCCCGGCCGGACCGGAGGAGGTCGAGACCCGCAACGTGCTGTGGGCGGCTGGCGTCAGCGCCTCGCCGCTCCTCGGATTCGTGCGCCCCGCGGTTCCCCGCGACCGTTCCGGACGGGCGCGGGTCGGGCCCGATCTCGGCATTCCGGGCTTCCCGCGCGCGTTCGTGATCGGCGACGCGGCACGGGTGGACGCCGGCGGGGGCGAGGTTCCGGGCCTCGCTCCCGCGGCCATGCAGATGGGCCGGTTCGTGGCGCGCCTGCTCGAACGGGAAATCCGACCCGGGGGAGGCGAGTCGGACCCCGCGCTCCGACTCCCCTTCTCCTACCGGGACAGAGGGACGATGGCCACGATCGGGCGGCGGCGGGCGGTCGCGGTCCTCGGGTCCCTGCGGGTGAGCGGGTTCCTCGCCTGGCTCACGTGGCTGTTCGTCCACCTGATCACCCTGGTGGGGTTCCGGAACCGGCTCGCGGTGCTGCTCCAGTGGACCTGGGAGTACGCCACCTGGAGGCGGGGCGCGAGGATCATCGTCGACCCCCCGGCCGTCGAGGACGGCGACGGGAAGCGGGAGGGAGGAGAGGCATGCGCCCGGAGGGACTCGAACCCCCAGCCTTCTGGTCCGAAGCCAGACGCTCTGTCCGATTGAGCTACGGGCGCGCTCCCGGATCGGGGCGATACGCTAGCGAGGAGGGAGGCCCGGCACAACCGCCGGGAAACCCCGGCCGCCGCCGGGGCGCAGGATCGCGGGACGCCGGGCCCGGAAACCGTCGAGCGGAGGTTCCCTAATGCCGTACGCCATCGCCGAGCTGGTCGCGATTCTCCTGACGACGCTCATGGCAGGAACCTCCATTCTCCTCTTCCCGCTGAGCCGCCGGCTGGGACGGGTGATGGAGGAGCGGATCCAGCTCCGGCGCGAGTCGTCGCCCGAGCGTGACCTCCTCGATCGGATCACGGCCCAGCTGCGGGAGCTCCGCGGCGAGGTCGAGTCCCTGGACTCTCGCGTCGACCTTCCCGCCCGGCCCGAAGCCCGCGGGACGTGACCGCGTCGTCGAAGGCAGGCTGAACCGTTTCGCGCGGGAGTGCCCGTGTCCCAGCAGATCCGTCGACCCGCCCCTTCGCAGCCCGCGCCGGCGCCCGCGCAGCGGACCCGGGACGCCGACGCTCGCCTGCTCGGGGCCGCACCGCTCTGGCTCCTGCTGGGCGCGCTCCTGCTCCTCGTCGCCGTCCCGGCGATCGACATCCGGGTCGCGGGCTGGTTCTGGAGCGCTGAGGGCGGCTTCTTCCACCGGGGAAGCCTCTGGGAGCGGGCGCTCCACGCCTCCGCCCCGGTGATCGCCGCCGTCGCCGTCCTCGGGCCGGCGGCCTTCCTCGCCGTGCAGGCCTGCCGTCGGCGACCGTTCGGACGGATCTCCCGCGCCGCGCTTCTGCTGCTGGCGGTGACGGCGATCGGGCCCGGCCTCGTCGTGAACGGCGTGTTCAAGGAACACTGGGGCAGGGCGCGACCGCGGGACGTGGCGGAGTTCGGCGGGGATCGAAGCTTCACGCCGGCGCTGGCGGTCTCCGACCAGTGCGAGCGGAACTGCTCGTTCACGGCCGGCGACCCCTCGGTCGGCTACGCGCTCGTCGCGCTTGCCTACGCCTTCGCGCGGCGGCGCGACCGGATGCTCGCGCTGGCGGGGGCGCTCGCGCTCGGGTCGCTCATCGGACTCGGCCGGCTGGCGGCCGGCGCGCACTTCCTGAGCGACGTCGTCGCGTCGTGCCTGATCGTGCTCGCCCTCTGCAGGTTCCTCGGGAGCCGGCTGGCCGTCCCCCCCGAAGCGTGACGCCCCGGCGACCTCACTCGTAGGACGGGATCCCCGTGATCGCCTGCCCGAGGATGAGGCCGTGAATGTCGTGCGTCCCCTCGTACGTGTACACGGACTCGAGGTTGGCCATGTGCCGCATCGACTGGTACTCGACGAGGATCCCGTTCGCGCCGAGCAGGCGGCGCGCCTCGCGGGCGCACTCGCAGGCTATGTCCACGTTGTTCCGCTTCGCCATCGAGACCTGGCTCGCCGTGTACGTGCCGGCGTCCTTCAGCCGCCCCAGCTGGAGCGCCAGGAGCTGGGCCTTGGTGATCTCCGTGAGCATGTCCGCGAGCCGCGTCTGCTGGATCTGGGTCGCGGCGATCGGCTTCTCCCCGAACTGCACCCGGTTCAGCGCGTAGTCGCGCGCCTCGACGAAGCAGGCCATCGCGGCCCCGACCGCGCCCCAGGCGATCCCGTAGCGCGCCTGCGTCAGGCACATCAGGGGGCTCCTGAGGCCGTCCGAGCCCGGGAGCAGGTTCGCGTCCGGGACCCGGACGTCCTGGAGAACGAGCTCGCTCGTGTCGGAGGCGAGCAGCGACAGCTTCCCCTCCTGGTTCTTCGCCGAGAAGCCCTCCCGGTCCGTCTCGACGAGGAAGCCGCGGATCGACTTCTGGTCGTCGATTTCGCCCGTCTTCGCCCAGATGACCGCGACGTCCGCCATCGAGCCGTTCGTGATCCACATCTTGGCCCCGTTCAGGACCCACTCGTCGCCGTCCTTCACGGCCCGGGTCAGCATGCCGCCCGGGTTCGAGCCGAAGTCCGGCTCGGTCAGCCCGAAGCATCCGATGACCTCGCCCGTGGCGAGCCGGGGCAGCCAGGCCTTCCGCTGCGCCTCGGAGCCGAAGGCGTGGATCGGGTACATCACGAGGGCGCCCTGCACGGACGCGAACGAGCGCAGCCCCGAGTCGCCGCGCTCGAGCTCCTGCATGATCAGCCCGTACGCGACGTTGTTGAGGCCGGCGCAGCCGTACTCCTCGGGGAGGTTCGCCCCGTAGAAGCCGAGCTCGCCCATCTTCGGGATCAGGTCGGCCGGAAAGTCGTGCGCCAGATAGTGCTCGCTGATGACGGGCATCACCTCCGCGTCGACCCACTCCCGGACCATGTCCCGGACGGCCCGCTCCTCCTCCGTCAGCAGTCCGTCGAGATCGTAGAAATCCACACCCTGAAAACTCATTTCCGGCCTCGAAGTTCGTCGTTCCGCGGGTCCGGCGAGCGACGGGGCGGGATCCGGCGCCGTCGCCGTCCTCCGCCCCGTCGCGGGTCCCTCGACCCATCCCGTCTTCCCGGCGCGACCGATGCTAGTCGCTCGTCCCCTCGAATGCCAGCGTCGACGGGGCGCTACGACCGACGCCGGCTCCGGGTCCATCCGCGCACGACCTCGCGCCCGATCCGCATGCCCAGGTAATACGCCGCCGCCAGGGGAATCGCCCAGGCGTAGAGCGGGAAGTAGCCCCGCGTTCCCTCCCGCACGATCCAGATCGCGAAGGGCAGCGTCACGAGCAGGGCGATCACGTGCTGCCCCCGGGCCGCCGCCGTCTCGAGATCCGCGTGACACTGGGGGCACCAGCGCGCCTCGTCGAGCGTCGACTCGGGGAACTCGACGCCGCAGGCGCGACAGGCCTCCAGCGGCTCCTCCCCGGGCGGCCTCAGAACGAGGCGCTTACGCCGATGCCTGGAGCTTCGCGATGATGGCATCGGCGAAGACGCTGGTGGACGCGGTCCCGCCGATGTCCGCGGTGACCGACGTGCGCTCCGTCACCACGGCGCGCAGGGCGTCCCGGATCCGGCCGGCCGTCTCCCCCAGCCCGAGGTGTTCGAGCAGGAGGCAGGCGGCCAGCAGCTCGGCCGAGGGGTTCGCGATCCCGCGGCCCGCGATGTCGGGCGCCGAGCCGTGCACGGGCTCGAAGATCGAGACGCTCCTGCCGATGTTCACGCCCGGGGCGAAGCCCAGTCCGCCCACGAGCCCGGCCGCGAGATCCGACAAGATGTCGCCGAACATGTTCTCGGTGACGATCACGTCGAACTGGTAGGGGTCGAGCACGAGCTGCATCGCGGTGGCGTCGACGATCCGGTCCTCGAACTCGATCGCCCCCTCGTAGCTCCTGGCGACCTCGCGTCCGACCTCCAGGAACAGGCCCTGGGTGTTCTTGAGGATGTTCGCCTTGTGGACGAGCGTCACCTTCTTCCGGCCGTGCTCGAGCGCGTACTCGAAGGCGTAGCGGACGATGCGGTCCGAGCCGTAGCGGGTGATCAGCATCACCGACTCGGCAACCGCGCGCGGGTCGTCGCGCATCCCGATGAAGTGCTCGATCCCGGCGTAGAGGCCCTCGGTGTTCTCGCGCACGATCACGAGGTCGATCTCCTCGTACCGCCCCCCGGGCACGATCGAATGCGCCGGCCGCACGTTCGCGTACAAATCGAAGTGCTTGCGGAGCGCGACGTTGATCGACCGGAACCCGGCGCCGATCGGCGTCGTCAGGGGGCCCTTCA
Source organism: Gemmatimonadota bacterium (assembly GCA_046484665.1). Lineage (GTDB taxonomy): Bacteria > Gemmatimonadota > Gemmatimonadetes > Palauibacterales > Palauibacteraceae > Carthagonibacter. The sequence continues at coordinate 7,645 of JAWOIN010000041.1, forward strand.
GCGCGAAGCGGTTCCGCTCGATCGAGTCGAGCGCCTCCTGCGGCAGCAGGTCGTGCCCGCTCTCCATCGCGGCGAGCCCCGCCTGCTGGCGGTCCCACTCGATCGGCGCGGCGGCGGCGGCGAGGATCCGGACGACGGCGTCGGTGATCGCGGGCCCGATCCCGTCCCCGGGAATCAGGGTCACGGTGTGGATCATGGGTCCTCGCTCACGTAGGTCGCGCCGTATTCGTGCTCCACGAGTTCCTCGCCGTAGCGGATCAGGTCGAGGACGTACGACGGCCGCCGGGTCCCCTCGAGCCGGGCCCGCCCGGCCAGGTTGATCGCCTTCCTCCAGGTCACCGAGTTCAGGGTGCTCCGCTCGAGCAGGGCGCGGCCCACGAGGTCTCCGCGCCGGTCCACCGTGGTTACGCGGACGCCCCCGATCCCGCTGAACGACTCGAACAGGTCCTGCGTCTGGGGCGAGAACAGGAAGACGTAGGGGCCCACCCTCGCCCAGGTGGCGCCTCCCCGGCGGAGCTGGTCGTCGGGCTGCAGGGCCGTGACGTCCACGACGTTCCCCGTCAGCTCGACGGTGACGCCGGGACCGAACAGGCCCTCGAGGTCCGCCGCCCCGGGAAGGGTGGGCGCCGTCCCTTCGCCGCCGCACGCCGCCGCGAGCGCGACGGCCACGACCGCTCTCCGGAGGTCCGGGGCCCGCCGCTGCCCCGGGCTCATGACGGCGCCACCAGGTCCGCCACCCGCTCGGCGAGGGTCGCCAGCAGAGCGGGCGAGTCCGGCGGGGCGGGATCCCCCGCGATCTCGCCGTACCAGGCGATGGCGCTCGAGCGGATGTCGATCATGGCGAGCAGCAGGCGCGCCCGAACCGGAGCCCGCCCGGCGGCGGGAGCGCCCGCTGCCGCGTCCGGCGCGGACGACGCGGCATCCGTCGCACCGGGGGCCGGCTCCGCGCGGAGGGAGAGCGGGAGGACCACGTACCGCGTGTCGAACAGGGCGGAGATCGCCCGGAGCTCCCCGTGCAGCGGCTCGTAGATCTGCCTGCGGAGGTCCGGCTTCTCGAGGAGGCCCTGATAGGCGAGCCGCCGCGGGTCCACCCTGAGCGTCGGGTTCCGCTCGACGCGGCGGACCACGTCGTCCGGCAGAGCCCAGCCGGCCGCGCCCCGCGTCCCCGCGAGCGCGAAGGCGAGCTCCGCGTCCATCGTGCGCAGAGTCTCCTCCTCCGCGTCCGCGCCGCCCGGCCAGCCGCCGCCGGGCAGCGGCTGCACGGACTGCACGGGCACGAACGCCACCGGCGTGCCGAACGGGAAGCGGGGCACGGACTCCTGGCCTTCCGCGGGAGCCGGCGACGCGGCGGCCGCCAGGAGCAGCAGAGCCGCGACGACCGCCCCGCTGCCTCGCACTCCATCGATCTGCGACCGCCTCATGCCCGGGGGCCTCCCCTGCCGTCCGCAGGCCCGAGCACCCGTCCGGCCCCGCGCACGTCGTTCGTGATGATCCCGTCCACCTGATACTCCGCGAGCCGGCGCAGGGTCGTCGGCTCGTCCACGGTCCACACGTGGACGGCCAGGCCGGCCTCCCGGAACCGCCGCACGGTCGCCGCGGTCACGAGTTCGAGGCCGTCGTCCTCGAGCGGAGTGTGTACCACCTCCGGAACCTCCCGGACCGGCACGCGGCCGGGCCAGCACGGGTCCGTCACGAGGCGCCGGACCTGCGGCACGGAGGTGGCTCGCCGACCCCCGTAGCCGCGGAAGGCCGGGGTCTCGGTGCCTTCCTCCACGTAGAGGATCGTCCGCCCGGCACGGTCGAACGCCTCGATGCGGCGGACGACGTCCTCCGCCGCGGCGGGGTCCTTCACGTCCACCGTGATCTCGAGCCCGGGAAACCGCTCGAACACCTGCTCGAGCGTCGGCACCGCCACGGGAGCGGGCCAGCGGGGGATCGTCGCGTCCCGCGCGGCCCCGAGGTCCGCCTCCCGGATCGCGGCGAGCGGAAGCCGCGCCACCTCGCCGCTCCGATCCGAGGTGCGGTCGAGCGTCGGATCGTGGATCACGACCAGCGCGCCGTCCGCGCTGCGCCGCACGTCGAGCTCCAGCGCGTCGGCGCCGAGCTCGATCGCGAGCTCGAAGGAGGGCATCGAGTTCTCCGGCGCCTCCGCGGCGGCGCCGCGGTGCCCGATGATCCCCGGTCTCACCCGCCCGTCCCGAGACGGTCGAAGCGGATCCGGGCGCCCGCGTGGATCGAGCCGTGCGGCAGGTCCCTGAGCAGGCTTCCCTGCCCCTCGACGAACACGCTCACGAAGCCCCGGTCGACCAGCGGGAGCTCGAGGCCGGCGAGTCCCTCCAGGGCCGGGTGGAAGCCGTCCCGCTCATCCTTCTCCCCGATGAAGTCGGCGTACCGCGCCGAGATGAAGTGCGCGGCCACCCCGAACCCGATGTACGGCTCGACCCGGCCGAGCGGGAACGCCTTCTTCACCGACACGCCGAACACGGTGTCGTCGACGTCGACCACGCGCCCATCCGGCTGCTCGTCCTCGGAGGTCCAGAAGCGGAACCCGAGGCGGACGGCCGCGTCGCGCACGAGCAGGTCGGCGACGTCGACACCGAGCCCGTAGGAGATGCCGACGCGCCCCGCGTCGGGAAACGCGCCCCCGAACCCGACGTCGAACGAGGAGAACCGGGTTCCACGCCGTGCCGTCTCCGTCCCGGGGCGGTCGAGCGGCCCTGCCTGCTGCGCCTGGACGCCGGGCGCCGGGCCGAGCAGGCCGGCGGCGAGCAGCCCGGGCAGGGCGAGCCGGCGGACCGCGCGGGCCCTAGGCATCCCGCGGGCCCGGCGGCGGCTCCGCCGCCGGCGCCCCTGCGGGCCCGCGGAGCGGCGACGGCAGCGCGACCACGCTCGCGATCGCGATCGCGAGCCCGAGCACGACCGCGATCGCCGCGGCCGACGCGCGTCCCGTCGCCGCGAGGCTGAAGCCCGCGAACGACGTCGCGAGGCCGAGGAAGGCGACGGACAGGGCCACCGTCCCGCGGCTCACCACGGGTGGCCCTCGGTGGGCTTCACGGTCCTCGTTCCGTCACGGCCGGTCCGCGGCATCCACCTCGGCGTGATCGCCGAGCGAGACGGAGCCGCGCAGCCCGCGGAGAGTGGCGTGGTCGCCGACCAGGGACGAAACCAGGTCGCAGTCCTCCAGCACCGTTCCCGCACCGACGATCGTGTTCCGGAGACGGCTGCGGCGGACCACGCTTCCGGACGCGACGCTCACGTTCGGCCCGAGCCGCGCCTGCTCGAGCACCACGTCCTCGGCGACGCACACCGGGCCCTCCACGGTGACTTCGCCCGGGGGCTCCCGTCCGACGCCGCTGCCGGCCAGCAGCACCCGCCGGTTGGTGTCGAGCAGGGTCTCCGACTTCCCGCAGTCCCACCACTCCGAGACTTCCGCCGTCAGCAGCCGGTCTCCCCGCTCGATCATGTACTGGAACGCATCGGTCAGGTAGTACTCGCCCAGCCTGGGCGGGGCCGCCATCACGTGCGCGATTCCCTCGAACATGAGGTCGATGTCGCGAACGTAGTAGAGCCCGATGTTCGCGAGCCGGGAGACCGGGTTGTCCGGCTTCTCCACGATCCGCTGCATGTACCCGTCCTCGTCGCGCACGATGACGCCGAAGCGCTGGTAGTCCTCGACCTCCTTCGCCCACACGATACCGTCGACGTCCGGCCGGTCGCGGATCAGGCCGAGATCGGCCTGGAACAGGGTGTCCACGAACACGATCAGCACGGGCCCGGTGACGAGCGGCTCCGCGAGGCGGATCGCATCCGCGGTCCCGAGCTGCTCCGTCTGCTCCACCGGCCGGAAGCGCAGCCCGGGGTGCTCACGCTCGAGGTGCTCCTCGATCCGTTCCGAGAGATGGCCCATGATCCCGATGATCTCGTCGACCCCGGTCGCCTCGAGGAGCTCGAGGACGTGGTCGAGGACCGGCCGGTTCCCGATCCGGAGAAGCGGCTTGGGCCGGGTGTGGGTGTGCGGCCGCAGCCGCGTTCCCTTGCCGGCGAGGGGAAGAATGGCTTGCATGCGTCGCTCGCGGAAGTTCGAATGCAGGCGTGCGGACGGCGGGAACGTACCCGTCCCGCCGGGGACCGGCAACCGGTTCGGGCCGTCCGGCCGCGGCTCGCCGCGCGCCGGCCCGGACCGCCCCGACAGCCGACGAGGGAGCGCGTGAACGACCGTCCGAGACCCGAGGGACCGACGGCGGCCCCGACCGCCGACACGCGGCGGCCGCAGGGCCCCGAGGGACGCCTCTACGCGGCGCCGTTCGCGCGTGTGTGGGACGCGATCCCGGTCCTGGTGGCGCGGAGACGGCTGTGGAGCCTCGTGCACGCCGACGAGGAGAGCGGGCTCGTCACGATCTGCTGCCGCCTGCCGGGGTCCGGGGTCGTGGCGGATGTGAGCATCTGGGTGCGCCTCGATGCGAACGGCCTCACCCGGGTCGACGCCCGTTCCCGCTCGCGGAGGCGCTGGCCGGGTCCGGCGGCGGACCGGAGGCGCCTCGAAGCGCTGCTGTCGAGCCTCGACCGCGCCCTCGGCCCGGAGCAGCGCGTCCGCAGCTGACTCCGGGATCCGGCCACCTCTGGCTCCCGCCCGTCCCTGGCTCCCGCCCGCTCCCCGGCGTCTACGCTCCCCGTCCCACCCCGTGCTTCAGCGCGTGCTCGTACTCGGACCGGTCGATCACGACCGCCGCCGTGAGGTCCCCCGTGACGTTCACCGCCGTCCGGCACATGTCGAGGATCCGGTCGACGCCGAGCACGAGGGCGATCCCGGCGGCCGGGTCGACGCCCGTGCCGGCGAGCGCCTGCTCGAGCACCACGACGAGGATGATGATCCCGGCCGACGGGACTCCGGCGGCCCCGATCGAGGCGAGCGTGGCGGTGAGCACGATGCCGAACTGGGCCGTCAACGAGATCTCCCCGACCAGGACCTGCGCGATGAACATCGTGGCGACCGCCTGGTAGAGTGCGGTCCCGTCCATGTTGATCGTCGCCCCGAGCGGGAGCACGAAGCTGGAGACCTCCTTCTCGACCCCGAGGCGCTCCTCCGCCACCTCCATGCTGACCGGGAGGGTCGCGTTCGAGCTCGAGGTGGAGAAGGCGATCAGCTGCGCCTCGCGGACCTTCCCGAAGAACTCGAGCGGGCTGCGGCGGGCCAGGAGCCGGAGCGCCGCCGTGTACGTGATCGCCACGTGCAGCAGGAGGCCCGCGATCACCACGAGGCTGTACACGAGGAGGCTCCGCAGCACGTCGAGCCCGAACCGCGCGACCACGGCGCCGATCAGCGCGAACACGGCGTACGGCGCGAGCTTCATGATCCAGTGGATCATCACCATCGCCGCCTCGTTCACCCCGTCGAAGAACCCCACCACGTGCGTCCTGCGCTCGTCGGGCAGGGCCGAGATGGCGGCGCCGAAGAAGATCGCGAAGAAGATGATCGGGAGCATGTCCCCCGCCGCCAGCGCCTCGATCGGGTTCTTCGGAATCATCCCGAGCAGGATGTCGATCAGGCGGGGCGCCTCGCGCGCCAGCTCCACCCGGCTCGCGCCCTCCGCCATGTACGTCGAGCGCAGCCCCTCGAGGGCGACGGGATCGATCCGGCTCCCGGGCTCGACGAGGTTCGAGAGCAGGAGACCGATGCTGACGGCGATCGCCGTGGTTCCGAGGTAGTAGACGACCGTCTTGCCGCCGATCCGGCCCAGCTTCGTGATGTCCCCGAGGCTGGCGGTGCCCACCACGAGGCTGGCGAACACGAGCGGCACGACCACCATCGTGATCAGGCGGATCCAGCCCGTTCCGACCGGCTCGATCGCCACGAGGAGCCGCGTCAGCGGATCGATCCCGAAGAGGTTGGCCAGGAGTCCCACGACCGCGCCGACGACGAGCGCGATCGTGATCTTCGTGTAGAGCTGCATGGGCGCTTTCCGGGCTGCGGGTCCGGACGACGCGAGCGGGGCAAGGTAGGCGCTCCCCACGGTCGGTGACAGAGCCGGAGGCGTCGGATAAGTTGTCCGGCGTGATCATCTGGCCAGCAGTTCCTCGGGACCGCAGGACGCTCCTCCTCGCGGCGGCCGTCCTCGGGACGGCGTGCGGCTCAGGCGAGGAGCCGGACCCCGCGGCGCGCGCCGTGCCGGCCGACGAGGCCTCCCTGAGCACCGCTCCGCTCGCCGTCTACCACACCGGACTCACGTTCGTCGGGTTCGGCGCCGACCCGGCGCTCCTGCACCTCCGTCTGGAGAACCGGACGGAAGCGGACCGGCTCGACCTCGAGTACCGCGGCTGGACCGTGGCGGGCGGGAGCTGGACCCCGGTCCTCGCCGTCGTCGACTCGATCCCGGTTCCGCGCGCGGCGTGGCGGCTCGTTCCGGCCGGGGCCCTGCGCCTGGGGGTCGAGGACGGGGGCGAGGTCGCGTCGCTCCGGGTTCGGCTCGACTCGGGAGGCACGCTCCGGGTGGACGCGCTGGAGGAGGTCAGCGCCTGGAGCGGGGTCACGGGCCGCCGGGAGAGCCTCCGCTCCGCCGACCTCCAGGTCCCCGGCCGCTTCGAGAGCGGCTGGCTGCTGCAGCGGCAGCGGGCACGCTTCCGGAACGATCCCGTGCCGGACCGGCTGATGCAGACGTTCGCCATGTCCGACAGCCTCGGCAACGGGCTCCTCATTCTCCGGGACCGGGTCATCGGCGACGAGGCGCCGGCCGCCGCCTGGGCCTGGGTGAACGGGGTGCGGCTCGACTGGTCCGAAGCGGTGCTTCTCGCCCTCCCGGGCGACCCCGGCGTCACGGGCTCGTGGTCGTTCGAGATCCGGGACGTGGGCGTGTTCGGCGAGATCATGGGCGGCCCGCCGACGCTCGACGCGCTTCCCGCGGAAGGACCGGGGTTCCGGCTGTTCCCGGTCCGAGCGTCGCTCGCGCTCGGGGAGGATCGCCTCGCCCTGCGCGGCGTGGCGATCGAGGAGCGGGGCCCGTGACCGGCCCCGTCGCGCAGCTGCTGCTCCAGGACGGGCTCACGGTGCTGTTCGGAGCCCTCGCGGGGGGCATCACGAACCGGGTGGCCATCCTGATGCTGTTTCACCCGTACGAGCCGGCTCGCCTGTTCGGCCGGCGGGTCGAGTGGCTGCAGGGAGCCGTCCCCAAGAACCGGGAGAGGCTCGCCGCCACGATCGGGCGCACGGTCGGCACGACGCTGCTCACCCCGGCCGACGTCGCCGCGGAGCTCCGGGACGAGCGGCTCCGCGCGGCGTTCGACGCCCAGCTCCGCACCCTGCTGGCCGAGCTGCTCGAGGGCGAGAAGCCGTCCGTCGCCGAGATGCTGCCCGCAGGCGCCGTCGACGAGCTCAGCCGCGTCCTCGAGACTGTGCTGGACGGCGTCCACGAGCGCGCGATCGCCAGCCTCGACTCCGCGGAGTTCGCGGACGAGGCGACTCGCCTGATCGAGACGCTGGCGGACTCGCTCGAGGGGGAGTCGCTGCTGGAGTCGCTCGGCCCGGAGCGGCTCGAGGAGCTGAGGCAACGTGCCGCGGACTGGCTGGCCCGGGTCGTCGAGTCGGAGTCCTTCGCAGCCACCGTCCGCGGGCACCTGGACCGCGCCTCGGTCCGCCTCCTCCGGCCCGGCCGCTCGTTCGAGGAGCTTCTCCCGATCGGCCTCGTCGCCGCCGTCGAGCACGCGATCAGCGATTACCTCCCGATCGCGATGGAGCGGCTCGGCCGGCTGCTCGAGGACCCCAGGGCGCGGGCCCGGGTCGAGCGCGCGATCCACGACCTGCTCGATCGCTTCATGCAGGACCTGCGCTTCCACCAGCGGGTCGTCGCGAAGCTGATCATCACCGAGGAGACGGTGGACCGGGTGATCGACACCCTCGAGGCGGAGGGAGCGGACCGGCTGGGGAACCTGCTGCGCGAGGGCGAGGTCCAGGACGCGATGGCCCGCAGCGTCAACGAGGCGATCGTCGACTTCCTGCGCCGCCCGGTGGTGGACGTGCTCGGACGGCCCGAGGACGAGCAGGTCCAGGGGGCCCTCGACTCGATCGCCACCTGGGTGCTGGACGCCGCGAAGGACCCGGAAGTGCGGGCCTTCGTGCTCGACCGGGCGGAGACGGCGGTGCTGAAGGCCGGCGAGCGGAGCTGGGCGGACGTGGTCCGGCTCGTCCCGGCCCGGCGCCTCGGCGCCTGGCTGTCGGACGGCCTCCGGTCCGAGGCGGGCCGCGACCTGTACGAGCGCTTCCGCTCGTGGACCGTCGACCGTCTCCTGTCCCGGCCGATCGGGCTCCTCGGTACCTTCGCGCGGGAGGGGACCGTCGAGCGCCTCGTGGGCTCCCTCTCGGACCCGGTGTGGGACTGGATCTCGGGGAAGATCCCGGAGGTGGCCGCGCAGGTCCGGGTGGCGGAGCGGGTGGAGGAGAAGATCGTGTCCTTCCCGCTTGACGAGCTCGAGCGCCTGATCCGCTCGGTGACGCAGCGGGAGCTGAACCTGATCGTCCGGCTGGGTTACGTGCTCGGGGCGGGGATCGGCGTCGCGCTCGTCATCGTCCGCCACGTCGTGGGCTGAGTTCGTCGCCGTCGGGGATCCCTCCCGGCCGTCGTCCCCTCAGGACCCTTCGTCGAGCTCACGCGCCCTGTGGTACATCCGGGCCGCCTGCTCCGGTTCCCGCAGCCGGTCGTACAGGATGCCGAGCGTGCGCCAGGCCCGCGCGTTGTCGGGCTGCAGCTCGATCGCGCGCTCCAGCGCCGCGATCGCCTCCCCGGTCCGGCCGAGACGATTCGCCGACTCGCCGAGGTAGAAGAACGCGGCGGCGCTCCCGGGATCCAGCTCGGACGCCCGCCGGAGAGACTCCGCCGCGGCCGGGTAGAGGCCCTTCCGGTACTGGACGAGCCCGAGGTTCTGCATCACGTCGGCGCTCTCCGGCTCGAGGCGCTGGGCCTTGCGGAGCTCGTCCTCGGCCTCCGCGAATCGACCCAGCGTCCCCAGCAGGGCCCCGGCGTTGCTGAGAAGACGCACGTTGTCCGGCTCCAGCTCGAGGGCGGCGCGGTACTGCTCGAGCGCGGCCTCGGCCCGGCCCGTTCGCTCGTAGGCGATCGCCAGGTTGTTGCGCGCCCGCAGGTGGCCCGGGTCCCGGCGGATGATCTCCAGGTAGGCGCCGATGGCCGCGGAGAGGCGACCCGCGTCCGCGTGCCCGCGGGCCGCCCGATACAGGCCCTCGATCGGGACCGGGCCGAGGTCCGCGGGAGCCGACGGCACCGGACCGAACTCCGCGGCCCGTGGTTCCGCTCCGGCCCCGGCAGCCTCGAGGCTCGCCGGCTCCCCGGTGTCCGGGAGCCTGTCCGGGACCGTGGGCTCCTCCGGGACCGCGGGCCCCTCCGGGACCGCGGACTCCTCCGGGACCGCGGACTCCTCCGGGACCGCGGGCCCCTCCGGCGCGTCGTCGTCCCCCCGGACCGCCTCGCGCTCGGCGGGAACGGGGTCGAACAGCGTCGCCTCGGAACGCTCGCCGGCTCCGCTCCCGCCGGGAGGGGGAGCCTTCGCGTCCGGCCGATCCGGGTGCCGCCGCTTCCGGTTCCTGCTCCTATTCCGACTCATCGCCGGTCCTCCCCGCCACCGACTCCCGCACCCACGCCGCGTACGCCTCGGATCCCCCCTCCGCGCGCAGGCCGAGCACCTCGGGAAGCTCGTACGGGTGCAGCTCCCCGATCCGGCGCGTGACGGCGGGCACCAGCGACCGCACGGTCTTCACGATCCCGATCGCCTCGGCGTCCTCGTGGACCCGCCCCTCCCAGAGGTACAGCGAGCGGGCGCCCGGCAGGACGTTCACGCAGGCCGCAAGGCCCGCCTCCACGAGCGCCCGGCCGATCGATGCGAGCGTATCCGCGTCCGGGCCCGTGACGAGCAGGGCGACCACCGGCTCCTCCGGTCCGCCGCGCGACCGGGTCGGGGCCTCATTCACGGTCGCTCTCCCGTTCCGCGTCGCGGTAGAGGGCGTCGATCCGGTCCGCGTAGCGCTCGGCGATCTCGCGCCGCCGGATCTTGAGGGTGGGCGTCAGCAGGCCGTTGGCGACGGAGAAGGAGTCGGAGACGAGGAGGATCCGCTTCGGCCGCTCGTGCCGGGCGAAGGGGGCGACCCGCGGCATCACGTCCGACTCCACCACCTCCCGGACGGATGGGTGCTCGATGAACCGGTACCGGTCCTTCTCCGTGACGCCCTTGCCGGGAACGGCGACCCGGAACGCCTGGAAGCTCGGAACGATGAGCGCGATCGGGAACTTCCGCCGGTCCCCGAGCAGCACGACCTGCTCGACGAAGGGGGACCGGGCCATCCGCTCTTCGATCGGCTGCGGCGCGATGTTCTTTCCGGCGGCCGTGACGATCAGGTTCTTCTTGCGGTCCGTGATCGTCAGATAGCCGTCCGCGTCGAGGCGCCCGATGTCGCCCGTGTGCAGCCACCCGTCGGCGTCGATCACCTCCCGGGTCGCCTCGGGCTGCCCGTGGTAGCCGAGCATCACCTGCGGACCCCGGACCAGGATCTCTCCATCCTCCGCGATCCGGACGGCGGTCCCGGGCACCGGCGGCCCGACCGTCCCGAACCGGATGTCGTGCGGGAGGTTCACGTTGGTGACCGGAGAGGTCTCCGTGAGGCCGTACCCCTCCAGCACGGTGAGCCCCCCCGAGTAGAAGAAGCGGGCGATCTCGGCCGACAGCGGCGCGGCCCCGCTCACGAAGAAGCGGACCCGTCCCCCGGTGCGCTCCCGCAGCTTCGAGAACACGATTCCGTCGGAGAGCCGGAACGCCGCCCGTAGCAGCAGCCCCGGCTCGCGGCCGGCGAGACGCCGGGCGGCGTGGAGGTCGCCGAACTTCTTGGCGAGGCGGAACCCGGCCTTCTTGACCGCTCCGCCCTCCTCGACCGTCTCGACCACGGCGTCGTAGAACTTCTCGAACAGGCGCGGGACGCCCGTCATGATCGTGGGACGGACCTCGATCATGTCCCGCGCGACGGTGTGCAGGTCCTCCGCGAAGGCCACATCCAGGCCAGCCGCCCACATCAGGAAATGTCCGGCCGTCCGCTCGAACGCGTGCGAGAGCGGCAGCCAGCTCAGGGCGCGGTCCTCCGGACCGATCGGCAGGATCGACGTGCACTGGTAGGTGTTCGCGTGGAGGTTCGCGTGCGTGAGCATCACGCCCTTCGGCGTTCCCGTGGTGCCGGAGGTGTAGATCAGGGTGGCCAGGTCGCCCGGCCGGGCGCGGCGGGCGTCGTCCTCCCAGCCGGCCGCCAGCCGGGTCGCCCGGCGTCCCCGCTCCTCGAGCACCGCGAGCGGCATCGGCCGGAGGCCCTCGACCTCTCCCCCCCCGTCGTCGAACACGACGACCGACACCAGATCCGGGAGCCGGTCCAGCGCCGCGGCGATCTTGGCCACCTGGTCGGCATCCGCCGCGAATACGAGCCGGGCGCCCGAGTCCGCGAGGATCCAGGCGACCTGGTCGCGGGGCAGCGTGGGGTACACCGTGACGACGACCCCGCCCGCGAGGAGGATCGCCCAGTCCGCGAGCGCCCACTCGAGCCGGGTGGGGGCGAGGATGGCGACGCGGTCCCCCCGCTCGATCCCGAGGTCGCGAAGGCCGACGGAGATCGCCCTGACGCGATCGGCCACCTCCCGGCGGCGGAAGCCGTGCCAGGAGCCGTCGGGAAGCCGCTGAGTCAGCGCCCGGCTCTCGGGAAAGCGGTCCAGCCCGTCGAAGAAGACGTCGACCAGGGTCCCGGCGGCCAGCTCCCGCCCGTTCAGCCCCGGCTCCGGGGGCGTGCGGGCTTCAGACGCCATCGGCCCCGGCCGGGCCCTCGCGAAGCTCGTGGAGCGTCCGGCGCGCGTGCTCCACGTGCCGCTCGGAGCCGGGGATGCCCCGTCCCACCCTCAGGAAGTCCTCCAGGTGGCCCGCCGCCTCCGTTTCGAGGCCGCGGTTCAGGTAGAGGAAGGCGATCCCGTAGTGGGCGCCGGCGCTCTTCGGGTCCCGCTCGAGCGCGCGCCGGTACATCTTGATCGCCTCGTCCGTCATGCCCATGCGTGTGTAGACCACGGCCATCTGCTCGAGCGTGGCCACGTCGCCGGGACGTTCCCGCAGCGCGAGGCGCAGCGAGGTCAGCGCCTCGTGGAACCGCTCCTCCGCGGCCAGCTGCAGGCCCTCGGCGTAGAAGTCCGGCCTCGTCTCGTCGCGATCCTTGCCGCCGCTCAGGAAGCTCCACCAGGGCACGGGGTCAGCCCTCCCCGTCCGGCTCCGCGTCCCAGTCGAACGGCGGGGGCGCCGGGGGGACCACGGAGAGATTGTAGAGGAACGCGAAGCCGGCTCCGAGCAGGAATCCCCACGCGAAGGACCACATCGCTCCGATGAAGGCGCCGGCGACGCTGATCTCCCAGCCGAACAGGACCGAGCGGAGAAGGAGCGGAGACGTGCCCCCGCCGCCCGCCGCGACGAGCAGCAGGGTCCACACGAAGAGGATCGTGCCGGCCAGCAGCCCGCTGGCGAAGCCGAACGCTCGCGTCTGAAGGCGCATGTCTCCGTCCCGCCTGCCTGTCTGGATGGATGAGATCGGATCCGGTGGCCCGACGCGAAAAGGTAGAGGCCGCCACACCCCCGGGCAACGAGCGGAGCGGTCCCGACCGGGAGGGCGCCCGCTCCGCCCCGGCTCTCCGGTCATCGCCGCCGCGCGACCAGCGCGCGCGGGTCGGCGGCGACCGGCTCGAACGCGGGCCCGCCGGGCCCCTCCAGGGCCCCCGCGACGGGCCGGAGCACGACCAGACGCCCCCCGGGCACGAGCACCCGCGCCGCTTCCCCCGCCTCCGCCGGCGAGCCGCCCACCAGCACGACGCCGAGCGCCCGGCCGGACAGCAGCGGCAGGGAACCCGCCGCGACCCCGACCAGGGGCGTCACGGCGTCCTGCGAGCGGACGGCCGCCGGGGACTCCTCCGGCGCGACGACCCGCACGACCTCGCAGCCGCCGCAGAGCCGGGAGAGCTTGGCCGCCGGGGCGAAGCCCGGGCCCGCGACCAGGACCCCCCGTCCGTGCCGGATCCCGAGCAGCGCGGCCGCCACCACCGCGTCCTCCGCGTCCGGATCGCCGGCGGGGCGGGTCGTCGCGCCCTCCTCCCGGCCGGCCGGGCCCTCTTCCGGGCCGCCCGCGGCGGAAGCCGGCGATGGCGGCCCCGCCCCGGCGAGGTCGAACCGGATCACCCCGTCGCGCAGCGGAAAGCGGTTTTCGCAGCCGGGACAGTCGAGCCGCCCGTCCCGGACGCGGCGCCCCTCCATCCGGTCGACCAGCACGACGAGGCCCCGCGGCGGCCCGCAGCGGGGACAGGCGAGCGATTCCGAGAGGTCGAGCAGCACCAGCGGGGTTCCCCGGGCGCCGGTCAGAACTGCAGGGGCGGGGTGGACACGAGGCGGAGGAACTCCTCGCGCGTGCGGATGTCCGACCGGAACCGCCCCCGGACGGCGGAGGTGATGGTCCGGCTGTTCTGCTTCTCTACCCCGCGCATCATCATGCAGAGGTGGTAGGCCTCGATCACGACGCCCACCCCCTCCGGCTCGAGCGCCCGCTGGATCGCGTCGGCGACCTGGTCCGTGAGCCGCTCCTGGACCTGGAGCCGGCGCGCGAAGACCTCCACCACCCGCGGCACCTTGCTCAGCCCGAGCAGTCGCCCGTTCGGGATGTAGGCCACGTGCGCCTTCCCCACGAACGGGAGCATGTGGTGCTCGCACAGCGAGTAAAGCTCGATGTCCTTGACGAGGATCATGTTGTCGTGCTCTTCGACGAACACCCCGTTCCCGATCGCCTCTTCGGTCGTGGACCGGTAGCCGCGGGTGAGCTCCATGAGGGCGCGCTCCACCCGCGCCGGCGTGTCGCGGAGCCCGTCCCTCTCCGGGTCTTCGCCGAGGCGCCGCAGCTGCTCCCGCACCAGATCCTCGAACGGCACCCGGCTCAGGTCGATGGCCGGGGCCGCGCTCTTCCTGCTCGTCATCGGTCGCTTCCTCCTGTCGTCACCCGCCACGGTACTCGACCATGTTCCGCTCCGTCTCCCAGAGCCTCACGCTCACGAGCCGGACGTCGCCGACCCGCTCCTCGAGCCGCCGCCAGATGGCGAGGGCGAGGTTCTCGGTCGTGGGCACCACGTCCTCGAGCCAGGGCACGTCCACGTTGAGGTTCGCGTGGTCGAGGTCCTCGAGCACGGCCGTCCCGAGGAGGGACTTGAGCCGCTTCAGGTCCATGACGTAGCCCGTCTCCGGGTCGACGTCCCCCTCCACCGTGACCTCGAGGTCGTAGTTGTGGCCGTGGCCGTTCGGGTTGTTGCAGAGGCCGTAGGTGGCCCGGTTCCGCTCGTCGTCCCAGGCCGGGTTGTGAAGCCTGTGGCCGGCGCAGAAGTGGACGCGGCGGGTCACGCGCGCGGTGGGCATCCCGCTCTCCCGTGCTCGGGGTCGAAGGAAAAAGAAGGGGCGATCCCTGAGGATCGCCCCTGGAGGTCATGTGAGGGGGTCGATTGAGGCCCTTTCGGAACCTTTCGCCCTTCCCCCCGGGTTGCCGTCTTCCCCTCCCGGGGCGTGACGTCCGCCGGACGATCAGGAGCGTTCTACCCTAGTGTTGGCTCAATCACTAAGCCTCACACGTCCCGAAAGAAACCTAACCCCCGGGGGGCACGCCGGCAACGAGGCTCACAGCGAGATCCAGAGCCCGGTCACGGCGAACCCGGCCGCCGCGGCCGCTCCCGCCGCCAGCGCGTACGGAATCTGCGTCCGCACGTGCTCGATGTGGTCGGAGGCGGAGGCGAGGGAGGAGACGATCGTCGTGTCGCTGATCGGGCTGCAGTGGTCCCCGAACACGCCCCCGGAGAGCGTGGCCGCGACGAACGGGGTGATCGGGAGCCCGAGCGACACCGCGAGGGGCACGGCAACCGGGATGGTGATCGCGAACGTGCCCCAGCTGCTTCCCGTCGCGAAGGCGATCCCGGCCGCCACCGCGAACAGGAGAGGCAGCAGGAGCACGCCGGGAATCCTGCCTCCGACCAGGCCCGCCACGTAGGGCCCGGTGCCGAGCTCCTGGGTCACCGTGCCGAGCGTGATCGCGAGCAGGAGGACGAGCGCCATGCCCGTCAGGCCGCCCGCGCCGCGCAGGCCCACGTGCCCGAGCTGCTCGAGGCTCAGGAGACGCTGCCCGAGCGAGAGGACGGAGGCCACGCCGATCCCCGTGAGCACCGCCCACAGGACGGAGGTCGAGCCGGACCCGGCCATCACGTCCCCCCCGCCGGTGATCGCCATCGCGACGGGCATCATCAGGACCATCGCCGCGATCGGCAGGACCATGTTCACGGGCCGGAGCGGGATCCCCTCGGCCGGGGGCGGCGCCATCTCCTCGGGGTCCGCCATCGCCACCGCGTGGTCCCAGTGCAGCTTCCCCCCGTCCGTCCGTTCCTGCGCCGCCCGCATCGACCCGAAGTCGAGGCCGAAGAAGGCGGAGATCCCGGCCAGGGCGGCGGCGAACAGCGCGTAGAAGTTCAGGGGGATCGAGGCGACGAGCACGGGGACCGGGTTCTCTACCCCGAGCGCGGCCAGCAGGCCCAGGATGTAGGCCCCCCAGGCGTTGAACGGGATGAGGATGCATACGGGCGCCGAGGTGGAGTCGATCAGGTAGGCCAGCTTCTCGCGCGCCACGCGGAAACGGTCGAACAGCGGCCGGGCGACGGAGCCCGCCACGAGGACCGTGATGTTCGACTCGATGAAGATCACCATCCCGATCGTCCATGCCAGAACCTCGGCCCGCCGCCCGTCCGTCACCCAGCGCCGGCGCTCCACCCACGCGACGAAGCCGCGGACCCCGCCGTTCGCCTCGACCAGCGCGATCAGGGCTCCGATCGCGAAGGTGAACAGGAGCACCCGCGCGTTGCCGGGGTCCGTGACGGTCCCCACGGTCGCGTCCACCGCCGCCGCGAGACCGGCCAGGGGGTTCCAGCCGGAGACGATCGTCCAGCCGATCCAGATCCCGGCCGCGAGCGACAGGTAGACCTGCCGCGTCCGGATCGCGAGCCCGATCGCCAGCAGGGGCGGCAGCAGGGAGAGGATGCCGTAGTGGATGACCGCCTCCGGTCAGGAGAGAACGGCGCTCAGGACCCGCAGCCAGGCCGCTCCAAGAAACGCCTCCAGCGCCGGAGCGTCAAACCCCAGCGCCGCCAGCCCCGCCGTCAGCCGGGGCAGGTCGCCCGCGTCCCGCATCCCCTCCGGGAGCGCCGCCACCCCATCGAAGTCGCTGCCGAGCCCGACGTGCTCCGCCCCCGCGACCCGCAGCGCGTGCTCCGCGTGCTCGAGGATCCGCGAGAACGGCACCGGCGCCAGCTCCCGGGCGCAGGCCCGCGCCAGCGCCTCCATGTCCCATGCGCCCTCCGGGCCCGCCCGTTCCTGCAGGGCACGGAAGCCGCGGCCGTACGCGGCGTCCAGGTAGGCGCTGAAGAAGTTGATCCCCACGATCCCCTCCGTCGCGGCGACCGCCTCGAGCAGCCCGTCGGGCAGGTTCCGGGGATGGTCCGCCACGGCGCGGACGCCGGAGTGCGACGCGGCGACCGGCACCCCGAGGACCCGCGCCACGTCGATCACCTCCGCGGTCGCGGCGTCCGAGGCGTGGCTGACGTCGATCACCACGCCGAGCGAGGCGAGCCGCTCCACGACGCGACGGCCGAACGCCGTGAGCCCCCCGTGCACGGGGTCCGCGCCGGCGGCGTCGATCCACGCCGTCGGCCGCATCCAGGCCAGGGTCAGGCAGCGCATGCCGGCCTCGTGGAGGCGGGCGACCGCCTGGAGCCGGTCGACGATCCCGTAGCCCCCCTCGACCCCCGGCACGACCGCGATCCGCCCCTCCCGCCTCGCGGCCCGGAGATCGTCGGCGTCGCGCACGACTCGGACTCCGGGGTGGTCCTCGAGGATCCGCGTGAGGCGCTCCAGCCCCTCGAGCGCCCTCCGCAGCGGCTCGGGTCGGTCGGGGTCGATCCAGACGGCGAAGATCCCGCCGTCCAGCCCTCCCCGCCGCATCCGCGCGAGGTCGAGGTGTCCGCGGCCGCCGCGGTCCTCCAGCGACTCGCCCTCGAACAGGCGCGGCGCGAGGTCGTTGTGCCCGTCGAACACGAAGACGTCGCGGTGCAGCCGGAGCGCCTCCTCGCGGCTCAGCGGCGCGACACCCAATCGCTCCTCCCGTCGTACCAGCGCCAGGGCCGGTCCGCGGCCCGCCGGATCCCGATCCGGACCGTCGCCACCACCTCGTCGTCCGGAACCGCCTCGCCCGCCTCGATCCACAGCGGAGCGCGGTCCAGCCGGTGTCCCTGGAGGTCCGGACCCAGCGCGAACGCGGCCGCCAGCCGCCCCGGCCCGTTCGTCAGGTCCGGCCGCCCCCCGCGTCGCTTCCGCATCAGCTCCGCGCCCTCCAGCGGCTCGACCGCGCGGACCAGGACGCCCTCGGGCTTCCCCTCGGTGGCGGCGACCACGTTGAAACACCAGTGAACGCCGTAGTTGCGGTGGATGTAGGCGGTGCCCGGAGGTCCGAACAGGGGCTCGTTCCGGCGGGTGCGGCCGATGCGGCCCGCCGCATGGGAGGCCGGGTCCTCCGGGCCGGGGTAGGCCTCCGTCTCGACGATCCTGCCCGAGGTCCGGCCCGCGGGCGTCACGCCGACGAGCACGCGGCCGAGCAGCGCGCGCGCGAGCTCGACCGCCGGACGGGCGTGAAAGGACTGCGGCAGGGCCCGCGCGACGGCTTCCGCGCGGGCCCCGGTCCTCCGGGAGGACGGCACCGGGCCGGGCCGGCCGGTCTCAGTCCCCGTTCTTCTCGCGCTCCGTCTCCCGGCCCTCGAGCACGGCCTTCGCCCGGTGCTCCGGCAGGAGGTCGCGGATCCGCTCCGGGGACGAGTCGATCACGTCGTACACCCGCTCCCCGAACTCGCTGAACAGGACCTCGGCCGTGCGCCGGCCGACGCCCGGGTAGTTGCGGGCCATCTCCTCGATCTTCGCCTGGAACGGCCCCGACTCCGTCCCCCCGGAGGAGCCGGCTCCCGCGGCGGACGCGTCCACCGGCGGGCGCTCGGGAACCGCTCGCCGCGTCCGCCCCCGGTCCCGGCCGCCGACCGACCGGCGCTCCCGCGACGCCGCCTCGCCACCCGGCTCCGACGGGGCGCCGCCGTGCCCGGGGGCTGCGGCGGCACGCTCCGGGGTCTCGTCCCAACCGGGGGGAGAGGGCTCGGGCGACGCGAAGGGCGCCTCCAGGGGCGCCTCCCGCCCGCCGCCGGTCTCCACCGGACCGGGGACGACGGTGCGACCCGGCGCCGACGGCGCGCGACCGCGCGAG
>JAWOIN010000076.1:0-21977 GCA_046484665.1 Gemmatimonadota bacterium
CACGGTCGCGGGCGGAGCGGACGAGCGCTTCCACATGTGGGCCCCCCGTCCGCTGCTCCGCAGCATCCTCTGGACCCCGCGCAACGGCGACGCCGCGCTCGCCCCGGACGCCCCGTACGAGGTGTTCATCGTCCAGCGGGCGCTCGCGGAGCTTCTCGATCACGTGCGAGGCGCCCCGGACGGCGAGCGGCCGTTCGGCCTGCTCGCGGGCGACCTCTGCGAGGACTCCGACGGGGACAGGCGCTTCGTCCTGATCCGGAGCGTGTGCCGGTCGCGGATCCCGCTCTCCGACGGGGAGGGCGAGCGGATTCCAGCGACCGCCTGGGAGTCGCTCAGGCTCGAGGCCGAGGGGCGGCAGGGCAGCCTCGTAGGATGGTACTTCGGCAGGGCCACGGGCCCGCTCGCCCTCACCGAGGAGGAGCTGGCCACCCATCGGCGCTACTTCAACGAGCCCTGGCACAGCGCGATCGTCGTCTGCCCGGACCGCAACGAGCCGCGCGGCGCCTTCTTCCGTCGCACCGCCGGAGGCTTCTCCGGCTCCGACCCCCTGCCGTTCTACGAGGTCGTCGCCGCCGAGTCCCTGAGAGGGGGCAAGAAGCTCACCCTCGTCGACTGGGACGGCGTCGAGGCCGACGCCCCCGTGCGGCGCGCGGAGCGGCGAGGCCCCGGCGCGTCGGCTCCCGCCTCGCCCGAGCCGGAGGCGACCGCGGAGCGGGGCCGCGCCTCGGGCGCGGGCGGGGCCTTCGCGGCCGAGGTAGCCCGCAGGGCGATCGCCTCGGCCGCCTCCAGGACGGCGGCCGAGCTCGACCTCCGGCGACGCGCCGCCGAGGACGCGGCGTGCGAGGCGGAACGCGAGGCCGAACGCCGGGCGAAGGAGCTCGAGGCGGCCCGGTCGGTCGCCGAGGAGGCGGGGCGGCACGCCGAAGCCGATGCCGCGGCGAAGGACGAGCGGGAAGCCAGGGCCGAGCGCGAGCGCGCCGAGGAGGCGAAGCGCGAGGCGGAGCGGGCGGCGCGGGACGCGGAGCGCGAGGCCGCCCGTCGGGCCGAGGACCTCCGGACGGCGCGCGATGCGGCCGAGAAGGCGGAGCGAAGGGCGGTTGAGCTGGAGGCCGCGCTCCGTGCGGCCGAAGAGGACGCGGCGCGCCGGATCGGCGCCGAGAACGCGGCGCGCGTGGCCGCCGAGGAGGAGGCCGCGAGACAGGCCTCCGCGGCGGCCACCGCACGTCGGACGGCCGCCGACGAGGCGGAGAAGCGCAAGGCCGAGGAGGCCGCCCGGCTCGCGGCCGAGCAGGAGGCAGCCCGCCGCGTGGCCGAGCTCGACTCCGCCCGCCGGGCCGCGGAGAAGGAGGCCGCCCGCCACGCGCGGGAGCTCCAGGAGACTCTCGAGGCCGCCGAGCGCGCACGGGCCGCCGCGGAGGAGGAAGCCGCGCGCCGCGCGACCGAGCTCGAGGCGGCCCGGCTCGCGGCCGAGGCGGCGGCGGAGCGACGCGCGGCGGAGCTGCAGGCCGCCGTCGAGGCCGCGGAGCACGCCCGCGCCGCGGCGGAGGAGGCGGCGAACCGACGTGCGGCGGAGCTGCAGGCCGCGCGGCGGCGGGCCGAGCTGGAGACCGAGGAGCGGGAAGCGGAGCTCCAGGCGATGCTCGACGAGGCGGAGGCGGCCCGGGCGGCCGCCGAGGAGACCGCCGCCGCTCGTGCCGCGGAGCTCGAGGCGGCACGGGAGTCGGGAGAGGAGCAGGCCCGCGTCCACGCCGCCGAGCTCCAGGCCACGCTCGAGGCCGTCGAGGCGGCCAGGCGGGCGGTCGAGGAGGAGGCCGAGCGCAGGACGAACGAGCTCCGGGCCACGCTCGACGCAGCGGAGCGCTCGCGCCGCTCGGCCGAAGAGGAGGCGGCGCGCCAGGTGGCCGAGCTGGAAGCGGCCCGGGAAGCCGCCGAGGAGGAAGCGGAGCGTCAGGCGGCCAAGCTCCAGGCCACGCTCGAGGCGGCCGAGGCCGCCAGGAAGTCGGCGGAGGAGGAGGCCGCCCGCCGCGCCGAGGAGGCGGAGGCCGCGATCCGGGCGGCGGAGGCGGAGGCGCAGCGACGCGCCCGCGAGGCGGAGGAGGCCCGCGAGGCGGCCGAGCGCGAGGCGGAACAGCGCCGTCTCGAGGCCGAGTCGCACCGGGCCACGATCGAGGAAGCCGTCCGGAGGGTCTCTGAGCTGGAAGCGGCCCGGCGGAGCGCCGAGGAGGAGGCGGCCCGCTGGGCGGTCGAGGCCGAGACGGCGCGGCGCGAGGCGGAGGAGGAGGCCGAACGGCGCGCCGCGGAGCTCGAGGAGACCCGCAGGGCGGCCGCCGAGGCGCGCGAGGCGGCCGCGAACGAGGCGCGGCGCCGGGCGGCCGAGGTGGAGTCGGCGAACAAGGCCGCCGAGGAGTCCGACCGGCGCGCGACGGAGGCCGAGTCGGCACGCCGCGCGGCCGAGCAGGAGGCGGAGCGCCGGAAGGCCGAGGAAGCGGAGCGTCGGAAGGCGGAGATCGCGGCGGCCCGCAAGGCGGCCGAGCTCGAAGCCGCGCGCGAGGCCGCCGAGGCGGAGGCGGAACGGCTCCAGCTCGAGGCCGCGGAGGCGCGCAGGGCGGCCCAGACCGAGGCCGAACGACGGCGGATCGAGGCGGCGGCCCGGCAGGCGGCCGAGGACGAGGCGGCGCGCCGGGCGGCCGAGCTCGACGAGGCCCGCAACGCCGCCGAGGAGGTCGCGTCGCAGCGGACGGAGGAGGCCGAGGCCGCCCTCGCGGACGCCCGACGGGAGGCGGAGCGGCGCAAGCGCGAGGAAGAGGCGCGAAAGGCCGCGGAGCAAGAGGCCGCGCGAAGGGCTGAGGAGCTCGAGTCGATTCGGAAGGCCGCCGAGGAGGCGGCCGCCAGGAAGGCCGCAGAGGCTGAATCGGCCCTCGAGGCGGCCCGTCTCGAGGCCGGCCTCCGGGAGGAGGCGGAGCGGGACGTCGCGAAGCGGATCGCCGAGCTGGAGGCGGCCCGGGAAGCGGCCGAGGAGGCCCTCCGCCGCGCGACCGAGAAGCGTGCGGAGCAGAGAGAGATCCAGCGGCACGCCGAGGCCCGGACGGCCGAGGACGAGGCACAGCTCCTCGCGTCGGAGGAGCGGATCGCCCGCAAGGAGGCGGAGCTCGAGGAGGCGAGAGCCACCGCGGAGGAACGCGCCCGAGTTCTCGCCGCCGAGGCGGAGGCGGCCCGGGAAGCGGCGCGCGCCGAAGCCGGACGGCGGCGAGCGGCGGAGGAGCAGGCGGCCTCGAAGGTGGCCGAGCTCGAGGCCGCCCGCGTCGCGGCCGAGGCGGAGGCGGCGAAGATGGCCGCAAGGGCCCGGCAGGTCGCCGAGGTCGCCCGCCAGGAGATGGCGCGCCTGCGGATCGAGCGGAAGGCGATGGAGGAGGGCACGGTCCGGCGTCTCGCCGAGATCGAGGCGGAGCGGAGAGCGGCCGAGCGGCAAAACCGGCTCCGGACGGAGCGACGGGAGTCCGAGATCCGGAAGGTCGAAGAGGTCGAGCGCCGTCGGATCGAGCTCGAGGAGCGCCGGAAGGCCGGCGAGCGGGCGCGGCGCGAGGCGGAGGAGCTCGCCGCCCGGCGCCGGGCCGAGGAGGAGGCGCGCCGGGCCGCGGAGGAGGAGGCCGAGCGCGCGAGGGCCCTCGCCGCGGAGCGGCAGGCGAATCGCGAGGAGTGGACCCGGCGGCTCCGGAACGTGGGCAACGTGGCGGCCAGCGTGATGATCCTGGCGATCGCGATCAACGGAGCGGAGCGCCTGGTCGGCCGGGCGGGCCCCGATGGCCGGGACACCCGTCCCGCGGTCGAGACGGCCGCGGACGCGGACGAGGCGTCGCGGCCCCGGACCGAGCCAGCCCGGCCCGCCGTGGGCGCGACGCCGATCGCCGAGAGCCTCGCCGTGGCGCCTCCCCTGATCGAGGTCGAGGGACTCGAGCTCGGCCCGGGCCTGTCGCCGGCTCCGATCGCCACCCCGGTCCCGCTCGACGAGCTCGCGGACGCCGTGGGCCGTGCCGTGGAGCAGTTCGCCGCGGCGTTCGGGGACGTCGTCGAGGGGACGACCCGCTGCGGAGCGCTCGCGGAC
Source organism: Gemmatimonadota bacterium (assembly GCA_046484665.1). Lineage (GTDB taxonomy): Bacteria > Gemmatimonadota > Gemmatimonadetes > Palauibacterales > Palauibacteraceae > Carthagonibacter. Next base: position 4,103 of record JAWOIN010000076.1, read on the forward strand.
GCGCTCGTCGACGTCGACCGGGCCTGGATGGCCTACAGCATCAGCGGCGGCACGCTCGAGGAGCTGGCCCTGGACGCGACGCGAACCGAGCGGCACCGGCGGCTCGCCCGCGACGTCCGGCAGGTCGAGCTCGCCTTCTCGGAGAGCGGCTGCCCGCGGCCCTGAGTCCTGTCATCTCCGCGCGTCGCGGATCCGCCGAAGTGGCCCTCTCGCCCGGCCGTGGCGACTCGGGACGACGGACCTCCGGTGGCGGGAAGAAATCCCGGGTGCGGCGGCGAACCGGATAGAGCCGGTGGAAACGCGCGGCGGCACGGGCGAGGCGGGCTCGCTGGCCCGTCCCGCCCGTGCCGCCTCCACCGTCTCGCGCGCGGGGAGGTCCCCGCTACGAAGCCGCGCGCTCCGGTCGTCCGCGGCTCAGTAGCCGTCCCCCTCCCCTGCGGGCGTCACCGTCACTTTCGCGACGCAGTACTGAGAGTCCTCGCCCGTGAGCTTCACGTCGTAGGTCCCGGGCTGGGCCTCCGCCGTCGTGAGCCACAGCGTTGCGATGCGGCCGTCGTCGGCCATCACGATGGGCTCGACCTTTCCGTCCTCCTCTTCGGGCAGCGCCATTTCGACGCGCACCCGGGCGAGCTCCTCGTCCGAGGCGAGGAACACGCCGCTGTTCTCGGGGGCCTCGATCCCCGTCACGAAGCCGATGTCGGACGTCAGCTCCGCGTCGAGCCGGACGGCGGCCTGGCCGGCCTCGATCTCGGCCGGCTGCAGCGTGGCCGTGCACTCCTGCGCGTGAACCTCCTGGGCGGCGGCCGCCAGCGGCATCAGCAGCAGCGGAACCGTCGCGAGAAGCGCGGCCGGGACGAGTCGGGGGATGATGCTGCGCATGTCTGTCACCTCCGTGCATCGGGTCGCCTGCATCGCACCGGGTCGTCGATCGGTGCGGCATCCGTCGCGCGACGATGCAACCGGCGTTCCGGCCGCGTGTCCCGTCGTTCCGCGCCATCGGCAGCAGAACGGAGGCCGTCCCAAGTGATTTGGACTCTTCAAGATGGAGGATCATCGGCCCGCACGGTTCCGGCAGCGGGGCGTTCGCGTCGCTCCCGGACGATCAGGGAGGATTCCCCCGGTCGCCGTCCCGTGCCGTGAGGACTTCCCGGTCCCTAGTCCGGGGAAGCCCCGAACAACTCGAGCCCGGTCATCACCCGCTTGTCCGATTCGCCGTCCCCCTCGATGGAGAGGAGAACGCGCGGCCGCTCCTGCCTGAAGTACGCGGTGGAGTTCGAGAGCCCGCTCGCCACGTTCACCTTCAGCGCCTGGTACGCCCGGTCCGCGACGCGCACCTCGGTCACGGACAGCAGGTCGTAACGCTCCACCGTCAACTCCCCGGAACTGGCGTCGAACGTCTCGAGCTCGACGCTGCGCCCCACGAGCGAGTCCACGGCCAGAGTGGCGAAGGCCAGCTCGCCCATCGCGCGCAGCAGGATCCCGGGCGGCAGGTCTCGATCGATCGCCCGCGCGGTCCTCGTGGAGTCGCGGATCACCCCCCGGACGCGATTCCCGTCGAACCGCAGGTCGTACTCGGCGCGCACCCAGTCCGCGCCCGTCCACCAGGCGGTCTCGCCGCGGGCGCTGACGGGGCGGAGATCCCCGGCGGTGACGATCGTGCGGCTGCGCTCCCTCCGCACGGTCTGCGGGGCGTCGAACGGCCCGATCGGCTCCGTGGTCTCGCTCTCCTCGTACCGCTCGATGCGCGGCTCGCTCACCCCCACCCTTTCGATCCGCCGGTACGTGACGCGGGTCCGCGAGGTCCGCTGCTCCCCGTCCGTCCCCTCGAAGCGCGCCTCGTAGCCCGCGAAGTCGTCGAGGTCGAAGCGCAGCGCCCGGTTCACCTCCCCCGTCCGTTCGCCGAGTGCTTCGGTCTCCCCCCGCGGCGGCGCGGTCTCCGCGGAGAGGACCGCGACAGGCTCGGGGCCGAGATGGCCCAGGAGCCCCCGGGCGTAGTTGATCGGAACCGCGAAGTTCAGGTTCTGGCCGCCGGGCATCTGGGACGTCGCGATGGCGATCACCTCGCCCGCCCGCGAAAGGACCGGCCCGCCGCTCGACCCCGACGAAGCCGGGGCGCTGATCTGGAAGAGATGGAAGCCCTGCGGCTCCTGTCTCCGGCCGCTCAACACGCCGGTCGAGAGCGTGTTCTCGAGTCCGAGGGGACTGCCGATCGCCACCACCGGCGCCCCGATCCGCACCGAGTCCGAGTTTCCGAGGACGAGGACCGGCAGGTCGAACCCGGAGATCTGGATCACGGCGATGTCGCGTCGCTCGTCCGCGGCGAGCACCCAGACCCGATCGTAGACATCGCCGGATGCCAGCTTGACGCGCGCCGAAACGGCGTCCCGGATGACATGATGGTTCGTGAGGATCCGGCCGCCCGGCTCGACCAGGAAACCGCTCCCCTGGCGGCTTCCGCTGGCGGTCCGCACGTCGATCAGCACGACCGCCGGCAGCGCCTTCTCCGCGATCTTCTCGAGCGTGTCGGGATCGAAGCCGCCGAGAAAGTGGCCCGAGGGAGACGGTTCGCTCGCGAGCGCATGGCGCGACGACTGGGGAGCTGTGCCGGCCGACGTCGTCCCGGCCCCCGCAAGCAGCAGGGCGAGCGTCGCGAGCACGAAGCGCGTGGTTCTCCCGGCTCTGCGGTCGGGTCCGGCCATGGCGGCGTCTCCTCTTCGGGTTCTGCCTGTCGTGCGCTCTGGGCATCTCCTACAAGATTCCTGCCGCCCGGGGACCGATCGTGCAAGGTGCCCGTCCCGCGGGGAGTTCCGGTCTGCGGGACCCCCGGACGGCACCGGACCGATCCGGGGGACCTCGTCGAATGGACGTCCGCTCGCGCATTCTGCCACCGGTCGGCGACGCCGGCCGGGTCCCCGGATCGGACTTGGGACGGCGATGACGTCTGCCGTCCGGCGTCCGGCGCAGGGGACGTCGGCTCTCTCGCGTGTTGCCGGTGCAGGTCCCGACGATGCCAATGGCTCCGCCACCACATCGCGACTCCTCGTCCTCGCCGACCGGCGACGCGGCGCTCAAGTCTCAAACACCGGGACTCGACGAGATCGGCGCCGCGCCATCCTCGACGCTCTCGACGCCCTGGGAGGTCGATCATCTCGCGGAAGCGATGGCCGGCGCCCGGGAGACCTTCACCGAAGTCCGGGAACGGCGCAGTTCACCGGCGGGCGGCTGCCCCGCGCTCCAGGCCGACTTCGGCGCGCTCGACCCGGCGCGGAGCGACTGCACCCCCGAGTAGGAACGAGGACGAACCTCGCACTCGATCCGGATCGGCTCGGGAATCAACCCGGGTTCGAGCTCGAGTTGCGCGAAGCCGAGGGCGCCTCGCACCTGGCGCCGACGCGATCGGCCGGGGGTAACCGAAACCTGGAGAGTTCCGGCGGAAACTCCGCGCGAATCGGACGAGGATCGTCTTGCTGGGCCGTTCGATCTACGATACTTTTGTGTCGGCGCTCGGCCGCGGACGGTGCATGCCCCCATGAGAAGTGTCGGGCCTTTGCCAACGCCAGTTTGGCGCGACTCCGGACGGACTCGAGGATGCTCCCATGCCAGGCATTCCGTCGTTTCACAGGCGCTCTCTCCTGATCGTCCTCACGGCCGCCCTCGGGCTGTCGGCGTGCGGCGATGCGTCGACCGGTCCCCCCGGTGGAACGGGTCTCCCTGACGGAAACGACCCGCCTCCGGCACAGGAGACGACGGGGACGATCGCCGTGCGGGTCTCGACCACGGGTCCGGAGGCCGACGGAGACGGCTACGTGATCCTCCTCGGCAACGGTCACTCCGAGCCGATCGAAGTCAACGATCTCGTCGAGTTTGCGGACCTGCCGGCGGGCGAGTGGACGGTCGAGCTTCTCGGACTCGCAAACAACTGCGTGGCCGACGGCACGGTGACGCGCGTGGTGGATGTGCAGGGCGGAGTGACCGTGACGATCGAGTTCACGATCACCTGCAGCGAGTCCACCGGCAGCGTGGTCGTGACGACGGAGACGACGGGCGAGGAGCTCGATCCGAACGGCTACCTCGTCCGCGTCGTCGGAGGGCTCCCGGTGCCGATCGGGATCAACGACGAGGTCACGCTGGAGGGTGTCGCCGCCGGTGACCGCGAAGTCAAGCTCGAGGCGTTCGCGCCGAACTGCAGCGTCGACGGGGACAACCCGAAGCCGGTGACCGTTCCGGAGAACGGCTCGGCGGACGTCGGGTTCGCGATCCTCTGCTCGGCGGAGGAGACGCCTCCGCCGACCGGAGATCTCGTGGTGAACGTCGTCACGTCGGGCGACGATCCCGATCCGGATGGCTACGCTCTCCTCGTGGACGGTGGCAGTGCCGGCGAGGTCGGCACGGACGGGTCCACCACGATCGCCGACCTCGAGGGCGGAACTCACACGGTGGAGCTCGCCGGCATCGCGGCGAACTGCGGCGTGGACGGCGAGAACCCGCGAATCGTAGACGTTCCGGCCGATGGCACGGTCGAGACCTCGTTCGCCGTGCAGTGCGCCAGCGTGAGCATGGACGTCAGCTTCCGTTTCACGCTCCGAGACGTGTTCACCGGCGGCAAGATCACGAGTCCTGCGACGCTCACTCTGGGAGGGGTCGAGTACGCCGCGGTCGATGGCGTGTTCGAGGGCGAGGTGGAGCCCGGCGACTACGAGATCGAGCTCGTCGAGAACGACGCGAGCTACGACGCCGACCGCATCGAGCTGCCGGGCGGCGAGGTCCGCGTGCTGTTCCCGCGCTTCCCCTCCGATGTGATCCGGGTCGCGGGCTCTGCCTTCGAGGCCACGATCCTGCGGCCTCTGAAGTCGGAGCCGACGTTCGATCTGGAGCACTACCTCGCGGTGTGGGAGGATCCCGAGCACGGGCGACAGATGCCCCGGTCCGACCGCCTGATCGTCTATCTCGTCACGGTCGGTTACGAGTACGGCTGCGGGGACGCGTCGGGCGACCGCATCGCGGAGTGGCGGGAGTTCCAGTCCCGGATCGACGCCGAGCTCGGCGCTTACTACGACGTGGTGCTGCAGGAAGGCACGAGCCCGCCTTCCCAGGCCGAGAACGTCGTGTACGTGTGCGTGGGTCTCGGGCATTACGGCAGCTGGATCTCGATCGGCGGGCTCGGCGAGATGAGCGGTGGGGGCGGCTACAGCTTCCCGCGCGAAAATTCGCTTCGCATGATCAACAACAGCGGCTACGCGTATCCCCTCTTCGCCGCGGGTGAGAGCGCCAGCTGCGGCGTATCGAGCCTGTTCAACGCCGAGGAGCGATGCGGCGAGTCCATCTCGGACCTCACGGCGGCCGATCGGAGCGAAGGGATCGTGATGGGCTGGTACTACGGTCGGCCGGCCGCGATCCGGCGGGTGGAGACCGGCGGGGCCTCTCCGTTCTTCTCGCTGCGCGAGTAGCCTCGACGTTGCGCCGCAGCGGTCGTCGCTGGATCCGACGACCGTGGAGGCCAGGGGGGAGTCCCTCGCGGGGGCTTCCCCCTTTTCGCGTCCGTCCCGTCAGAACGTGCCGATCCCGGTGGGGGGCCACGACCAGCACCTCAGGTCCGGGCTCGGACACTTGATCGCGACGGCCGCGCGATAACCGGGCTTGGGCCGCAGGTCGACGAGCGACCACATGGCGGGAGCCTCCGCATCGCCCTGTACCGACACGAGCCGAGCGGGGACTCCCGGTTCGAAGGAGACGCTGAAGCCGTCGAGGGGGGCGAGCAGGCCCGTTCCAATCGCCTTGAGATACGCCTCCTTGCGCGTCCAGCACGCGAAGAAGGCCGGGACCCGTGCCTCGGCCGGAAGATCGCGAAGCCTCCGGGACTCGTCGGTCGAGAAGAAGCGGTCTGCGATCTCCAGGCCGGCCCGCTCCGGAGCGATCCGCTCCACGTCCACGCCCACGTCTCGCCCGAGCGCCACCGCGATGAGCGCGACGTCGTCCGAGTCGGCCGAGTTGAAGTGCAGGCCGCCGGCCGGCGGATTCCGGAGAAACGGCTTCCCGTGCTGGGAGGCCCCGAATTTCACGGTCTCGGGCGGAACGCGGAGATAGTCTCCAATTAGGCGCCGGAGGACGGCCCGGGCCACCGTGAAACGCCGCCGGTGTCGCTCGAAGCGGAACCGCTCGGCCCGGTTCCGTTCCTCCGCCGAGAGCAGGCTCCGGGCGCGCGAAACCTCACCGTCCGAGGCGACGAGCGAAACCGACCAGACGTGCACGTCCGCCGCATCGAGGGCAGGATGCCGCGGTCCGGACTCCCAGGGCGGATCCTCTCGTTTCACGTCCGGCGGGCCCCGCCGATCAGGTCACGCGCGACCGCCTCGAGCAGGGCTTGTCGCGCCGTGTTAAGGAAGAAGTGTCCGCCCGGCAGCATGCGGAGAGCGAAGGGCCCTCGCGTGTGCTCGCGCCAGCCGAGCAGGGTGTCCCTGTCGACATACGGGTCTCCGACGCCGCCGAACACCGTGATCCCGCAGTCCAGCGGCTCACCGGGCTCATGCACGTAGGTCTCGCAGACGGCGAAATCGGCCCGGAGCACCGGGATCAGGATGCGGCGGAACTCCTCGTGCTCGAGGAGCTCGTCCGCCGTACCCTCCAGGCTCCGCACGCGTTCGACGAACTCGTCCTCGGGCAGGACATGGAGGGGGTCGTCCGTGCGTGGCGTCTGAGGCGCCGCATGCCCGGACGCGAAGAAGTGAACCGGCCCGTTCGCGCCTGTACGGCGCAGGCTTCTTGCCAGCTCGAACGCGAGCAGGGCACCCATGCTGTGACCGAAGAGCGCGTAGGGAGCGTCGAGTTCCGTCTCGAGGAGGGCGGCGACATCGTCGACGAGCGCCGGAAGTCGCGGCACCGTCGCTTCCCGGATTCTCCGTCCCCGGCCCGGCAGCTCGACCGCGCGCACCTCCACGAACTCCGGAAGCGCGCGGGTCCAGCCGCCGAAGATCGATGCGCCCGCACCCGAGTAGGGAAAGCAGAACAGGCGGATGCGCGGTCTGTCGGCCATGGGCGCTCTCCGTCGTGCAGGCTCAGGAACTCCCCTTGCCAGGCGAGGCGACCTCCCCCGCGGGATCGAGGTCCCGGCCGACCTCCTGTCCCACGAACCGCCGGAAGTCGGCGCTCGACACCAGACAGAGGGAAATCACGACCATGGCCGCGCCGCAGCCAACGTACACGCTGCCGATGTCGAGGTCGACGAGGTCGGCCACGATTCCGCTCAGCCCCATCCCGACGGGGGCCAGGCTTCCCGTGATCATGCCCATGATCCCGAACACCCGCCCCCGGATCGCGCTGGGGGTGGAGGCCTGGATGATCGTCCCGACCGTGACCCCGTTGAAGCCGGACACGCCGCCACCGAGGAATCCGAGCCCGAGCACGATCCACAGCTCGCTGACGAGCCCGAGCAGGATGTAGCCCGTCGACGCCGTCACGAACAGCACCACCACCAGCTGTCCGGTGCGGGCGCCCGAAAGCCGGTTCAGGCCCGCCGCAAGGGAACCGACCAGGCTCCCTCCCGCGAACGCGGCGAGGAGGATGCCGTACCACTCGTCCCCCACTCCGAGCACCTCGGGCACGTAGAACGGGAGCAGGGTGACGATCCAGACCGCGAAGAACCCGAGAAGAGCGGACGCGAGGACCAGGTTCCGGAGCCCCTTTCGTCCCCACAGATACGTGAAGCCGTCACGCATCGCCTGCAGGAAGGAGCCGGGACCGTCGACCCTCACCGTCGGCGCGATCTGCGCCAGGGCGCCCGGCGCGGCCTGCACACCGGCCGGCGGGACGCGGAGTGCGGGCGTCTCCCGCGGCGGCCCGCCGGACTCGATCTTCGGAAGCCTAATGTACGATTCGCTCGCCGCGGACACGAGGAACGTGACGCCGTTGAACACGAACAGGGCGACGATGCTGACGTACCGGTAGAGGAACCCGGCCAGGGACTGCCCCACGAAGGAAACGGTCTGCCCGCTGATCTGGATGAACGCGTTGGCCGCAGCCAGACGCCGGGTCGGGACGAGGTCGGGAAGCGCCGCGATCGCCGCCGGTCCGAAGAACGCCGAGCTCACCGCCGCGGCGGCGCTCTGCACGAACAGGGCCGTCAGGGCGAGCGTCACGTGCCCGGGCCATATGAGAAGGACCCCGGCGACGGCCAGCACGCCGACCCCGTCCACGATGTCCGAAACGACCAGAATGGCGCGTCGGGAATGACGATCGGCGAACGTCCCCGCGAACGGCGACAGGAGAATGCCCGGCGCCGCGGAGACGGCGAGGAGCATGCCCATGACGGTCGCCGAACCGGTGGCATCCCGGATCCAGAGGACCATGGCGATCCGATAGATCTGGGTCCCGAGCAGGCTGACCAGCTGCCCCTGCCAGAGCAGCAGGAAGTTCCGGTTCAGCAATCGCGTGGGGGGTCGATAGATCACGCCGTCTCTCACTTTTCGCTTGCGTCCGCACCGGCGCTTCCGGGGACCGTCTCCTCCACGACACGCCGCAGCTCTTCCATGAAGGTCCGTGCCAGGGCCCGCACCCGCTTCCGGGCACGCCGACCCCGGCCATGCAGCCAGCGGACTTGCAGCTCACCTCCCGTGACGATTGCGACGACGTAGAGCTCGGCGGGCCGACGCCCCCCGGGGTGCTGCTCCGTGCCGGGTTCCTCGTCGGCGATCCGAACGGGCAGGACCTGCCCGTCTCCGAACCTGTCGAACTGACCCAGATAGTTGAAGTTGATCCGTGGTTGCGCCACGGCGGCGAGGCGATCCCGCACGGCAGGATCCGGGTGCAGGTATCGCAAGGCGCCGAAGGAGGCTCCCGCCCGCGGAATCTTCGCGAGGACGTCGCGGACCGCGACGAGCTCGGCCTCCGCTCCCTCCACTCCCTCGAGATCGAGGAACGCGGGGAAGATGCTCGTGAACCAGCCCACGGTCCGGGTCAGGTCGAGCGATTCGACGAGGTCCTCGCGGCCGTGGCCCTCCAGCTCCACGAGGAGCGAGCGGCGCCCCGACGACCCCGCCAGGGCGCGGACGAGGGAGACGAGCAGGGCCTCGCGCACTCCGGCGCCGGTCGCGGCGGGCAGGTCCGCGAGCAGTCGACGGGTCTCCGTCTCGGACAGCGACAGGGTCACGTGATCCGTCGCTCCGTAGGTGTTCTCGAACGCCCCCAGGTCCGGCAGGAGGTCCGTCAGGTCCCGCCGTGCGTGCGCCGTCCAGTACGTCAGGTCCGCGTCCAGGCTGCCGGTCGCGACCGCGGACTCGAGACCGCTCGACCATGAGAGGTAGGAGGAGGTCTTGGCGGGCAGGGCCGGATCTTCGCCGCGCGCGAGGGATCGATACGCGGCCGACAGGTCCTCGAGGAGGATGCGCCACGAGACGCCGTCCATGACCAGATGATGGAAGAGCAGAAGGAGGCGCTTCATCCGACCTTCGCCCGGGTCGAAGTACGCGACCCGGGCGAGCGGCCCGCGCTCCAGATCGAATTCCGTCTGCATGCGTCCACACCGGGCCTCGATCACGCGGGAAAGCCGGCGGTCCGGAACTCCCGCGAGATCGATCCGCTCGAACGGCACGTCCTCGACGCGGCCGTCGAGGACGATCCGACGCGTTCCCGCCGCGGACGGGAACCGGGCACGCAGAGCATCGTGGTGCTCGAGAATACGGTGAACGGCCACCCGCAGGAGCTCGGGGTCGAGGGGCTGCTCGAGCGCCAGCAGCATCGAGGTGTTCCAGTGGTTCGGGGACTCCGGGTGGTGCTCGAAGAACCACTTCTGGATCGGCGTCAGTCCCGCCTCGCCCTCCACCGGCCCCTGCTCGGCCGGTGCCGCGGAATCGTCCCCGACTCGGGCGAGGCCGGCGATCGTCGGGTCCTGGAAGAAGGACTTCGGCGTGATGCGGATGCCCTCGCGCGCGGCCCTCGCGATCACCTGAATGGAGAGGATCGAGTCGCCGCCGAGGTCGAAGAAGCCGTCGTGGATCCCGACGCGCTCAAGCCCGAGGAACTCTTCCCATATGGAGGCCAGGATCCGCTCCTCCCGGGTCCTCGGCGGCACGAAGAGCTCGCCCCCCTCCCTCCGCTCGGCCGGCGGCTTCGGAAGGGCCCGTCGGTCAATCTTGCCGTTCGGCGTCTGCGGAATCGCCTCGACCGTCACGAACAGGGCGGGAACCATATACTCCGGCAGCGTGCGCCGCAGATGGTCTCGCAACTCTCCCTCCGAGGGGACAGCCTCTGTCGGGACCAGGTAGGCGACGAGCCTGCCCCCCTCCCGGCTCCCGTCCAGCACGACCACCGTCTCCCGCACCGCCGGGTGTCGGAGGATCGCCTGCTCGATCTCTCCCAGCTCGATGCGGAAGCCGCGCAGCTGCACCTGGGTGTCGATCCGCCGGAGATACTCGAGGTCGCCGTCCGGCAGACGGCGCGCGAGATCCCCGGAACGGTAGAGTCGGGCCCCGGCCTCGGAAGAGTACGGATGCGGCGGGAACCTCTCCGCCGTCAGGTCCTTTCGTCCGAGATACCCGCGGGCGAGACCGGGCCCGCCGACGCAGATCTCTCCGGGCCAGCCGATCGGGACCGGCTCCATGTGCTCGTCGAGGAGGTAGAGCTCGAGGTCCGGGATCGGCTCGCCGATCACGCTGCCCCGGCCCGCGTCGAGATCCGCCACTCCGATCGGCCGGTAGGTCACATGTACGGTCGTCTCCGTGATTCCGTACATGTTCACGAGACGCGGTCGCTCGTCTCCGTGGCGATCGAACCACGGCCGCAACGTCTCCAGCTCGAGCGCCTCGCCCCCGAAAATGATCCACCTGAGCGCGAGCCCCGCGTCGACGCCCAGAGACTCCTCGGCCCGTACGAGCTGACGGAAGGCGGACGGGGTCTGGTTCAGCACGGTCACGCCCTCCCGGCAGAGCAGCTCGTAGAACGCCTCGGGCGAGCGGCTCAGGATGTGCGGCACGACCACGATACGGCCGCCGTGGAACAGGGCGCCCCAGATCTCCCAGACGCTGAAGTCGAACGCGCAGGAGTGGAACAGCGTCCACACGTCCGTCGGACCGAAGCCGTACCAGGCGTCCGTGGCCTCGAACAGACGGACGACGTTTGCGTGCGTGACCGTTACCCCCTTCGGATTTCCCGTCGAGCCCGAGGTGTAGATCACGTAGGCGGCGTTGTCCTCCGTCAGCGTGCGGACCGGATCCGTCCGGCTCTCCGCCGACAGCCGCTCCGCCTCCGCGTCGAGAAGCAGTACGCGCATGGCACCGAGGTCGAGGTCGCCGACCATGTGCGTCTGCGTGATGACCAGACGGGGAGACGCGTCTTCCAGGATGAACCGAAGTCGGTCCGCGGGATACGCCGGCTCCAGGGGCAGGTAGGCCCCTCCCGCCTTCAGGATGCCGAGGATCGCCACGACCATGTCGACGGAACGCTCCACGTAGAGCGCGACCAGCGCCTCCGGACCCACTCCCTCCCGAATCAGGCGATGCGCGAGCTGATTCGCCCGGGCGTTCAGCTCGGCGTAAGTCAGCGTGACCTCGCCGCAGGTGACGGCGGGTCGCTGCGCGTGGCGACGCGCGGAGGCCTCCACCCGATCGGGAATGGGTGGCTCCGCCGCGTAGCTCCGCGCGCGCCGTCCAGGCTCCTCGAGGATGTGCGTCTTCTCGTCGTTGTGGAGCAGCGGAAGCCGGGACACGGCACGCACAGGGTCCGCGACGATCCCGTGCAGAAGCGTCTCGAACCGGCGCGCGACCTGCTCGATCGCAGGCCGGTCAAAGAGGTCCGTGTTGTACTCGAACGTCCCGGAGACACGTCCCGAATCGACGATTGAGAGCGAGAGGTCGAACTTCGCCAGACCGCGCTCCTCGTCGAGTGGTTCGATGCGCAGACCGGACAGGTCCGGGGCCGTGAAAGGCGCGTTCTGGAGCGTGAACATCACCTGGAACACCGGCGTATGGCTCAGGTCCCGTTGGGGCTGGAGCACATCGACGAGCATCTCGAACGGCAGGTCCTGGTGGGCGTACGCTCCCAGCGCCGTCTCGCGGACGCGATCGAGCAGCGTCTCGAACGACGGGTCGTCCTCGAGTCGGGTCCGCATCACGAGCGTGTTGACGAAGAACCCGATGAGGCCTTCGATCTCGGACCGATTCCGGTTCGCGATCGGGGTTCCCACGAGGATGTCCGACTCCCCCGACCACCGGTGCAGCAGAACCTGGAAGGCCGCGAGCAGACCCATGAACGGCGTGACGCCCCGACTCCGGAACAGGGTCTCGAGATCGCGACCAAGCTCCTCTCCGAAGTCGAATCCGACCTCCGAGCCCGCGAAGGTCTGGACGGCGGGTCGACGACGATCCGTGGGCAGGTCGAGCAGGGGCGGCGCCGCCCTCAGTCGCTCGCGCCAGTACTCGACCTGCTCCTCGAGAACGGGACCGGCGAGCCAGCCGCGTTGCCAGACCGTGAAGTCCGCGTACTGAATGGGAAGGTCCGGGAGCGGGCTCTGCTCGTCGCGAAGGAACGCATCGTACAGGACCGCGAGCTCCCTCACGAAGATCCCCATCGACCAACCGTCTGACACGATGTGGTGCATGTTAAGTATCGCCACGTGCCGCTCGTCCTCCAGCCGAAGCAGGCGCACCCTCAGGAGGGAACCCTCGGTGAGATCGAACGGCATCGCGGCGTCCTCCGAGATCCGCGCCTGCACGACCGCCTTCCGCTGTTGCGGGGGCAGCTCTCGAAGGTCCTCGATCGGCACCTCCAGGTCTCGCAGCGGCTCGACCACCTGTTCGGCCCGTCCCTCGAGCGCGCGGAACGTCGTTCGCAGGGTCTCGTGACGGCGGACGATCTCGTTCAGGCTTCGCACGAGGACGTCCGCGCGCAGCGGTCCCTGGAGCCGGACCGCTGCGGGGAGATTGTAGGCCGGGCTCCCGGGCTCCATCTGATCCAGGAACCAGAGTCGCTGCTGCGCGAACGAGAGGGGAAGCGGTCCCTCTCTCGACACCGGGGTCAGCGGGGCGTCCTCCGGGCCGCGACCCTCGAGCCTTCGGAGCCGCACCTGCCGTGCGAGCCCGGCGACGGTCGGATTCTCGAACAGGGCGGCGAGGGGGACCTCGACGCCGAAGGCGTCACGGACGCGAGAGACGACCTGCGTGGCCAGAAGCGAATGACCGCCGAGGGCGAAGAAGTCGTCGTGGATGCCGACCCGGCCCACGCCGAGGAGGCTGGACCAGATCGAAGCCAGCACCTCCTCCTCGGGGCTCGAAGGAGGTGCGTACGCGGCCTTCACGGAGCCCCGCTCGTCCGGCGCGGGGAGGGCGCGACGGTCGATCTTGCCGGACGGCGTGCGGGGGAGCGCCTCCAGCTCGACCCAGGCCGAGGGAATCATGTAGCCCGGCAGGCGCGTGGACGCATGCGATCGCCAGGCCGCGATCCGGTCAGCCGCTCCCGGTCCTCGGTCCTCTGAGTCCACGTACGCCACCAGGCGCAGGGAGCCCGACGCGCCGGGAACGGCCACGACGGCGGCCTGGCGCACGCCCTCGAGCTCCGACAGCACGGCCTCCACCTCGCCGATCTCGACGCGGAAGCCCCGGATCTTCACCTGGTCGTCGAGTCGGCCGAGGAACTCGAGGTGGCCCTCCTTTCGCCATCGCACCCGGTCGCCCGTGCGGTAGAGACGGGCCCCCTCCCGTCCGAACGGATCCGCCAGGAACCGCTCGGTCGTCAGCTCGGGGTTCCCGAGATAGCCACGACCGACGCCCGCGCCGCCCACGTAGAGCTCGCCGGGAACCCCGATCGGCGCGAGCTCTCTCTCGCGATCCAGGACGTGCACCGTGACGTTCGCGAGGGGATTGCCGATCGGGACTGAGCCCGACGAACGGATCTCCCCGACTTCGAAGTACGTCGCGGCGATCGAAGTCTCCGTGGGCCCGTATCCGTTGAGGAATCGCCGATGCGGAGCGACCCAGCGTCGGGCGATCTCCCACGTGCACGTCTCGCCCGCCGATGCCACGACACGCAGATCGGGCAGGTCCGCTCCGGCAGGGTCCGTCACCGCAAGCAGCGACGGTGGAAGCGTGACCGCCGTGATCCTCTCGCGGGCGAGCACCTCGAGGATCCGGCTTCCCGAGGCCAGGTCCTCCTCCCCGACCTCCACGAGGCACCCGCCGGCGGTCAGCGCCATGACGATCTCGGAGACCGAGGCGTCGAAGCTGGGGGAAGCGAACTGGAGCACCCGGCTCCCCGGACCGATCTCGAACCACTCGGCGAGACGAAGCGCCGTGTTCACGATGCCACGGTGCTCGATCTGGGCACCCTTGGGACGCCCGGTCGAGCCCGACGTGTAGATCACGTAGGCCAAGTCGTCGGGCGCCGCATCCGATCCCGGCACGGACTGCTCGTGCGACCCCGGATCGCGGTCCTCGTCCACGCAGAGGACGGTCACGCCGGAGGGAACGGGGATGGAGTCGCGCAGGGCCGTCCGCGTGATCAGGAGCCGCAGATCCGAGTCCTCGATCATGAAGCGGAGCCGGTCCGCGGGATAGGACGGGTCGAGCGGCACGTACGCGGCGCCCGTCTTCCAGATGGCGAGCACGGTCGCGGGAAACTCGACCGAGCGGTCGAGGCACAGGCCCACGAGTCGCTCGCGCCGAGACCCGGCCCGCCGGAGTCGCGCCGCGAGACGATCCGCCGCGTCCTCCAGCTCGGCGTACGTGAGCCGGGTCCGCGAGCCCGCCGCCGCCAGCGCTCCGGTGGAGAGCCCTTCGACGGCAGGAGCGTCGCCCAGGGTGGTCGCGAGTTCGGCGATCAGCCGATGGATGCCGGGATGCGCGGGAAGCTCCGCCGGGGGGCCCGCGCTCCAGGTTCGGAGTGTCGAGGCTTCCTCCTCCTCCACCAGGGGAAGCGCTCCGATCCGACGGTCCGGCGCGCGAGCCACCTCGGCCAGCAGGATCTCGAAGTGGCTCGCCAGCCGCCGGACCGAGTCCGCATCGAAGAGATCCGCGTCGTACTCGAGCGAACCGCTCAGATCGTCCCCGTCCTCCTGCATGGACAGGGTCAGGTCGAACATCGCGGTGCCCGCGTCGAGCTCGACGGGCGAGATTCTCAGTCCCGCCGGCTCGGCTTCGACGGCCGGCGCGTTCTGCATCACGAACATCGCCTGGAAAAGCGGCGCGTGGCCGAGGTCCCGCTCCGGCTGCAGCTCCTCGACGAGACGCTCGAACGGCAGGTCCTGGTGGGCGTACGCCTCGAGGGCCGTCTCCCGAACCTGAGCCAGGAGCTGCCGGAACGTGGGACGGCCGGACAGGTCTGCCTGCAGCACCAGCGTGTTCACGAAGAACCCGATCAGGCCCTCGATCTCCTCCCGTCCCCGGTTGGCGATCGGCGTTCCGAGCCGAATGCTATCCTGGCCCGTGTAGCGCGACAGGAGCGCCTGGAAGGCCGCGACCAGGATCATGAACAGGCTCGCGCCTTCGTCCCGGGCCAGCCCTCGAAGGGATAGCCCGACTTCCGGGTCCACTGTGAACCGCACCTGCCCGCCGCGCCCGGTCCGGTCGGCGGACCTCGGACGGTCGGTCGGAAGGGCGAGTACATCCTCCGGGCCCTTCAGCTTCCGCTTCCAGAAGTCCAGCTGTCGCGCGAGCTCTTCCCCGCGGAGCAGCCCTCGTTGCCAGGCGGCGTAGTCGACGTACTGCGCCGGGAGCGGGTCGGGGACCGGCTCGACTCCGCGGACGCAGTCCGCGTAGAACGAGGAGAGCTCACGGATCAGGATCCCGGCCGACCAGCCATCCGAGACGATGTGGTGCATGACCAGGATCGCCACGTGGCTGTCCGGGGCACAGCGCAGCAGGCGGAACCGGAAGAGCGGGCCCTGCTCCAGGTCGAACGGAGTCCGGGCCTCCCGCTCCAGCAGGTGACGAAGTCTCGACTCCCGTTCTTCGGGGTCCAGGGCGGACAGGTCCTCGACGTCCAGGTCGAAGGGGAACTCCTCCTCGATCCGCGGCCGCGGCCTGCCGTCGACCACCTCGAAGCGCGTCCGCAGGACCTCGTGGCGGGCCACGACCCGGCGCATGGCCCGTTCGATCGCTCCCTGGTCGAGCTC
This sequence comes from Gemmatimonadota bacterium, assembly GCA_046484665.1. Classification (GTDB taxonomy): domain Bacteria; phylum Gemmatimonadota; class Gemmatimonadetes; order Palauibacterales; family Palauibacteraceae; genus Carthagonibacter. The sequence continues at coordinate 20,196 of JAWOIN010000076.1, forward strand.
CCCGTCGAGACGGACCGCGGCCGGAATGTTGTACGCGATTCCACCGGGGTGAAGCTGATCGAGGAACCAGAGCCGCTCCTGGCCGAACGAGAGGGGAAGTTCGCCTTCTCGCGCGACCGGCGTGATCGGCACGCCGGAGGCGAATCCCCCGGCGTCCGCGGATCGCAGGCTCCTGGCGAGCTCCGCGACGGTGGGACTCTCGAAGAGGGCTCGGAGCGGGAGGTCCCGTTCATGGCGGCTTCGCACGCGCGCGACGACCTGGGTCGCCAGCAGCGAGTGGCCGCCGAGGTCGAAGAAGTTGTCGTGGACGCCCACCTTCTCCGCCCCCAGCACCTCGGACCAGATCTCCGCCAGCGCCGCTTCTGCGGAATCTCGCGGCGCTACGTACTCGACCTCGAGCACCTCGCGGGTCACCCGCGGCACGGGCAGGGCGCGCCGATCGATCTTACCGGAGGAGGTGAGCGGAAGCTCCGGGAGCTCGACCCACAGGGACGGGATCATGTACTCCGGCAGCCGCAGGGAGAGCGCATCCCGGATGGCCCGCGTCCGGCCGAGGTCACCGGCCTCGCCGACCGTCTCGTCTCCGGGCCGGGATTTCGACTCGAATTCCACGTACGCCACGAGCCGCAGGTCGCCTCCGGAATCCGGATGCGCCGTCACCGCCGCCGCACGCACGCCCGGGGCCGCGCCCAGCGCGGCCTCGATCTCGCCCAGCTCCACCCGGAACCCGCGCACCTTGACCTGGTCGTCCAGGCGGCCGAGGTACTCGAGGTGTCCCGACGCGAGCCACCGCGCCCGATCGCCCGTGCGGTACATGCGGCCGTTCGGTCGATCGAACGGATCGGGCAGGAACCTCTCCCGGTCGAGCTCGGGACGATTCAGGTAGCCGCGCGCGACGCCGGGACCCCCGATGTAGATCTCGCCGGGGACCCCGATCGGGACCGGCTCGAGGTGCGCATCGAGTACGTAGGCCCTGACGTTCGCCAGAGGACGTCCGATCGTCGGAGTACCTCCGGCTTCTCCCACCTCGACGGTCGTGCTGTCGACCGTGCACTCCGTCGGTCCGTACATGTTGAAGAAGGCCGTGCGCGGCGCCTCGGAGAGCCGGTTCCAGAGCGCGGGATCGATCGCCTCGCCGCCGGGAAGCACGAGAGACGGGACCCAGACGCCTTCCTCCAGCAGACCGGCCGCCAGAAGGAGCCGGAGGTGCGAGGGGACGCAGTCGAACGCGTCGAGCCTGTTGTCGCGAACGAACTTCACGAACTCCTGCGGGTCGTGCCGGGCCCCCGCCGGGATCACGTACAGGGCGTGTCCCATGGCGAGCGCGGCCAGCTGCTGGACCGAGGCGTCGAACACGAGAGGAGCGTTCAGGCCCACGCGCAGCCCCCGACCCGCGGTCTTTTCGTAGACCGTTCGCTGCAGGCCCGCGATCAGGTTACAGACCGAGCGGTGCTCGACCAGCACCCCCTTGGGTACGCCCGTCGAGCCCGACGTATAGATCACGTACGCCACGTCCCCGGGTCCGGCACCGGGTCCCGTCTCGTCGCGCGGTCCGGCGCCGATCTGCGCCCAATCCGCGTCGAGTTCCACCACGGCGAGACCGTCCGCCTCGGGCAGCCCCGAGCGGAGATCCGACTGGGTCACGACCGCGTCGAGGCCCGCGTCCTCGACGATGAAGCGAAGTCGCTCCAGAGGATACGCGGGATCGAGCGGCACGTAGGCGCCTCCGGCCTTCCACGTGGCCAGCACCGACACCACCATCTCCGCGGACCGCTCGAGGCA
>JAWOIN010000086.1:0-9833 GCA_046484665.1 Gemmatimonadota bacterium
CGGCAGGAAGCAGAGTCGCGGCTCGATCGGCGCGAGACCCGCGTCCCGGGCGCGGCGGGCGCCCGCCAGGGTGGGACCGACGAGGACGTAGAGCGGGACGAGCAGCCAGAGGACCGACGTTGCCGGGCGCTCCCCGACGAAGGGCCACCAGGCGCCGGCTCCCGCGAGGAACACGGTCGCGGGAACGAGGCACGCGACGATGAGGGCCCAGGCGACGCCCAGCCTCCACAGCTCCGCTGGTCCCGCCGGGGGATCCAGCCGCGCCACGAGGACCGCGACGACGGGACCGAGGACGGCGACGGCCGCGAGGACGCCGAGCGGGTGCGCCCACGCCTCCCCGAAGAGTGGCTGGAGGAGGACGCTCCGAGTCGCGAACGCCCCGACGGCGACCGCGCCGAGCGCCAGCCCGGAGAGGAGCAGGAAGCGGAGCCGGCCCGGCCTCTCCATCAGTCCGCCCTCCGCAGGGGGCCCGGGAGCGGGCGGTCGAGGGTGCGGGGCCCGAACGGGACGGGCGGGGCCCGGCACGCGAACGGCGGCGGGGAGGACGGTCGCCGGGCCGCAGCGTCCATGCTTCCTTCCGTGAGCGTTTCGTGCCGCCCCCGGGCCGACGCCGGGGGCCGCCCCCAATCTGGGCCTTCGTCGGGCTGCGGGACAGGTTCCGGGTCCCGGGAGGGATCGGACGGGGAATCTCCGGCGATCGTCGGGTGTACCGGGCGTCGGGCGACCGGAAGGGACCGGTGGTCGCGCCCCGGCGGCCGCCACAGCGAGAGGAGACGGAGATCGAACCCCTGACGCCGAAGCAGCGCGCGCGTCTCAGGGCGCTCGCACACGAGCTGAAGCCGATCCTCCAGGTCGGGAAGGGAGGGCCGACTCCGGCGACGTTGGCCGCCGTTCGGGAGGCCCTGGCCGCCCGGGAGCTCGTCAAGCTGAAGGTGCTCGACGTCGCGCCGGAGCGGCCGCGGGAGACCGGCGAGTCGCTCGTCCGCCAGCTCGGGGACGCGCACCTCGTCCAGGTGATCGGCCGGACGCTGGTCCTGTTCCGGCCGGATCCGGAGAATCCCCGGATCGAGCTCCCGGCCTGAGGCAGGCCCGGGGCCTCCGGGCGCCGGGGAGCGGCGTCAGTCGGGCAGGTACTCCGGCGGGATCGGCGCCCCGGGCCCCTCGTCCGCCCACAGCGCGGCCGTGATCCACCAGCGCGTCCCGTCGTGGAACAGCTGGAGGCTGTTGATCCCCCGGCCCTCCGGGGGTCCCTCCGCGGTGCGCGACCACTCGTAGGTGCTGAACGCGTCGGCGATCGGTCCGAACCGCCGCACGGTCCGGTGGATCTCCCTCTCGAAGAACCCCCGCTCGAGCGACGGCGCCGCGGCGGCGGCCCAGGTGCCGTGGTCGAGCGTCCGCGCGACGGGCGTCCCATCGGGTCCGGGCCGGATCACCGTGAACCGCACGCCGAGGAGGTACAGGGTGCTGTCGCGGCCCCAGTCCCGGGGCTCGCCGGCCGGGCCCGACACGACGTCGTAGAAGGCCGCGATGATCGCGTCCAGCGAGGCCACGTCCCCGGGGTCCGCGGCGCGGGAGGGAGGCACCTCCTCCTGGGCCCGGGCGCGGGGCGCGCAGGCCAGGAGCAGGAGGACGGCGGCCACGACTCGGGACGACCGATCCGGCAGGCTCATGGTACTTTCCCTCGATCCGGGGGTTGCGGGTCATCGTCGGGCGGAGGGCCGCCCGAGGGCAGCCCTCCGAGGGCGTCCCTGACGTCTCGCGCCCGCTTCAGGAATTCCCGGGGCACCCGCACCTCGACTTCCCTCGGCGGATCGGCGGCGCGCCCCGGCCCGAACCCGCGCGATCGGGCCCCGGCGACGATCGCCGGGATCCTGGCTGCGCGAAGCGCCTTTACGAGGACCGCGGCGTCCGAGCGGGCGTCGAACCACGTGAGCACGGCCCAGCCCGACTCCCGGCTCACGGCTCCGCCTCCGTCCCCCGCGATCGCCGCCTCGCAAGGACGAGCAGCAGCGCCGCGCCCGCCACCACGACGGGGGCGAGGTTCGCCACGACGTAGGAACTGCCCGCGGTGAGCAGGGCGGAACGAAGGCCAGCGAGCGCGAACGTCCACACGAGCAGCAGCTGGAGAAGGGGCGTGCTGCCGCGCCTGGCGTGGCCCTTCCGTCGCATCGCCTCGAGCGCGGCGGCGGTCAACGGGAAGAGCACGGTCTCGAACGCGAGCACGCGTGGCATGTCGAATCCCGTGCCGAACCGGACCAGCCAGTCGACCGCCGCCGACCCGCCTGCGACGACGGGCCATGAGACGATCCTGCGCATGTCCATTCCTCCCCCGCGGGTTCCGCTCGACGCGGGGCGGCGCCCCGGTCGGATGCTGCTCAGGGCCGCGGCGCGGCCCGCTCCACGTCGCGGAGCCCCGTCGCACAGTTCACCTTCCACGCCGAGGCCGCGACGCGGGCGTCGAGCGGTCCCGTCCCGTCTCGGATCGACTCGACCAGCGCCCGCCCCGCGCCCTCGAGCCGGCCGTCGCGCGGAAGGAGCGCGAGACCGGCACGCAGGTTCCGGTCCGACCAGACGAGCCACAGCGTGTCGGCGCGCAGGAACCAGCGCATCAGCCCGCGGAGCCGCGGGTCGAAGCTCCCGGCTACCGGCACGGCGCGGTACGTGGTGAACTCGCGGCGCCACTCGTCGATCGAATCGGGCAGGAGCAGGACGCGATCGGGCGCGACGAGGAGCGCCCGGACGGTCGAGTCGGCACGGCTGACCGGCGGCGTCTCCGATCCGGCGGTGCCGGCCGCCTCCCACGGTCCCACGTCCAGCTCCCAGCACCCGAGCATTTCCGGGAGCCCGAGGACGCGCGGGGTCGGCGGGAGTTCCGGGGACGACGGCGCGAGGGCGCCGCGCAACAGCGAGAGCCCCACGAAGACGACGACCGCCGCGAGGAGCGCGGAAACCCACCGCGACCCGCCCCGGGAGAAGCCGTCCGCGCTCACCTCCGAAGGACCGTCATTCCCACTCTATGGTTCCCGGCGGCTTCGAGGTCACGTCGAGCGCGAGGCCCGACACGCCCCCGAGGCCGAGCACGCCCTCGCGGAGCTCGTCGAGCAGGGCGCCGGGCAGCTCGACCGGCGTCGCCGTCATCGCCCGCTTGGAGCGGATCGGGCGGACGACGACGAGCTCGCCGCCGTCCCCCGCGAGGTCGAGGGGGACGAGGACGGTCGGGCACTGCCAGATCTCGCCGTAGAGGCCGTGACGCCGCAGGCCCTCCATCACGATGTGGTCGGCCTCGCGGAGCACGTCGAGGCGCTCGCGCGTCACCCCGGCCGCCAGGGGGAGGACCGTGGCCGGGGGCTCCGGCGACAGGTTCCAGACGCAGCGGTTGATGCCGGGCACCTCCGCCGTGAGGACCGACGCGGCCCGCAGGAGCGTCTCCCAGGACGCATCGCCCGTAAGCAGGACCGGGTGCTCGTAGGCGCGGAGATCGGCCTTCACGCCTACGGAGCGGATCGGCAGCACCTCCGCCTCGAGGCCGAAACGTCGACCCTGCTCGGCCACGAGCGGGGCGATCTCGTCGAGCCCTTCCACGTCTCCGGAGCCGTCATCGCACAGCAGCCGCACGCCCAGGCCGGGTCCCGGGAAGGGGTGACGCCACACGAGCTCGTGCGGCACTCCGAGCTTCTCGCCCAGCTCCCGGACCTCGACCTTGTAGAGGTCCGCGAGCGGCTCCACGACCCGTCCCGCCGCCAGCATCTCCTCGATGACGGGAACCCGGTTGTGGTGGGTCTTGATCGTGTCGGCCCGCTTCGTTCCGCCGGTCTCGATCGTGTCCGGGTAGATGGTACCCTGTCCGAGCAGGTGGCCTTCCACCCCGAGCCGGCGCGCCTCGTCCTCGAACACGGCGATGAAGGTGTCGCCGATCGCGCGCCGCTTCGCCTCGGGCTCGATCCGGCCGTCGAGCGCGGCGAGGAAGCGGTCGCTCGCGTCGACGAAGTGCAGGTGCGCGCCGAGGCCGAGTCCCCGGAAGAACTCGATCACCTGGGCGCTCTCGTCCTTCCGCATCAGGCCGTTGTCGACGTGGAGCAGGTCGACGCGCTCCGGCCCGAGCGCCCGCGCCAGCAGCGTGGCAGCGACGGTGGAGTCGACGCCACCGGAGGCGAGCAGGAACACGGACCGGTCGCCCACCTGCGTCCGGATCCTCTCCGTCTCCTCCTCGAGGAAGGCCTCCATCGACCAGGTCGGCCGGCAGCCGCAGATCTCGAGCACGAAGTTCGCGATCATCTCGGTCCCGTGCGCCGTGTCATCGACCTCGGGGTGGAACTGGAGACCGTACCGGCGAAGGGAGTCGGAGCCGATCGCCGCGTACCTGTGGTCCGGGCCCCCGTCCGTGGTGATGCTCCAGCCGAGCTCGCGGAACTCCGGGCCGACTGCCGTCACGCTGTCGTAGTGGCTCATCCACACCCGTTCCACCGGCCCGAGCCCCGCGAACAGCGGATGCCCGCCCGTCAGGTGCAGCTCGGCGCGTCCCCACTGGCGGCCGCCGTGCACCACCTCGCCACCGTAGTGCTTCGCGATCTCCTGGTGTCCGAAGCAGAACCCGACGATGGGCACGTCCAGATCGTAGATCGCGCGCGTGTAGTCGGAGTCCTCCCCGTGGGACGCGAGGCTCGGACTTCCCGAGATGATGATGCCGCGGTAGCGGGCGAACGCCTCGATCGGGTCCTCGGGCTGCCGGATCTCGGCGAGCACGCCGAGGCGCCGGACCTTGGTCGCGATCAGGTGGGCGTACTGTCCGCCGAAGTCGATGACGGCGATGGCGTCGTGCTGCATGCGCTGCTCGGGCTCCTGCTGCCGGGGTGCGTCGTCGCGACCGGTCCGGAATAGGGCCGCGGCCGGTCCCGGGCAAGCCCGGGCCAGGGCCCTCAGCTCCGCGCCGTCGGCGGGGGCAGGTCCACGAGGACGAGGATGAGGACGAGGATCGCGAGCAGCGCCAGCCAGGTCGCGAGCGCGATCCAGCTCGCCCGCTTCGCCTTCTCCTCCTCCCACCAGGTCCGGGGCCGAACCCGCTGGGCCAGAAATGTAACCACGGCCGCCAGGTTCACGCAGACGATGTTGGTCAGCGTGAGGAGGAGCGCCCCGAGCGCGAGCGCGACGTGACCGGCGCCCAGCAGAAGCCCCGCGGCGGCGAGCGGGGGAAGGAGCGCGACCGCGACCATGACCCCCACCAGCGCGGCGGGCAGTCCGGTCGTGAAGGCGAGGGCGCCCGCGCTCCCGGCGGCGAAGGCGAGCACGACGTCCGCGAGGTTCGGCGTAGTCCGGGCGGCGATCTCCGGTACCGAGGGGTCGACGGGAACGACGAGGCCGATCAGGAGCGACAGGCCGAACGCCGTGACGAGGCCGACCGCGGCCGTCCGGACCGCCCGGGCGCCCAGCTCGAGGTCGCCGAGCGTGGCCGCGAGAGAGAATGCCACGTTCGGGCCCAGCAGCGGGGCGATCACCATCGCGCCCACGATCACGGCCACGTCGCCCCGCACGAGGCCGACCGTCGCCACCAGCGTGGAGAGCGCCACGGTGACGGGATACACGGGCCGGAGACGGGCGGCTTCGTCCACGTCCGTGTAGAGCTCCTCCCGGCTGATCCGTCCCGGGCCGTTCCGCCGGCCCGCGCCGCCGACCGCGTCCGTCCGCCCGGCGTCTTCGCCGTCCTCCTCCTCGACGATGCGGGGCACGGTGGCCTCGACGCGGCTCACCCAGATGCGGAAGCCCGGCGTGTCTTCGAGTCGGTCGGCGAGCGCGTCCGTAAGCGGCTCGACGGCGTCGGCGGGCAGAAGGATGCGCAGGAGCCGGACGTCGTCGGAGCCTTCGAGAGGCAGGGCGCGCACGTCCACCGCCGCGGACGCGGGCTCGAGGGACCGGATCTCGTCCGCCCGATCGGCGGGAAGGGCGACTTCGACGCAACGGAGTTCCACCGGGAATCTCGCTCCTCTCGGGACGGTGGTCCGGCGCCGGCGGCCGGGCGGGAAACCTGTGCGGTCAAGCTAGCTTCGTCGTCGTCCCGGCCAAGGACCGGGCGCGCGTCAGTCCACCCGGTACAGCGCCAGGACGACGCGCCCCCCCTCCACGAGCCGCGCCCCCAGCGCCGGACCCCGCAGCACCGGCGCCCGGGCGAGAGCCGTCGTCAGCGGGTGGAGGCCGTCGGCGGAGACCCGGAGATCGCACTCCCGCGCCGCCCGGCCCCCGGAGAGCTCCACGGAGTATCGCTCCGGGACCCGGTCGCCTTCCCACAGGATCGCGCCGCCGGTCGCGTCGGCGCCGAACGGAGAGCGGGCGCCTCCGGGGGCGCAGACGAAGTCCGCCCGGACCGACAGGTCCTCGATCCGGAAGGACCAGGTGCCGCTCGGAAACTGCCGGGCCTCGATCCTGGCATCGTGGCCCGTCCCGGTCCCCCATTCGCCGAGCTGGACGCGGACGGAGGCGTCGGGCGGTCCGGGAAGCTGCGGCCCGCGGTCGCCCGGAGTCGCCTCCAGCCACCAGCGGGCGCTGGCGCCGCGCCGCGGACCGCTCCCGTCGACCCGGACCCGGTCCGCGACGACGATCTCGAGGCCGGAGACGAGCCAGCCCCGGTACTGCGGGTTCGCGCGCAGGAGCGCGTCGATCGGAGGAGACGATCCGGCGAGGTCCTCCGCCCGGAGCGGCGCGAGGAACTCCGGGACGCGACCCCGGGCGAGCGACGGCTCGAGGAGGAACACGAGCCGCAGCCCGGCACGCACGCCCGCCAGCTCGACGCGCCGTTCGGCGCCGGGCGGAAGCTCCGCCAGGGGGGGCGGAGCGGGCCCCCGCCCGGCGCCCGCCACGTCGGCCAGCCACGCGTCGAGCGTGTCCCGCGGCAGCCAGCGCCCGCCGAGGACGACGCCGTGGATCAAGCCGGCGGCGGCGATGTCGGCGAGCGGGTTTCCCTCGAGCAGCACGAGGTCGGCGACGCGACCGGGCGCCACGGACCCGAGGCTGTCCGTCGCCGCGAGGTACCTGGCCGGCTCGAGGGTGGCGGTGCGGAGGGCCTGGAGCGGCGTGAGGCCCGACGCCACGAGCAGCGCGAGCTCGTCGTGCAGGCTGAAGCCCGGGAAGGTGAACGCGATCGTCGGGTGAAAGTCCGAGCCCGCGAGGATCGGCACGCCGAACTCCGCCATCCGCGCGATCACCTCCCGCATCCGGTCGAGGCGCCGCCGCCGCAGGTCCCAGTCGGCGTCCGCGAAGCTGCGGCTCTCGTCGTAGGTGGAAGGCCCCCAGAAGGCCCGTGCCCGGGGATCCACGTACGCGAGCCGGGGGTCGTCCGCCGCGAAGGCGTCCCGGAGCCGGAACACTCCCTCGAGGGCGGCCAGGGTCGGGACCTGGAACGTTCCCTCCCGCGCCAGCAGGCGGAGCAGGGCCTCGCAGCGCCCTTCGTCCTGCGTCCCGAGCAGGCGCTCGAACCAGGCGCGGTCTTCGCGCGTCGTGTTGCGGCCGGCGGCCCGCGCGTCGAGGAACGAGACGTTGTCGGCGAGCAGGGAACTCTCGGCCGAAGAGCAGCCCTCGAGCACGCCGTACAGGTGCTCGAAGCTCCGCATCCCGGCCCTGGCCGCGGCCCCGGCGGAGACCGACGCCGGCACGTGTCCGGCCACCGCCAGGCCGCGCTCGCGCGCCCGCGCGACCACCGCGCCCAGCAGGTCGGGCGGGAGCGACGTGTAGACCTTGACGAAGTCCGCGCCCCCGGCCGCGAGCGAGTCGACCGCGGCCCGGGCCTCGTCGGGCGAGGCGACGGAGATCAGGCCGGGATAGTAGGGAACGGGCCCGTCGACGATCCCGCCCGGCGTCAGCAGGCGCGGCCACGGCCGTCCCCGCGAGCGTCGCTCCCGCTCGACGCGCGCCCTCGCCTCGAGGCTGCCCCACATGTCGCGCACGCCGGTCACGCCGTTGGCGACGAGCAGCCGGAAGGCGGTCTCCGGGTCCGGCTCCCACCAGGCGTCCCCGGCCGTCTCCGAGGCGGGCAGCACGTGGCCGTGCATGTCCCACAGGCCCGGGATCAGGAACCGGCCGCCGCCGTCGACGGAAGCGGAGGCGCCGCGCGGGACGGGCTCGGCGCTCCGGGGCTCGACGGAATAGATCCGCCCGTCGGTAACGGTCACGTCCATCCCGGGCCGGAGCGCGCCGGTCTCGACGTCCACGACCGTGACGTTCCGCAGCACGAGCGTGGTCGCGGAACCCCGGCCGACCGCGGGGGTCGGGGACGGGGGGGTCGACTGGCCCGGCCCCGGGGTCGCCCGGGCCAGTCCGATCAGGATCGCAAGCGCGGCGGCTCCCGCCGCGCCGGGCCTCAGCCGCCGGTGCTCCAGGGCGGGACCACTCCGTTCGTGCGGGCGTAGGCCACGAGCTGTCCGAGATGCTCGTGCATGTGCGTGACGTAGAGCAGCATCGCGGCGCGGACCGTGGTGTCCTGGCCGAACAGCTTCGTACCTTCGTCAAGGCGGGCGTCGGCGACCGACATCACGGCCTGCCGGGCGTGCGCGAACGAAGCGGCGAGGGCCGCGGGCACCGCCCCGCGGCGTGCGGCGCCGTCCTCCACGGCGCAGGCCGCGTCGACCGCCGCCGCCTCCGCCGGCGCCTCGACGCCGAAGAAGCCGGGGATCCGGTAGTTCGCCCCCGCGACGTGGCACAGGACCTCGCCCGCAGAGCGGACGCCGTCCGCCGGGCGCCACTCCCACGCGGCCGGCGGCATCGCTCCGGCGAGGCCCGCGTACTTCCTCTCCAGCCCGGCGATGTCACGGGCCATCGCCGCCTGGAGACCGGTCCCGCCGTCCTGCGCGACGACGGGGCGCGGCGCCGCGACGAGAAGAGGAAGGAGGCAGGCTGCGAGGGCGGACCTCGTCCCGTATCGGGTCACACGGCACATGGCATCCTCCGGATTCGGGTCGGCGCGTCGGTCCGCCGCCCACAGTAGGGCCGGATCGACGGACGGGGAAGGGACCCTGCAACTCGCGCCGAAGGGCCTCGATCGGAGAGGGACGGCCGGCCCGCCGGGCCGGCCAGGTCCCGAACAGGGGACCCACGAGCAGGGCCGCTCCCACCGCGGCGAGCAGGCTCGGAATCGTGAACGCCGCCCGGACCCGCGAGGGCGCTCGCCAGATTGGCTGACACCCCGGCGGCCTCGATGTGACCGGATCCCGCCAGGATCAGCGCCGCCCCGGCCGCGGCGCCGACCGCCCCCGCGAGCTCCTCGGCGTCGGCGGGGGCGAACGTCGCGGGGTCTGCCCGACGCACCGAGACCCCGTCCACGATCTCGGTGGCCCGCGGGCGGAGCACGAGCGTCTGCAGGTCGGTCGTCTTCTCGATCTGCTCCCGCGAAAAGCGCTCGAGCCCGTCGCCGAGCGCGAAGATCGCTACGAGCGCCGCGACGCCGATCCGCACGCGAGGGTCGAGTGCGCCGTCCGGAAGAGGGTGGCCCGCCTCGCGTCGCCCGCGACGCGGACCGGCACGGGAAGCGCCGCTCAGTCCTCTCCGTCGAGCAGGGAAGGCTGCGTGGGCGTGATCTCGAGCGGCTTCGGTTCCTCGATCGTCCCGGCCCCGAGCCCCAGTTCCTGGAAGCGGCGCGCCGCCGGTGCGAGGCGCCGCTCGAGGGACCCCGTCGCGGCGTTGTACGCCTTCACAGAGCGCTCGAGATGACGGCCGATATCGCTATATAAAGAAACGAACTTGAGGATTCTCGCATAAAGGTCGCTTCCCTCGGAGGCGATCTTCAGGGCGTTGTCCGTGACCTCCTGCTGCTGCCACCCGAAGGCCACCGCCTTGAGAAGGGCGTAGAGGTT
>JAWOIN010000119.1:0-6826 GCA_046484665.1 Gemmatimonadota bacterium
TCCAAATCAGTTTCAATAAAATCATTAATAATTTTGTTTATATATACCTCCTCGTACCAATTCTGATTTTTGTCTTTGGGTGGTTGAAAGTCGGATATGCATTTCTTTTGACTATTGCGTTGTTGTTGTCAACTTATAGAGCAATAAAACAAGAAGATGATCTCTCAGAGAATTTTGAGATTAAGAAGTCAACAATAATGTTTGTGGTCTTAATCTTAATTTTTTGGCTGCTTTTATACGCGACCCGCCGGGCTCCGGCGCTCCGTTCGAACGCACGGGAGGCAGGCATGGATCGCTACGTCGTCACCCTCGGCCGGTTCATCCTCGAAGAGGAGCGCCTGCACCCCACCGCGACCGGCGCCCTCACCGCCGTCCTCTACGATCTCACGCTCGCCGCGAAGCTCATCCACCGGGAAGTGACCAAGGCCGGCCTCGTGGACATCCTCGGCAAGACGGGGAAGGGGAACGTGCACGGCGAGGAGGTCCAGAAGCTGGACGAGTACGCGCACGAGGTGGTGTTCAACGCGATGGACCACGGCGGCAACCTGTGCGTCATGGCCTCGGAGGAGGAGGAGGGCCTGATCGCGATCCCGGAGAAGTTCCCGACCGGCGAGTACGTGCTCCTGTTCGACCCGCTGGACGGCAGCTCGAACATCGAGGCGAACATCTCGATCGGGACGATCTTCTCGATTCACCGCCGGGTGACGGAGGGTCGGGACGGGACGCTCGAGGACTGCCTGCAGCCCGGCTCGCGCCAGGTGGCGGCGGGTTACGTGATGTACGGCTCCTCGACGGTGCTCGTCTACACGACCGGGAACGGGGTGCACGGCTTCACGCTGGACCCTTCGATCGGCGAGTTCCTGCTCTCGCACCCGATGATCCGCATCCCCGAGCCCGGACAGCGGATCTACAGCGTGAACGAGGGGAACTTCCCGCGCTGGAGCCGGGAGCAGCAGGAGCTGGTGGAGTGGTTCCGCGGCACCGGGCCGAACGGGGCGGGCGGCTTCTCCCACCGCTACGTGGGCTCGCTCGTCGCCGACTTCCACCGCACGCTGCTCTACGGCGGGATCTTCATGTACCCGGGCGACCGGAAGAGCCCCGACGGGAAGCTCCGGCTCCTCTACGAGGCCGCTCCGCTCGCCCTGCTGTGCGAGCAGGCGGGGGGCGGGGCGACGGACGGGTCGAGGGAGATCCTGGCGATCGAGCCCGACGCGCTCCACCAGCGCATCCCTCTCTTCATGGGAAACCGCGAGTGGGTGGAGCTCGCAGGGTCGGTTCTCGCGGGGGGAGAGCCGCCCGCGGGGTGACCGGGCGCGGGCCCGCCGCGCGCGAATGGGGGATGAGGAGGGGGGTCCGGCGACCGATCGCCGGACCCCCCTTCGTTGCCGGCAGCAGGGCCGGCAGGACGTGGTGCTCTACGGGGTCAGGACCCGCCGCCGAACTCGTAGCGGAGCGACAGCTGGAGCTGCCAGGAGTTCCGCGGGTCTCCGTTGTCTGCATACAGCGCGTCGTCGCCGCCCTCCAGGACATCGGGGCCGCTGTAGGTGAAGACCGGGACACCGCCCGGGGCCGTGTTGACGCGCAGCACGGTCTCGCTGTCGAACACGCCGCCGCCGGCGGTCTTGATCCTGCCCCAGTCGTCGTTCAGGAAGTTCAGGAAGTTGAAGACCCCGAGCTGCACCGAGACCCGGTTCCTGCCGAACATCGGGAGGCCCTGGTTCACCGACACGTCGAGGAAGTTCTGCCACGGATTCCGGCAGCTGTTCCGCTCCATGATCCGGCCGCGCTGCTCGCTCATGCAGTCGAGGCTGCTGATCAGGGCGTCGTACGCCTCCGCGTCCTGCGCGCTCTCGAACGTCATGAACGGGTCGTTCAGGCCGGTCGGGACGTACAGCGGGTCGTTCCCGACGATCCCGTCGGCGTTCAGGTCGCCCCGGCCGCTCGAGCCGCCGGAGATGTAGGTGTAGGGAGTTCCCGAGTACCCGATGTAGATCAGCGAGAGCTCGGTCGGCCAGCTCTCCCACGGGAACGTGTAGGTGCCGGCGAGAGTGAGCTTGTGCGGCCGGTCGAAGGAGGACGTGGCGGCCGTCTGCACGAGCTGGTCGCCCGCGGTCATCCGGCCGAAGCGCCAGTTCGACGTGGCGCGGCTAGAAGTGAAGCTCTGGACGTCCTTCGCCTTCGAGAAGGTGTAGGCGCCCACGAGCCGGATGTCGTCGCCGATCAGCTTCTGGAGCCCGGCGGTGAGGTTGTAGGACCAGTTCTCGCTCGTGTTGCGGAGCTCGAACACGCCCACGCTGCCCGTGCCGTACACCGCCCGCCGGTAGTAGACCGGGTTCGAGCGCCCGTCGTCGCTGATCGTCCCGTACAGCACGCGGCCCGTGTTCGGGTCGGTGGCGAAGGACTCGCCCGCGCCCGTCGCGCCGAGGTTCCGGTTCACGATGAAGTAGTCGTTGAGGCCCCAGTTGTAGATTCCCTCGAGCGTCGCCAGGAAGCCCGCGGGGAGGCGCCGGTCGTAGGCCAGGTTCGCCCGGAGCACCTGCGGGAACCGGGTGTCCTCCTCGATCAGGTCGACCTCGCCGAGGAACTCGCCGTCGCCGATCGCCACCGTTCCGCCGCCCGCCGCCGTCCCGGGCGCGCAGCTCAACGTCTGGTCGAACGGGTCCGGGTTGAACGCGGGCGCGAGGCCGTTGGGGTTCCCCGCGCCGCAGTTGAGGATGCCGATTCCGGTGCCGTTGTTCGCGTAGGCGTTCGACATCCAGACGAAGGCCGGGTTCCCCGTGAAGATCCCGACGCCGCCGCGCAGCTGCTGCGCCTGCTCCTCGTTGATGTCCCAGTTGAAACCGAGGCGCGGGTTCCAGAGGATCTGGCCCGAGGGAACGTCCTGCTCCCCGAAGTCCTGGTTCACCTGGGCGGCGAACTCGGGCTGGTCGAAGAAGACCGGGATGTCGACCCGGAGGCCGCCGGTGAGGCTGAGCGCCCGGTTGACCTGCCACTGGTCCTGCACGTAGAGCCCGAACTGGGCGCTGGTGAACTCGGCGGGGAGCACCGGGCCGCCCGTCAGCTGCCCGCTCACGGTGTACGCGGACGCGGAGCCCACTGCGCCGTCCTCGAACGCGGCGAGGTCGTCGAACTCGTAGACGCCGTACGACGACTGGGCGAACAGGTTGAGCAGAGTGTAGATCTCGTTCCGCGTTCCGACCGTGATCGTGTGGTCGCCCATCGGGGCGAACGTGAAGTTGTCCGTGATCTCCCAGATGTCCTGGTTGAGGCGGTTCCCCTGCGAGAACTGCTCGGAGCCCGTCCACAGGCCGTAGCTCTGCCCGCCGACGTTCTCGAACCCCTCCACCAGCACCTGCGGCTCGGACACGAAGGGGTCGCGCTCGTCCCGGATCCGGTTGTAGCTCACGCGGAACTCGTTGAGTCCGCCGTTCGCCAGGCTCGTGAACAGCTGGACCGACGGGTTGTGCGTGTTGTTCAGGAACTGGTAGGCGTTGTTCTGGAACCGGAACGCCGGGTTGCTGGTCGACGTGCTCCGGGTGAACACGTCATCCTGCGCCCGGTTGTAGTTGTAGCGGAAGACGAGCCGGTTCCGCGCGTTGATGTTCCAATCCCCCCGCAGCGTCAGGTTCGTGAGCGGGTTCTCGTTCGTGACGGCGTTCCCGTCGCCGGGCTGCAACCCGTAGGCCTCGAGCGCGGAGTTGAAGGCCGTGATGTCGGCCGGGTCCGGGATCACGCCCGAGATGTCGCCAGGGGCCCCGACGTACGGACCGATGGCCGGTCTGTCGGACCGCTGGAACTCGAGGTTCGCGAAGAAGAACGCCTTGTCCCGGGCGATCGGGCCGCCGACGGAGCCGCCGACCTGCCAGTTCTTGAACTCGGTGTCGCTCAACGGCTCGTTCGCGAGGTCCTGGTTGCGGAAGTAGGCGAAGGCGGACCCGAAGAACTCGTTCCCGCCGTTCTTCGTCACGGCGTTCACGAGGGCGCCGGTGAAGTTCCCCTGCCGCACGTCGTACGGGGAGAGCAGGACCTGGAACTCCTTGACCGCGTCGAGACCGATCGGCTTGCCGCGGGCCTGGCCGCCGGCCGCGCCGGTGGCGCCGAGGCCGAACCGGTCGTTCACGGTCGCGCCGTCGATCTGGATCGTGTTGTAGCGGTTGTTCTGTCCCACCACGCTCAGCCCGAGGCCGCCGTTCGCGTCCGTGGCGACGATCTGGGGCGTGAGCCGGGCCAGGTTCTCGAACCGCCGGTCGAGCGCCGGCAGCGCCTCGAGCTGGGCCTGGTCGATCAGGGTCTCCGCGCCCTGCGTGGACGGCGAGAACTGGGACGCGAAGGCGTCCGCCTCGACGACGAGCGCCTCGAGCTCGACGGCCGACACCTCGAGGCTCGCGGCGAGGTTGTACGTCCGGCCGAGACCTATCGACACGTTCTGCCGCGTCGCGGGACGGTACCCGAGCATCGAGACGCGCACCGTGTAGGGACCGCCGGGCTCGAGGCCCTGCAGCGAGAACGCTCCGCGCTGGTTTGTGAGCGCGGTGGACGCGTAGCCCGTCGGCCCGTAGGTGAATTCGACGGCGGCGCCGGCGATCGGAGCGCCATCCTGGTCGGTGATCACGCCGGAAGCGGCGCCCGTCGTTGCGCTCTGCGCGAGCGCCGGGGCGGCGCCGGCCGTGAGCCCGAGGGCCGCCAGCAGAGCCGGCAGCATCAGACGAGATCGGAAACGCATTTGCGGATCCCTCCGGTACTGGGGGGTTGAACGGACGGAACTGCCGGGGACGGGCCAGCGGGACTGGCCGACGGGCGCTCGCGCGCACAACGGGCGGGGGGGCAGGCCCGCCGTCCGTGACCCGGTCATTCTCGAGAGCCTTTCAGGTCCTTCCGGATGCAGTCGAGCGTCATGATTGCACCCCGCTTCGCCCCGATGCAATAGCGGGCGCGTAACGTGTCCGTGACGGCCGCGTGACGGCGGCGCTCCTACTACCGGGTCTCGGACTCGGCCACCTCCTGGAGCGCCGCGTGCGCCGCGGCGAGCCGCGCCACGGGCACGCGGAACGCCGAGCACGAGACGTAGTCCATCTCGAGGCCGTGACAGAAGGCGACCGAGTCCGGGTCGCCGCCGTGCTCGCCGCAGATCCCGACCTTGAGGCCGGGCCTCTCCGCCCGGCCCTCGCGCACCGCGGCCCGCATCAGCCGGCCCACGCCCTCCGTGTCGAGCGTCTGGAACGGGTCCTTCGGATAGATGCCGGCCTCGACGTAGAGGGGGAGGAAGCTCCCCGCGTCGTCCCGGGAGAGACCGAGCGTCGTCTGCGTGAGGTCGTTCGTCCCGAACGAGAAGAAGTCCGCGGCGGAGGCGATCGGCCCTGACGTGAGACAGGCCCTCGGGAGCTCGATCATCGTCCCGACCAGGTAGTCGACGGAGTCGTCGCGCTCGGCGAACACCTCCTTCGCGATCTCCTCGACCAGGGCCCGCTGGTGGCGGAGCTCCGCCACGTGGCCGACCAGGGGAACCATGACCTCTGGGCGCACCTCCACGCCGCCCGCCTTCGCGTCGAGCGCCGCCTCGAAGATCGCGCGCGCCTGCATGCGCGTGATCTCCGGATGCGAGAAGCCGAGCCGGCAGCCGCGGTGCCCGAGCATCGGGTTCGCCTCCGTGAGCCTCGACACGGCCGCCTCCACCTGCGCGACGGGGCGGTCGAGGGCCCGCGCGACCCGCTCGATCTCCTCGGGCTCGGCCGGCAGGAACTCGTGCAAAGGCGGGTCGAGCAGCCGGATCGTCACCGGCAGTCCGTCCATCGCCCGGAAGATCCCCTCGAAGTCGGAACGCTGCATCGGGAGGAGCTTGTCGAGCGCCCGCCGCCGGCCCTGCGGCTCGCCGGCGAGGATCATCTCGCGGACCGCGTCGATCCGCTCCTCGCCGAAGAACATGTGCTCGGTGCGGCAGAGCCCGATGCCCTCCGCGCCGAAGCCCCGGGCCGCCGAGGCGTCCTCCGGGTTGTCCGCATTGGCGCGGACGCGCAGCCGCCGGAACCCGTCCGCCCACTCCATGAGCCGGTCGAAGTGCTCCCCCGGCTCGGGCTGCACGGTCGGGATCCGGCCGGGAATCACCTCGCCGGAGGAGCCGTCGACCGTGATCCACTCGCCACGCCGGACGGTCCTCCCGTCCGCCCGGATCTCGCCCCGCTCCTCGTCGATCGTGAGTGACTTCGTCCCGACCACGCAGATCTTGCCCATTCCACGGGCGACCACGGCCGCGTGGCTCGACTTTCCGCCCCGCGAGGTCACGATCGCGATCGCGGCCACCATTCCCTCGAAGTCGTCGGGCGAGGTCTCGGTCCGCACGAGCACCACCGGATCGTCACCGGCGGCGGCCGTCTCCACGGCCTCTCGGGCGGTGAACACGATCTTCCCCGACGCGGCGCCCGGCGAGGCGGGGTTGCCGACCGCGAGCGGCGTGTAGTCCGCCGCGGGATCGACCATGGGGTGGAGGACCTGCTCGAGCCGCTCCGGGTCGACCCGCCGGACGGCCTCCTCCCGGGTGATCAGCCCCTCGTCCGCCATCTCCACCGCGATCCGCACCGCCGCGGGCGCCGTCCGCTTCCCGTTCCGGGTCTGAAGCAGGTAGAGGACTCCTTCCTCCACCGTGAACTCGAGGTCCTGCATCTCCTTGTAGTGCGCCTCGAGCCGGCGGGCCGTCTCCTGGAGCTGCTCGTAGACGCCGGAGAGGTGCCTGTCCAACTCGTCGATCGAGAGCGGATCCCGGGTGCCCGCCACCACGTCCTCGCCCTGCGCGTTGTTTGCTGGAGGCAATTCTAAACAGAATACCACCGGG
>JAWOIN010000049.1:0-19004 GCA_046484665.1 Gemmatimonadota bacterium
CGTGGCCGCCGCCCATCCCAGCGCCGCGGTGTCGCCCGACGGCGTCGATCTCGTCCATGAAGATGATCGCCGGGGCGTTGGCCTTGGCCTGCTCGAACAGATCGCGCACCCGTGAGGCACCGACCCCGACGAACATCTCCACGAAGTCCGAGCCGGAGATGGAGAAGAACGGGACCCCGGCCTCGCCGGCCACGGCGCGGGCCAGCAGGGTCTTGCCGGTGCCGGGCGGGCCGACCAGCAGCGCGCCCTTCGGCAGACGCCCGCCGAGCCGCCGGAACTTGGCGGGGTCCTTGAGAAACTCGATGATCTCCTTGAGGTCCTCCTTCGCCTCGTCCGCGCCCGCCACGTCCGCGAACGTGACCTTCGGCGTGTCGCCGGTCAGCAGCTTCGCCTTCGACTTCCCGAAGCTGAAGGCGCGCGAGCCGCCGGCCTGCATCTGCCGGAAGAAGAAGAACCACAGCCCGATGATCAGGACCCAGGGCAGGAAGGAGATCAGGTAGTTCACCCAGTTCGCGCCCGACTCCTTCGCCTCGACCTCGACACCGGCGCTCTCCAGGCGATCCAGCAGCTCCTGGCTGGCGTCGGTGGGAAGGAGCGTGTGGAAGCTGTCGACATCGGCGCCGCCCTCCTGCAGCGGCCGACGGAACGTCCCCTCGATCTTCCGCGCCTCCGTGATCGTGACCCTGGAGATGTTCTCCGCCTCGAGCTGGGCCCGGAACTCGCTGTACGTAAGATCCTTCTGCACCTCGCGCGAGGTGTCCATCACCTGGAAGATCGCGAGCGGGATCAGGACGATAAGGGCCCAGAACGAGGCCGTCCGCATGAAGCGGTTCAGCCCGTTCCCGGAACGCTTGTCGTCGGACGGCTTCATGTGCGCTCCCGTGACCGTCGTCTGCCGTCGCTCAGCCGTCGATGCTGGCGACGAAGGGCAGGTGGCGGAAGTCCTCCGCGTGGTCGAGGCCGTAGCCCACGAGGAAGTCCGCCGGCGCGTCGAACCCGACCCAGCGCGGCTCGAGCGACAGATGCGGCGCGAGGCGCTTGTGGAGCAGCGCGCAGAGCTCGAGCGACGCGGGCTTCCGGGTGCGCAGCGCCTCCGCGAGTCGGTTGACCGTGTTTCCGCTGTCCACGATGTCCTCGACCAGCAGGATGTGCCGGTCCCGGATCGGGGCCGTCGGATCGTAGAGCAGCTTCACGTCCCCGCTCGTCGTGGTGCCTGTGCCATAGCTCGAGACCACGATGAAGTCCACGTGCAGAGGTCTCTCGATCTGCCGCACGAGGTCGCTGAGGAAGATGAACGACCCCTTCAGCAGGCCCAGCACGAGGAGCTCCTCGCCCGGCGGATAGTGCGCCGTGATCGACGCCGCCATCTCCCCCACCCGCCGCTCGATCTCCTCGGCGGGAAAGACGATGGAGCGGAGCTCGCGTCCACCGGTCCTCGCCAGCCACGCAGGGGCCGCAAGGGGCACGGCTCCGCTCGCTCGATCAGGCATCCTCGAACTCGATCACAAGGGTTTCGCCGGCACCCGTCGGCGCAACTGCGCTCGCTCTCGCGACGTCCTCGACCCACAGGACCCTTCCCTGCCGGTCCGCGAGAACGAGTCGCCGGCCGCGTTCCTCCCTAGGAACCCGGGCCTCCCCGAACAGCTTCTTGAGCTTCCGCGTCCCGCCGGCCGTCCGCATCCGGTCGCCGGGCTTCCAGGACCGCAGCCGGAGGGGATAATGCTCCGGCGCAACCGTCAGGGCAACGCGTCCAATCCGACGCGCGGTGGGCTGGGACCCGTCCGGGCAGGCGGGCCGCCAGCGAACCCGGAGCCGGCGCTCCCCGACCGGCGCGCTCGCCTCTCCCCGCGGCCCCGGGATCGCGAGCCAGAGGTGCGACGACGCGACGGCCTCCGTCCGTCGGTCCGGAACGGCCGTCTCCGGATGCGCGAGCCGAAGCTCCTCGAACGCCCGGACGAGACGGAGTCCGCCGCCGAGGTCCACGCGCGATCCGCTTCGGCCCCGGCTCATAAACTCGACTCCCGCCCGGGTTCCTCCGCGCGTCAGGCGGGCGCCCGCCTCGCGCGCCAGCCTGCGCAGCAGCCGCGCGCGCAACTCCGGCGACGAGGCCAGGACCATCCGGCGGTCGAGCCGGATCGTCCCGCGCTCCGTGCGACCGAGCACGGCCCGGCTCCGGAGCTCGGCGGCCGCCGCCTCGAGGGCCCGGTCGCAGGCGGCCGCACGCTCGGCGAGTCGCAGGAGGCCGGGCACGGGGTCTGCTCCCCCGGCCGCGAGCGCGGGAAGCACCCGGGCCCGGATCCGGACCCGGGCCCAGCGCGGGTCACGGTTCGCGGGGTCCAGCTCGTACGGGAACCCGAGCCCGTCGAGCCAGGCCCGGAGCTCGGCGGCCCGGAACGCGAGCAGGGGACGAGCGAGGAGTCCGCGTCGCGCCGGGATCCCGGCCAGCCCGCGGAGGCCCGTGCCCCGGATCAGCCGGAACAGCACCGTCTCCGCCTGGTCGTCGGCCTGGTGCCCGGTCACGATTCTCGTCGCCGCCGTCCGTTCCGCCTCCCGTCGCAGGAACTCGTAGCGCGCTTCGCGCAGGGCCGCTTGCGCCGTCGGCAGGGGGCACGCCGGCAGACCTGCCCGCAGGTCGATCCCGAGACGCTCTGCCCGCTCGGCGCAGCGAGCCGCGACGGCCGAGGATTCCGGCCGGAGACCGTGATCGAAGTGCGCCGCCGCGACCGTGAGGCCTCGTGACTCCCGGAGGGCGAGGAGGAGGAGGAGGAGCGCCGTGGAGTCGGGGCCGCCCGACCAGGCGACGAGCACGCGGGAGCCCTCCGGCAGGAGGGCCGGGCGGGCGTCGAGCAGCGCGGAGAGGCGAGCCGGCGGGTCGGCGCCGGGGCGGATCACGGCGAGCGGCGGCGCCCCGGACGCCAAACCGGGCCCGGTCAGTCGGTGCGGTCGCCGGAGCGGGGACGCCCGGGTCCTCCGGGGACGGCGTCGCGCCACGTCCCTGCGCCCCGATGAAATACGAGGCGATCCGGCACGCCCACGCCGATCCGCGGAACCCCGGGGAGGTCGCCGGGACCGGGGAGTCGCTCCGGATCCCACGTCTCCGCCCCCCTGCGGGGGCCGGCGGCGGACCGCTTCTCGGCCTCGGTCCACATCCGGCTCCGGCCCGCCACGTACACGTCGAAGGCATGATCGATGTCGATCCGCCGGGGCAGGGGAAGAACGGGCGGACCGTCCTCCCGGCTGGCCGGCCGGTCCGGCGTCGGGTGCCCGCGCGGCGCGCTCATACCTCCATCACTTCGGCTTCCTTGTGCGTCATCAGCTCGTCGATGCGCGCGATGTGCTCGTCGGTGAGCTTCTGGAGCAGCTCGAGATCCCGCCGGCCCGCGTCCTCGCCCACCTTCCCGTCCTTCATCAGCTTCTCGATGTCCGACTTCGCCTTGTGACGGGCGTGGCGCACCGCGACCCGGCCATCCTCGGCGAACTTGTGCAGGAGCTTCACCATGTCCCGGCGGCGCTCCTCCGTGAGCGGGGGAATCCGGACGCGGATCAGGTTGCCGTCGACGGAGGGGTTGAGCCCGAGGTCCGCCGACTGGATCGCCTTCGCGACCGTGTTGACGAGGCTGGCGTCCCACGGCTGGACGACCAGCATCTGCGGCTCCGGGGCCGTGACGGTCGCCGTCTGCCTGAGGGGCATCCGCGATCCGTACGCCTCGACCTGGACCGAGTCGAGCAGGGCCGGTGACGCCTTGCCCGTGCGCACCCCGGTGAACTCCCGTTGCACCGCCTCGATGTTCCTGTCCATCTGCGCGGCGGTCTCCTTCAGCACGGCGCTGGTCATCGGCGTCACCTCTCACGTTACCAGCGAACCGATGCGCTCTCCCCGCAGCGCGGCGAGGATCGCGCCGGGCCTGCGGATGTTGAGCACGATCACCGGAAGACCGTTCTCCCGGCAGAGCGACATGGCCGCCGCATCCATCACCTGGAGCTCGTTGTTGATCACGTCCCGGTACGTGAGCTGAGGAAGGAACTGCGCGTCCGGGTCCTGCTCCGGGTCCGACGTGTAGACGCCGTCCACGCGGGTCGCCTTGAGGATGATGTCCGCCTCCATCTCGATCGCGCGGAGCACGGCGGCGGTGTCGGTCGAGAAGTACGGATTCCCCGTGCCACCCGCGAAGATCACGACCCGTCCCTTCTCGAGGTGGCGCAGCGCGCGGCGGCGGATGTACGGCTCCGCGAGCTGCTCCATCCGGATCGCGGTCATCACCCGGGTGTCCACGCCGTATCGCTCCAGGGCATCCTGGAGCGCCAGGGCGTTGATGACCGTGGCCAGCATTCCCATGTAGTCGGCGGACACCCGGTCCATGCCCTGCCGGCTGGCCACGGCGCCGCGGACGATGTTCCCTCCCCCGACGACGAGGCCCAGCTTCACCCCCGCCCCGTGCACCTCGCCCACCTCGTGGGTCAGCTGTTCGACGACGCGGGGCTCGATGCCGAATCCCTGCTCGCCGGCCAGCGACTCGCCCGACAGCTTGACGAGGGCCCTGGGGTATCGGAGCTCGCTCACGGTTCCGTCGTCACTCTCCGATCGCGAAGTGCGCGAAGCGCCGGACGGTCGCGTCCTCGCCCCGCTTCTCGAGCAGCTGGCCGACCGTCACGTCCGGGTCCCTGACGAAGGCCTGGAGCAGCAGCGTCTGCTGCTCGTAGAACTTCCGCATCCGTCCCTCGACGATCTTCTCCACGATCTGCTCGGGCTTGCCCTCGGCCCGGGTCTGCTCCGCGAGCACGGCGCGCTCGCGGTCCCGGACATCCTGCGGGATGTCCTCCGGCCGGATTCCGGCCGGCCGCGCCGCCGCGACGTGCATCGCGATCTCCCTGGCCAGCGATTCGCCCTGGTCCGCCGGGACGCCCGAAACCTCGACGAGCACGCCGCGCTTGCCGTCGAAGTGCAGGTACGACCCGACCGCCGAGTCCGGCCCGCGACGGAACCGCACCGCCCGGAAGACCTGGATGTTCTCCCCGATCTTCGACCGCAGGTCCGCTGCCTCCGCCGCGAACGCCTCGAAGCCTGCGCGGGCGAGCAGGTCCTCGCCCGCGACGACTTCGCCCGCGGGAAGATCGGAGCTGAGAACGGCCCCGGCCAGCCGCTTCGCGAAGTCGCGGAACTCATCGTTCCGGGCCACGAAGTCCGTCTCGCTGGACACGGCCACCATGGCCGTTCCGCCGTCGGAGGAGGCGATCTCCACGATGCCCTCGGAGGTCTCGCGCTCGGCCCTCTTCGCCGCCTTCGCCGCTCCCCACTTCCGGAGCAGGTCGATCGCCTTCTCCTCGTCTCCTCCGGCCTCCTGGAGCGCCTTCTTGCAATCCATCATTCCCGCGCCCGTACGGTCGCGCAAGGACTTCACCGCCTGTGCCGTGATCCCGGACATCGTTCCCTTCTCTCCGTGTTCCGACCTCTGCTCCGACCGGCGGAACGGAATCCCGATCACGGCCGGCCGGCATCGTCCAAAAAAAAAGGGCCACCGAAGTGGCCCACCGCCCGCGCGCTCAGGGTGAGCCGCCGTCCTCGCGCGCTCCGTCTCCGTCGGATCCGTCCGACGCCGCAACGGCGCCGGCCTCCTCCGCCTCCCCCGTCGCCTCGGATTCCGCGTTCCCGTTCGCGCCGGACGCCGCGCCGATCGGCTTCGGCTCCGGACGCGCGGCCTTCTTCGGCGTCGCGGCCTCGGTCTCGGCGGCCGTCGACTCCTCGCCGGCCGCCTCCTCCTGCGTCGCGGCGACCCCGGACGGGCCCGCCTCGGCATCCGTCGGGTGCAGCCGCCGCTTGATCAGCTCGGGCTTCGGGCGCCGCTTCGGGCGCTTCTTGCGCTTCGCCGGTCCCGCGGCCTCCGCCTCGCCGGTTTCCGTGGAGTAGGTGTAGACCTCGCCCTCCTCCGCGCCCTCGCCGCCCCTCGGCATGTCGCGCCGCGCCGCCTCGATCTCGTCGGCAATCGCCTTCGTGATCAGGGAGACGGAGCGGATCGCGTCATCGTTTCCGGCGATCGCGACCGTGAGCATGTCCGGATCGGCGTTCGTGTCCGCGATCGCGACCACGGCGATCCCGAGACGGTTCGCCTCGCGGACCGCTATCTCCTCCTTCTTCGCGTCGACGACGTAGACGAGACCCGGAAGCCGGCTCATGTCCTTGATCCCGGAGAGATAGCGCTCGAGCTTCTCGCGCTCCCGCGACAGGAGCAGCTGCTCCTTCTTCGTGTAGAATTCGAAGGACCCTTCCTCGGCGCCCCGCTCGAGCTCCTTCAGGCGACGGATGTTCTTCTTGATCGTCTGGAAGTTCGTGAGCAAGCCGCCGAGCCAGCGCTCGGTGACGTAGTGCGCTCCGCAGCGCTCCGCTTCCGCCCGCACGATCGGGGCGAGCTGCGGCTTCGTGCACACGAACAGGACGTTGCCGCCCGACCGGACCGTCTCGGCGACGAGCTCTCGCGCCCGGATCAGCTCGCGAAGCGTCTTCTTGAGGTCGATCAGGTAGATGCCGCCGCGCTCGGCGAAGATGAACTTGCGCATCTTCGGGTTCCACCGGTGCGTCTGGTGCCCGAAGTGCACGCCCGCCTGCAGAAGGTCCTTCAGTCCGACATCTGACATGGGATACCGTGCTCGTTGCTCGATTTCGGGGCCTGCCTCAACGCTTGGAGAACTGGAACCGCTTCCGCGCCTTCGGGCGGCCGGGCTTCTTGCGCTCCACGACGCGCGGATCGCGCGTGAGCAGGTCGTTCGCCCGGAGCGTCGTCCGGGTGTCGGCGTCCGACTCCAGGATCGCCCGGGCGATCGCGAGCTGGAGCGCCTCGGCCTGGCCCGTGATTCCGCCTCCCCGTACCCGCGCATGGACCGAAAAGCGGCCTTCGGAGCCCGTCACGGAGAACGGCTTCAACACCGCGTCGCGGTGCCGCAGGAGCGGGAAGTAGTCATCGAGGCCGCGCCCGTTCACGCTCCAGGCCGATCCCCCGGGCCTCAACCACACGCGCGCCACCGCGGCCTTCCGTCGGCCCACCGCCTGATATGTCGTCTGATCCGCCAAGCTTCCTCCGAGACCGGTCTCGCGCCCCGACCGGGGTCAACGGCTCTAGAGCTCCAGCTCCCGCGGCATCTGCGCCGCGTGCGGGTGCTCGGGGCCCGCGTAGACCTTCAGTTTCCTCAGCTGCTGCCGGCCCAGGGCGTTCTTCGGCAGCATCCCCTTCACGGCGAGCTCGATCACCCGCTCCGGGCGCTTCGCGAGCATCGACCTGAACGGGATCATCCTCTCCCCGCCCATGTAGCCGCTGTGGCGGAAATACTCCTTCTGGTCCGCCTTGCGGCCCGTCAGGCGCACATCCCTGGCGTTGACCACGATCACGAAGTCGCCCACGTCGAGATGCGTGGTGTACGTGGGCTTGTGCTTGCCCTTGAGTACGGTGGCCACCCGCGTCGCGAGGCGACCGAGCACCTGGTCGCGCGCGTCGACGACGAACCACTCTCTCCGAATCTCACCGGCCTTGACCGAGTACGTCTTCATCACCGCGTCGCCTGGTTCGCACGCGCCACGAATCGCTTCCGGCGTCGTGGGGAGAAAAAGCGGGCCGCCCCGCGCGCGGCGAGGGCGGCCGGATCGTTCCACTCGCAGCCGCGCAAGCTACCGAGGGTCATCGGGCGTGTCAAGCGTCGGCGGCGGACCGGTTTCCCCCTGCCGGAGGGGCTCCGCGCCCGTCCCCGACGGCGTCACTCGCGCCGGAAGCCGTCGAGAATCCGGCCGGTCTCGCCGAGGCGGAGCCGCACGAGGGCCCGGTCCTTGATCATCCGCACCCGCTCGCGGGTGAGACGGAGCTGCCGGGCGATCTCCTCGAGCGAGCGCGGTTCCTCGCCATCGAGTCCGAAATAGAGCCGCACGACATTCGCCTCGCGATCGGGAAGCCGGGTCAGCCCAGCCTCGAGCACGTGCCTCAGCGCCCGCAGCTGCGCCGAGTCGTCTGGATCCTCCCCCCCGTCGTCGGGAATCAGGTCCAGCATCGACGTGTCCTCCGACTCCGCGACGGGCGCATCGAGCGACACGTAGCCCGCCCGGGCGCCGAGGGCGTCCGTCACCTCGCCGGGACTGATCTCCAGCGCCTCGGCGATCTGCTCGACGCTCGGCTCGCGTCCCAGCTCCTGACCGAGCCGGCGGGCGGCACGCACGATCCGGTGAGCCTCCTCGAGCCGGCCCGAGGGGACCCGCACGATGCGGGATCCCTCCGTGAGCGCGTGGAGGATCGCCTGCCGCACCCACCACACCGCGTAGGAGACGAACCGCACCCCCTTCGTCTCGTCGAAGCGCCGGGCGGCGCGCATCAGGCCCAGGTTTCCCTCGGTGACGAGATCGGAGAGCGGCACGCCGCGATCGGCGTAGCGCCGGGCGACGGAGACGACGAAGCGGAGGTTCGCCGCGACGAGGCGGTTCAGCGCCTCGGCGTCGCCCTCCCGGATCCGGCGCGCGAGCTCCGCCTCCTCCTCCCGCTCGAGGACGGGGTGCTCGCGGATCTCCCGGAGGTAGAGCTCGAGAGCTCCCGTGTCGCCGTCGCCTCTGCGTGCCATGGCCTCGCTGCGGCGGTCGCGGTCGGTCGACTGTCTGCGTCCCGACCGCGGCCGCCCGCCGGGAACGTCACCGGATCGGATTCAGGAGCCGCCCCCAGCGGATCTCGGTGAGCCAGGGGAACGGAACCATCTTGTTCCGATCGTAGGAGAAATATATGACGAGCGGTCGCCCCTTCACCCCGTCCGCCGGCACGAAGCCCCAGTACCGCGAGTCCTCCGAGTTGTCCCGGTTGTCACCCATCACGAAGAAGCTGTCCGGGGAGACGATGATCGGTCCCCAGTTGTCCCTCGTGGGCCGATACTCCTGAACCCGCCGGCCGTTGTCCGAGACGAGGTGCGAGCGCTGCCAGTCGAACTGCGGGCTCCGCGGGTCCTCGAACGGCCGGCTGTGCTTGGCGTACGGCTCGGGAACGGGGACCCCGTTTCGGTAGAGGGCGCCGTCCACCATCTGGAGGGTGTCGCCGGGAAGGCCGACGATCCGCTTCACGTAGTTCGTGTTCTCGGCCTGCTGCGCCCGCTTCGGGGGCGCGAACACGACGATGTCCCCGACCTCCGGCGGGTCGAACCCCGGGAGCCGGACGCTCGTCCCGGGTATCTCCGCGCCGTAGACCATCTTGTTCACGAGCAGGAAGTCCCCCACGAGGAGCGTGTTCTCCATCGACCCGGTCGGAATCTGGAACGCCTCCACGACGAACGTCCGCACCACCAGGAACAGGACGAACGCCACCGCGATCGACTTCGTCCACTCCCACAGCCACCGTCCCACCGAGCCCGGGTCCTCCGTCCGGCCCGCGCCCTTCTTCTCGTTCTTCGCCATCGGCTCCACGCAGGGTTCGCGGTGCCCGCACCGCGGTCCGGACGACCCTCCCGGCCGCGGTGGGCACTCCTCTTGATCGTTCTCGGGCCTCCCGGGAGCCCGCGCGGCGGGGAGCGACCTTCGCACCCGCGCCTCAACGGCGCTTCAACCCCCGAGCGGGCCCACGGTTTCCCGCTCCGGGCGGACGCGCCCGGCGCCCGTCCGCGCCCGTCCCGTTCCCTACGGCGACGCCCCGGCCGGCGTTTCCCTCAGAACGAGGGCGCCGTCCCTCACTTCGACGGCGGTCACGCTGCGCGGCAGCCGCACGAGGAGCCGGGCGCCGTTCGCCTCGACGTCCGGGATGTCGAGCGCCTGCAGCACGAACGGGACCATGAGGCCGGGAATCACGAGCGCTCCGGCCTGGATCGTCGCGACCCGCAGCCGGCCCGTGCCGCGCTCCTCGAGCCCGGGCACCAGCTCCGCGGCGACGCGCGAGGTGTCCGACAGAAACTGGCGCAGCAGCTCCGGCGGCGCGAACCGGTCGAGCCGGTCCGGCCGGACCAGCGCCGACAGGACGAGCGTGGAGTCCACCACCGAGACGGTCGGGTCCTCGAGCCCCTCGGGAAGGTACGGGGCGACCCGGAAGGTCAGCAGGCTCTGGAGCTCCGCCTCCCGGAGCTCCACGTCCCGGGCGACGTCGTCCTCGAGGGAAGCGAGCTTCGCCTCGGCCCGGTCCGCGAGGGCCTCGCTCGGCTGCGATCCGGGGAGGAGGTCGAGCCGGCCGAGCCACGTCATGACGTCGTCCCGCAGCAGCCACGCGCCCGCGCCCACGAGCGCGACGAGCGCGAGACAGCCCAGGCGTGCCGGCATTCTCCTGATCAACGTGGACCTCGACGTCCTCTCCGGGTTGCCGCCCGCGCGGCCGGTCGTGACTCGGCTCAGCCCCCGCCGAGCCGGGCGGCGTGCAACCGCCTGTGCTCCGGTCCCTCCGGCCGGAGAACGCTCTCCATCAGCTCGATCCGTCTCACCTCCAGCTCCCGGTCCAGCCGGATCGAACGGATCGCCGCCTCCAGCCCCCGGTACTGGCCGGGCCCCACGTCGCGATCCGTGCGCCCCAGCGTCACGTGCGGACGGAAGGGCCGGTCCTCGCGCGGCACGCCGAGCGCCAGGAGGCGCCGCTCGAGCGCGTCGTGCAGCAACCTCAGGCGGGGTCCCGCCTCGACGCCGATCCAGATCACCCTCGGGCGGCGCGGCGACGGAAACGCCCCGACCTCCTCGAACCGAAGTGTGAACGGGGCCGACTCCCCAGCCACCTCGTCGAGCACCTCGCTCAGCGGCGCGAGCCGCTCGGGCGGGCACTCCCCGAGGAACTTCAGGGTCAGGTGGACGGCCGGCTCCTTGACCCAGCGGGCCGGGACGCCGTCCCGGTCCAGTCGTCTCCCGATCCCGGCGATCGACCGCCGCAGCGGCGCCGGAAAGTTCACGGCGATGAACAGCCGCATGCCCTGGCTTACCCTCCGATGCGATTCCGGACGCCGGGGACCATCGCGCCGGTCCCGACAAGCTGCTCCGCACACGCGCGGGGCGGCAAGAGAACCCGACTGTTGCCGCTCTACCCCGTCCCGTACGATAGGAGCCCGGCCGCCGCGGGTCGGCCCGCAGATCCGAGGCCGGCCCGACGCGCAGGACCCCCGGCCCCCGGCGCCGGAGGCCGCGGGCGACGTGGGAACCCAACAGACGGGGTGGTCGACATGCGCGAGTACAGCATCACGGTGAGCAAGGACTATCTCGTGTTCGCGGCCGGACATTTCATCACCTACGGCGGCGGGAAGTGCGAGTCTCTGCACGGACACAACTACCGGGCCGGCGTCGCCGTGCGCGGCGAGCTCGACGAGCACGCGCTCGTGTTCGACTTCGTGCTCCTGAAGCGGGAGCTCGAGGCGATCATCGAGCCGCTCGACCACCGGATGCTCCTCCCCACGGACAACGCGAGACTCGCGATCCGTCGCGCGGATGGCGCGGTCCACGTCCGGCACGGAGAGCGCCTGTACGTATTCCCCGAGAGGGACGTCGTGCAGCTTCCGATTCCGAACACGACGGCCGAGATGCTCGCCTCGTGGATCTCGGACCGCCTGCTCGAGCGCCTCGAGGAGCGGGGAACGACGGGCGTGCGGGAGGTCGAAGTCGAGGTCGAGGAGTCGTTCGGCCAGTCCGCCTTCTGCCGCCGCGGGCTGGGCGGCTGATCCGTGCCGGGCCCGGGGCGGAAGGGCCCGGCGACGGGGATCGGGCCCGCGCGCTCGCTCCGCGTCCACGGCGGGCCCGCGCCGGTCGAGGTCTTCGCCGGCGTCGCCGATCGCCCGTTCTCCCTCTGGCTCGACAGTTCTCTCGTCCGCGACGGGACGGGACGCCACTCGTTCGTCGCGATCGACCCTTACGCCGTGCTCGTCGCCTCGGCCGGGCGCGCCGTGTGGATCGACGGGACGGGCGCCCGTCCGCTCGAGGGCGGCGGCCTCGCGGCGCTGGAGCGGGCCCTGGCCGAAGCGGGTCCGGACGGGGGCGACCCGACCGGGGCCCGGCTCCCGTTCCCCGGGGGCGCGGCGGGCTACGTCGGATACGAGGTCGGCGCGGAGATCGAGCGTCTCCCGCCCCCCCGAGCGCGCGACCTCCGCTCAGCCGACCTCGAGCTCGCGTTCTACGACCTCGTCCTGGGCTGGGACCACGTCGATGGCGCCTTCTGGATCGTGTCGACCGGCCTCCCGGAGCGCGGCGAGGCCGGGCTCCGGCGCGCCGGACGGCGCCTCGAGGCGGCGCGCGCCTGGCTGGCGGGCGAGGCCGGCCCGCCCGCGGAACACCCCCTGCCCCGGCTCGCGGCGGCCGTCCGGCTCGCGGCACCGGCCCCGGACTGCGGCGAGGTCCGCCTGCGGGCCGTCCCGGGCACCGACGGCCTGGTCTCGACCTTCGACCGCGACGGCTACGAGACGGCCGTGCGGGAGGGCGTGGAGCGGATCCGGGCCGGCGACATCTTCCAGGTGAACCTGTCCCAGCGGTTCTCGACCCGGAGAGCCGCCGACGCGTTCGAGACCTACCGCGACCTCCGGGCCCGCACCCCCGCTCCGTTCGGGGCCTTCTTCCGGGGCGCGACGTGCACCGTGGCCAGCGCCTCGCCCGAGAGGTTCCTGCGGGTGACGGACGGAGGCCGGGTCGAGGCGCGGCCGATCAAGGGGACGCGGCCGAGGGGCCGCACGCCAGGCGAGGACGACGCGCTCGCCCGTGCGCTGCTCGCGAGCGACAAGGACCGGGCCGAGAACCTGATGATCGCGGACCTGCTCCGGAACGACCTCTCCCGGGTCTGCCTTCCCGGCTCGGTCCGGGCCGCCGGCCTGTTCCGCCTCGAGAGCTTCGCGACCGTCCATCACCTCGTCTCGGTGGTCGAGGGCCGGATGCGCCGGGACCGGGGACCGGTCGACCTGCTGCGGGCCGCGTTTCCGTGCGGCTCGGTGACCGGGGCCCCGAAGCCGCGCGCGATGGAGATCATCGCCGGTCTCGAGCCGACGGCGCGCGGACCCTCCTACGGCGCGATCGGCTGGTTCGGCCTCGACGGCACGCTCGATCTCGGAGTGGCGATCCGGACGGTCGTGTTCGCCGGAGACCGGGCCGCGTTTCACGCCGGCGGCGCGGTCGTGGCGGACTCCGACCCGGCGCTCGAATACCGGGAGACGCTCGACAAGGCGCGTGCCCTCGCCGCCTCGCTCGGGCACGAGATCTGACCGTGATCCTGCTCGTCGACAACTACGACTCGTTCGTCTACAACCTCGCCCGCTATCTCGAGGAGCTCGGGGAGGAGACGCGCGTCGTCCGGAACGACGCGACGTCGGCGGCCGCGGCGTTGGCCCCCGCGCCCTCGCACGTCGTGCTCTCCCCGGGTCCGTGCACGCCCCGGGAGGCGGGGATCTGCGTAGACCTCGTCCGCCTCGCGGAGAGGGACCGGGTTCCGGTCCTCGGCGTGTGCCTGGGACACCAGTGTCTCGGCGCGGCGCTCGGCGGCCGGATCGTGCGGGGGCCGCCGGTGCACGGAAAGGTGAGCCTCGTGCGTCACGCCGGAGACGACCTGTTCACGGGCCTCCCGTCCCCGCTGCGAGTCACGCGCTACCACTCCCTGGTCGTGGACCCGAACGGACTGCCCCCGGACCTCCTCCCGACGGCGTGGACGGAGGACGGGATCCTGATGGCCGTGCGGCACCGCACGGCGCCGCTGTGGGGGGTCCAGTTCCATCCGGAGGCCGTCCTGACGGAGGCCGGGCACGCCCTGCTCGCGAACTTCCTCGCCCTCGGGCGCGGGACCGTGCCGCCCGGCCCGGCCGGCGTGCCCTCCGGCGTCGAGCGCCCCCCGGCGGCGGTCGAGCCGCCCGTCGCCTGAGGCCGGGCGCCGCTCCGTCGAGGGTCATGGCCCCCGTCCGGGCGGCCGGCCCCGGAAGTGGAGCGCCTCCGCCACATCGTCGGCCGTCACCCGGTCGTTCCCGGCGAGGTCCGCGATCGTGCGGGCGACCCGCAGCACCCGGTGCACCCCCCGGGCGCTGAGCGAGTGCCGCGCCGTCGCCTCTCCGAGCACGCGCTCGGCCCGTGCGTCGATCCGGCAGACCGACGCGAGATCGCGGGCCGGGATCCGGGCGTTCGTGGTCGGGGCCGCGCCGGGCCCGCCGCCCGGACGGGCGTCCCGGCTCGCGGCGCGCGCGCGCGCCTGCCGGACCCGGGCCCGCGCCTCCGCGCTCGAGCCGCCGGGCCCCGCCCCCGGCCGGAGCTCGCGCCAGAGCACGGCGGGGACCTCCAGCCTCAGGTCGAACCGGTCCGCGAGCGGCCCGCTGACCCGACCGAGGTAGCGCCGGACGGTCCCCTCGTCGCAGGTGCAGGTGCCCGACCCGGAGGTGCGGAACCCGCACGGGCAGGGGTTCATGGCCGCCACCAGCTGGAACCGGGCCGGAAAGGAGACGGAGGAGCGGGCCCGGACGATGTGGACCACCCCCTCCTCGAGCGGCGCCCGCAGCGCTTCGAGGGCCGCGGGGCGGAACTCCGGGAGCTCGTCGAGGAAGAGGACGCCGTTGTGGGCGAGGGAGGCCTCGCCGGGCCGGGGCACGCCGCCGCCTCCGAGCAGGCCGGCCACGCTCACGGAGTGGTGCGGGGTCCGGAACGGGGGACGGCGCAGGGGCGCTCCGTCCGCCGGCAGGGCCCCGGCCACCCCGTGGATCACCGTCGTCTCGAGCGACTGGGCGGGCGAGAGCGGCGGGAGGATCCCCGGCAGCCGGCGGGCGAGCATCGTCTTCCCCGCGCCGGGCTCGCCGCTCAACAGGAGGTGGTGTCCTCCCGCCGCGGCGATCTCGAGCGCCCGCTTCGCCGTCTCCTGGCCCCGCACCTCGGCGAGGTCGGCCTGCTCCGGGTCGTCCCGGAGCGGAGGCGGCGCGCCGGGACGGGGAAGCGGTCGCCCCGTCGCGAGGTGGTCGAGGACGGCGAGGAGATTCGGCGCCCCGTGGACCCGGACGCCGGTGGCACCGGCCGTCTCATGCAGGCTCGCCTCCGGGACGATGAGCGATTCCAGGCCGGGCTCGTCGACGCAGCGGAGGGCGATCGCGAGGGCGCCGCGAACCGGCCGGAGCGAGCCGTCCAGGCCCATCTCCCCGACCAGCGCCGTCGTGGCCAGCCGCCTGCGAGGCCCGGGAGCCGCGAGGTCCGGGGCGAGGATTCCGACCGCGATCGGGAGGTCGTACGCGGCGCCGTCCTTCGGGAGGTCGGCCGGCGCCAGGTTCACCGTGATCCGGAGACCCGGCACCTTCAGGCCGAGGGCGGCGGCCGCCGCCCGGATGCGCTCCGCCGAGGCGCGGGCTGCGCCCGAGGCGAGGCCGCTGGCGTGGATCCCCGGCGTCCCGCGCCGGATCGAGACCTCGACGCGGACGGGGACGGGCGCGACGCCGACGAGCGCGAAGGTGCGGACGGTCCGGATCACGCACCGGACTGCGGCGCCAGGCTCATCGCGTCGTCAACCGCCGGGCGGCGGGGTCAGCGCGGCGCCGGGTGCTCCGTCTCCGGGTCCACGTGCTCGCGGACCTCGCGCCACAGGCGGGGGTGGGCCCGGAACAGGTAGACGGCCATCACGGCGCCGGCCAGGAGGCTCGCCGCGGCGACCGAGGCCAGCGACGGGCCGCGTCCGGTCGATGCCTCGAGGATGGCGAAGCCGGCCACCGAGAGGAGGAGGCCCGCGATCGCGATGAACAGCAGGAGCGCGAACAGGCTCGGGTGCCTCTCCGTCTCGCCGACGACCCAGGCGGCGGCGACGCCGATCAGCAGGAAGGCCAGCAGGTGGATCCCGTTGAACGCCAGCACGGCGCCGGCCACGGCGCCACCGATCGCCTCCCGGCCGACGAGACCGCCGCCGAGCTCGGCCGCCGTGTGGAAGAACGACCGGCCCGAGACGAGGTTCACGACCCCGTAGAACAGGACGATCGAGGCGTAGCCGAGCAGGCCGGCCACCAGGCCCTCGGCGAGAACGCGCGTGCGCTCCGGCTTCATCGGTCCCTCCTGACGCGGGTCGGACGGCGGGCCGAGCCCGGAATCTGGGTTTGCCGCGGGCCGCCGGCCAGTCGGCCCCGGCCCCCGCCGCTCACAGGAAGTCTGCGATCTCCTCGAGGCTCCACCGCACGATGTCGGGGACGAGGGCGTCGGGGGCGGGGTAGCCCGCGACGAGGAGCAGGAACGGCCGTTCGTTCCCCGGACGCTCGAGGATCTCGTTCAGGAAGCCCATCGGGCTCGGGGTGTGGGTCAGGGTCGCGAGGCCCGAGACGTGGAGCGCCGCGATCAGGAATCCGGTCGCGATCCCGACGGACTCCTGCACGTAGTAGTGCTTCACCTTCGCGCCGTCCGGCGCCAGCCCCCAGCTCCGCGCGAAGATCGCGATCAGGCAGGGAGCCGTCTCCAGGAAGGGCTTCCGCTCGTCGGTGCCGAGCGGGCCGAGCGCCTCGAGCCACTCGTGCGGGGCCCGCTCCCGGTAGAACGAGCGCTCCTCGCGCTCGGCGGCCTCGCGGATCCGGCGCTTCCGAGCCGGGTCGCGGACCACGACGAAGTGCCAGGGCTGCCGGTTGGCGCCGCTCGGGGCCGTCCCGGCGGCCCGCAGGCAGTCCTCGACCACCCCGTCGGGCACCGGGCGCGACGAGAAGCTCCGGACCGACCGCCGACGGCTCATCTCCCGGTAGAAGGCGGCCGCCCGCTCCCGCGTCTCCTCCTCCGGCCGCTCCACCCAGCCGGAGAGGGGCACGAACTTCCCATCCGCCATCGATCGCCCTCCCTCCCTCCCTCGTCGCCGGTCGCTTCCCGCCCCGATCGCGGCCTCCGGAGTTGACTCCGCGCGCGGCCGGGGGCGACTGTTCCGCGGCGCCCGGGCGCACCCGGGCCCGCGCCCGTCCCGTCCCCGAAAGGATTCGCCCCTGGAGCCACTCGACGCCACCCGTGACTCCCGAGCCGCGCGGCGCATCCGACGGGCGGGGTACGCCGCCGCGCTCGGCGCCGGGGCTCTGTGGGGAACGACGGGGCCGCTCAGCACGGCCCTCTACGCCGAAGGGGCCGAGCTCACGTCGATCGGCTTCTGGCGGGTGGCCCTCGGCACCGCCGGCTTCGCCGTCCTGGCGCTCCTCCGGCCCTCGCTCCTCCGCGTCGACCGACGGGCCGTCCTCGTGGCGGGGGTGCTCGGCGGAGCCCTCGTCGCGCTGTTCGAGGTGGCGTACCAGTTCGGGATCGCCGGGGCCGGCGTGGCCGGCGCGGCCGCGCTTCTCTACACGGCGCCGGTGATGGTCGCCGTCCTCGCGCGCCTCGCCCTCGGAGAGCGCCTCACGCCGCTCCGGCTGCTCCTCGCGATCGGCGTGATGGTCGGCGCGGCGATGGCCGTGCGGGGCGGGAGCGGCGTCGATTCCCTGTTCGCGAGCCGCGAGCGGGGGCTGACGGCGGGGGTCGCCGGCGGCCTGCTGGCGGCGGTGGCGTACGCCGGCACGACCCTGATCGCCCGCTACGCCGTGCCCCGCTACGGAGCCCTCCGGGTGCTCGCGCTCGAGCTCGCCGGGGGCACGGCCTTCCTCGCCGTCCTGCTGCCCCTCGCGGGCCGCGCCCCCACGCCTCCCTCCGGCTTCGCCGCCTGGACCTACCTGGCGCTGCTCGCGCTCGGCACGGTGCTGGGCGCGAACTTCCTGTTCTTCGCCGCGCTGAAGCGGATCGAGGCCGCGCCCGTCGCCGTCGCGGCGACGATCGAGCCCGTGGTGGGCGCGGTCCTCGCGCTTCTCGTGCTGGGGCAGGAGCTCACCGCGGCCGGCTGGCTCGGGCTCGGTCTCGTCGTGGCGAGCGTCGCGGGCGGATACCTCAGGGAGGCCAGCCGACCGCCCGGGCCGCCATCCGGTCCACGAGGCGGGGTGCGAGAAGCCTGAGCCAGGGCGCGAGCGCCCCGCGCCAGGTCATCCGCACCTCCCGTCGCCGGTCCGCCGCCGCCTCCAGGATTCGCCGCGCGCACTCGTCCGCCGCCATCATCTTCCCCGCGGCGATTCCCTCGCCACGCCCGCGCCCCGTTCCGACGGCCCGCTCCCGGATCCCCGTGTCGACGAACCCGGGGTAGGCGACGGTCACGCTGACGCCGCGCGACGCCAGCTCGATCCGGAGCGAGTCGAAGAAGCCCGCCATCGCGTGCTTCGAAGCGGCGTAGCCGGACCGGCCCGGAACTCCGGCCAGGGCGGTCAGGCTCGCCACCGCGACCAGCCTCCCGCCCGAGGCGGCGAGCTGCGGAAGCGCGGCATGCGTGCAGCGGACGGCGCCCATGTAGTTGACGTCCATCACGCGCGCGAGCGTCTCCGGGTCCTCCACCTCCCCGAACGGGGCGAGCATGGAGATCCCCGCGTTGTTCACCAGCAGGTCCAGCCGGCCGAACGCCTCCACCGTCGCCTCCGCCAGCCGCCGGCAGTCGGCGGGGACCGAGACGTCCGTCGGCACGACGATCGCGCCGGACCCGAGGCCCCTCACCTCCACGGCCACCCAATTTTCTGGAAAGGGCTTTATTCATGATCCGGTACCAGCGTTTGGCCATACCACAGATTTTCGTGGACGACCTTCAGGATCTCATCCGCACCAGCATTGAATCCTGCGAACTTCTGTTGAAGCAGGTGAAACTGTTTTTAAAAAATGACTCTGGAACACGTACCCTCATGGGACACATCGATACCAACGAAAGTTACTGTGATCACATTGAACGGCGGATTATCTCACAGCTGTTCCAGTCAGAACTGGATCCTTTTTTCAAACTCCAGTTCAAGAAACTGGTGGTGAACATCGGCGACATATCGGATCACGCAGACCGGGTTTCAAAACTGGTCAACATCCTGACACTGAAGCGGCGGGTTTGATGATCTCTCTGCTCGGAGGCGTGTTCCTGGGGTGGTCCCTGGGTGCCAATGATGCCTCCAATATTATCGTGGCCGCCCTCGCCGTTGAAAAATATGCCACGAGCCTGGAAATCGTCTATGACAAGCTCACCCAAGGACCTTGTTTCCCAAACGAGGAGAGATCATGAAGGTCAAACTTCAGGGCACTCGGAAAGCTC
>JAWOIN010000059.1:0-10902 GCA_046484665.1 Gemmatimonadota bacterium
GCAGGGCCTTCATCTCCTTGCCGCCGTCCGCGTGTCCGCGGCCGAAGAAATACACGTACTTCATGGGGCTCCCGTTCGGTGGGGCCCGCGGCGGTGGAATCAGCGCGTCGTCGAGGCCGCCGCGTGGCCATGCTCGATGTCGACCAGCGGAGCCGGGTAGTTCCCGGTCCAGCAGGCGTCGCAGAATGGGCCGTACTCCGACACCGCAGAACGCATGCCCTCGAGGGAGAGGTAGCCGAGGGTGTCCACCCCGAGGTGCCGGCGGATCTCCTCGACGGTGTGGTTGGCGCCGATCAGCTCCTCGCGGGTCGGCATGTCGATCCCGTAGTAACAGGGCGAGATGATCGGCGGGGAGGCGACCCGGAAGTGGATCTCCCGCGCCCCCGACTCGCGCAGCAGCGCCACGAGCCCGCGGCTCGTGGTGCCCCGCACCAGCGAGTCGTCCACCACGATCACCCGTCGTCCCTCGATCAGCTCGGACACGGGGTTGTACTTCACGCGGACCCTGAGGTCGCGCTCCGTCTGGGTGGGGTGGATGAACGTCCGCCCCACGTAGTGGTTCCGGATCAGCGCGAGCTCGAAGGGGAGGCCCGACTCCTCCGCGAACCCGAGCGCCGCCGAGTTCGACGAGTCCGGCACGGAGAACACGCAGTCCGCCTCCGCCGGGTGCTCGCGCGCGAGCTGGCGGCCGAAAGCGCGACGGGCCCGGTCCACGCTGCAGCCCCAGAGCCGGGAGTCGGGGCGCGCGAAGTAGACGAGCTCGAACAGGCACGGCGAGGCGGGCGCTGGCTCGAGGGGCCGGAGCGAGGTGACCTGGCCGTCGTCGATCCGGAGCACTTCCCCGGGCTCGATGTCCCGCTCGTACTCCGCCCCGATGATGTCGAGGGCGCAGGACTCCGACGCGACGATCGCCGCGCCGTCCAGCCGCCCGATGACCAGCGGGCGGAAGCCACGGGCGTCGCGCGCCACGTAGAGCGTCCTCCCCACGCTGAGCACGAGCGAGAAGGCGCCGACCAGCTGCGAGAGCGCGTCGTCCACCTGGTGGTCGGGGCTGTCTCGCCGCGAGCGGGCGATAAGGTGGATCACGACCTCGGAGTCGCTCTCGGTCTGGAAGATCGCCCCTTCGCCGGAGAGCCACTCCGCCACCTCGCGGGCGTTGGTGAGCGTCCCGTTGTGGGCGAGGGCCATCGCGCCGTGCCGGTAGTTGACGAGCACCGGCTGCGCGTTGCGGAGCGCCGAGCTCCCCGCGGTGGAGTAGCGCACGTGGCCCAGCGCCACCGAGCCAGGAAGGCGACGCAGCGTGGCGTCGTCGAACGCCTCGCTGACGAGGCCCATCCCCCGATGGGCGCGCGCCGTCCCGTCCTCGTCGATCGCGACGATCCCGGCAGACTCCTGGCCGCGGTGCTGCAGCGCGTAAAGGCCGAGGAAGGTGAGCTCCGCGGCCGCCCGGGAGCCGCTCACCGCGAAGATGCCGCACTCCTCGCGCGGCTTGTCGTCCTCGTGGACCGTCGGGAGCCGGAGGTCGCCCATCGCCTCAGTACTCCGGGAGCTCCGACCCGGTCAGCCGGCGATAGGCCTCCCGGTATCGGTCCGAGGTCGACGCGACGATCTCCTCGGGGAGGTCCGGCGCGGGCGGACTCCGGTCCCACTCTCCGGCCCGGACGAGGCCCTCGAGGTAGTCGCGGACCGGCTGCTTGTCGAGCGACGGCG
Source organism: Gemmatimonadota bacterium (assembly GCA_046484665.1). Classification (GTDB taxonomy): domain Bacteria; phylum Gemmatimonadota; class Gemmatimonadetes; order Palauibacterales; family Palauibacteraceae; genus Carthagonibacter. The sequence goes on from JAWOIN010000059.1 coordinate 1,711, forward strand.
GCGTCCGGCCCGGCTCCCAGGCGTCGGCGGGCCAGAACCGCGAGGAGTCGGGCGTGAGCGCCTCGTCGATCAGCAGCAACTCGCCGGTCCGAGACGTCCCGAACTCGAACTTCGTGTCGGCGATCAGGATTCCCCGGGTCCGCGCGAGCTTCCTCGCGAACGTGTAGAGCTCGAGGCTGACGTCCCGCAGATGCTCGGCCACCTTCGTGCCGACGATCGCCTTCATCCGGTCGAAGCTGATGTTCTCATCGTGGCCTTCCTCCGCCTTGGTCGCGGGCGAGAAGATCGGCGGGTCCAGCTCCTGCGCCTCGACGAGCCCCTCCGGAAGCGGCTCGCCGGCCAGGGTTCCCTCCGCCCGGTACTCCTTCCAGGCCGAGCCGGTGATGTAGCCGCGGACCACGCACTCGACGGGGAACGGCTGCGCCTTCTGCACGAGCATCGCGCGGCCGGCCCAGATCTCCCGGGTGGCCGCGAGCTCCGGCTCCAGCTCGACGATCCCGTCGGGGTCGGCCGAGATGCAGTGGCTGCGCACGAGGTGCTCCGCGCGGTCGAACCAGAAGCGCGAGATCTGGGTGAGGACGGCGCCCTTCCACGGAATCGGCTGCGGAAGGACGACGTCGAACGCGCTGATCCTGTCGCTGGCGACCATCAGGATCCGGCCTCCGAGGTCGTACATCTCGCGGACCTTGCCCCGCCTGAGCAGGGGCAGCGGGAGCTCCGTCTCGCGTATCGCCTTCATCCGTTCCGACCCTCCGGTCTCGTTCGGGGTCCCGCGGCCGCCGCGCGACGGGGCGGTCCCGTCAGACCCTCAGCTCGTGGCCCCCGTCGGCCTCGAAACCCTCGAGCGCCGGGCGCACCCGCTCGCGGAGGAACCGCTCGACCTGTTCGGGCGCGCGCCCCACGAGCCCGTCCGGGGCCGAGAGCGCCTGCAGCTCGTCCGCCTCGAGGCCGAACGCGGGATCCTCCGCGACGCGGCGGAAGAAGTCGTTGTCCGCCGCCCCGGCGTCGAGGCGGGCCCTGGCCTCCATCGCGTGGACCCGGATCCGCTCGTGGAGCTCCTGGCGGTCCCCTCCCTTCCGGACCCCGGCGATCAGCACCTGTTCCGTCACCAGGAACGGGAGCGACCTCTCGAGCCGGTCCCGGATCACGGCCTCGTGCACCACGAGCCCGGACCCGACGTTCGCCACGATCTGCAGGATCGCATCCGCGCAGAGGAACGCCTCGGGGAGCGCGATCCGTCGAACGGCCGAGTCGTCCAGCGTCCGCTCGAATCCCTGGACCGAGGCGGTCCACGCCGCGTCGAGCTCGAGCACGCTGAGGTGCCGGGCGAGGGAACAGGCGCGCTCGCAGCGCATCGGGTTCCGCTTGTACGGCATCGCGGAGGACCCGATCTGGCGGCTCCCGAACGGTTCCTCGATCTCTCCGAAGCTCTGGAGCAGGCGGACGTCCTGTCCGAACCGCGCCACGCTCGCGCCGATCCCGGCGAGCACGGAGAGAACGCGGTGGTCGAACTTCCGAGGATACGTCTGGCCGACGACGTCCCAGGAGCCGGCGAATCCGAACCGTCGCGCGAGGCGCTCGTTGAGGACGTCCACCTTCGCCCCGTCCCCTCCGAGCAGCTCGAGGAAGCTCGCCTCGGTGCCGGTCGTTCCCCGTGCCCCGCGGAACCGGAGTCCCGCGCGAAGTCCCTCCACCTGCTCGAGGTCGGCGAGCAGGTCCTGGAGCCAGAGCGACGCCCGCTTCCCCACGGTGACCGGCTGCGCCGGCTGCCAGTGCGTGTAGCCGAGCGTGGGAAGGTTCTTCCAGCGGTCCGCGAAGGCCGCCAGCGCCGCGATCGCGGCGAGAAGCCGCCGCTGAAGGATCTCCAGGCCGTCCCGCAGCTGGATCAGGCCCGCGTTGTCTGTCACGTAGGCGCTGGTCGCGCCGAGGTGGAGGTACGGGCGCGCTGCAGGCGCGCGATCGCCGAAGTGATGGACGTGAGCCATCACGTCGTGGCGGAGCTCGGCCTCGATCGTCGCCACGCGCTCGAGGTCGACGTCGTCCCGGGCCTCCCGCATCGCCTCGATCGCGGCGTCCGGGATCTCCACTCCGAGCTCCCGCTCGGCCTCGGCGAGCGCGATCCAGAGCTCGCGCCAGGTCCGCGCCTGGCGGAGCGGGGAGAACACGTCGGCCATCTCCGCCGACGCGTACCGGTCGATGAGGGGGTGCGGGTAATGAGTCTGCAGGGCCGTCAATGGTCAGCCGATGTCGAAGGGCCAGCTGTTGAAATACCGTCCGCCCCGGTAGTAGGTGACGAAGATCCTACCACCGCCGGCCAGAGCACGGAAGAGGTCGTCGGCGTCCTTCGCGCTCTCCACGGGGCGGCGGTTGATCCCCACGATCACGTCCCCGCCGCGCAGGCCCGTCACGCGGGCGGCGGCAGCGGAGATCGACGAGATGAGGGCGCCCTTCTCGACCTCGAGACGTCGCTCCACCGCGATCTGCGGCGTCACCGAGATCAGCTCGAGGCCGCGCACGACCTCGACGCGCTCCGCCTGCTCGCTCGGGAGCTCGCCCACGGCGAGGCGGCCCCGGCGCTCCCGCTCGCCGCGCCGGTAGACGACCTCCACCTGCGAGCCGACCCCGGCGTCCAGCAGGCCGATCTCCCAGTCGAGCGGCGACGTGATCGGCCTGCCGTCGATCGACACGAGCCGGTCTCCCTCGCTCAGCCCCGCTCGCTCCGCCGGGGAGCCGGGTGCCACGCGCCGCACCTCCGTCACGGAGAAGCGCGAGGCCTCCGCCTCCACCGTCTGGGGCTCGATTCCGACCCACGGGCGGCGGACGCGGCCGTAGGCCGAGATCTCTGTCGCGATGCGGATCGCGCGGTCGATCGGGATCGCGAAGCCGATCCCTTCCGAGCCGCCCGACTTCGATAGGATCGAGCTGTTGACGCCGATCACCCGTCCCTCGGCGTTGACCAGGGGACCGCCCGAGTTGCCGGGGTTGATCGCCGCGTCGGTCTGGATCATGTCGGCGCTCAGCTTCCCGTCGGCGCTGCCCAGGATGTCGCGGCCGAGGCCGGAGACGACGCCCGCGGTCACGGTGGCGTCCGCGTTCGCGAGCACGAATCCGAACGGGTTGCCGATCGCGATCGCCGGCTCGCCGACCACGAGGTCGGAGGAGGTCCCGATCGGAGCGGCCGGAACGACGCCCGGCTCGATCCGGATCACGGCGACGTCCGTCAGCGGGTCGGACCCGATCAGGCTGCCCCGGTGCAGCTGGCCGGAAGCGTCGGCGACCACGATCGAGTCCGCGCCCGCCACGACGTGCTCGTTCGTGAGGATCGTTCCCTCGTCGTCGATCGCGAAGCCGGAGCCGAGGCTCGGGACGCGTCGCTCGAACTGTCGCGGCACCATCCCCATGAACTCGTCGAACAGGCTTCGGCGGGCGACGATGCGCGTCGAGAGGACGGTCACGCTGACCACGGACGGTGTCACCCGCGCCGCCGCCTCGACGACGGGGGTCGAGCGGGGCCCGTCGACCCGGACGGTCGCGGGCCGCTCGGCCGTCTCCCGGGCGCCGGGCCGGGCCTGCGCGGGTCGGACGGCGCGCCCCGCCGCTCCGAACGCCGCCGGGACGACGTCCGGGCTTGCGCCGGCCGCAACGCCGGGGGAAGCGGGCTCACCCGCCCGGGACGCGAGCCGCGCGCCGAGGAGAAGCCCGGCGGAGAACACCAGAAGGGCCACCACCAGGGCGGTCGGTCCTCGAGATCGCACGACGTCCTTTCCTCCGCTTCTACCGGGTGGAGCCCGGGCAGGATGTCTCCCCGGCGCGACGATGCAGCGGCCACAGGCCGGGAACGCCGGGCTCCCGGTTCCAGCCGTCCCGGTACCGGACGCCCGTGAGGTAGAGTCCCTCGGCGGGGGCCGGCTCCGGGGGCCGGACGCCGGGCCGACCGGAGAGCAGCGCCCGCAGCTCGTCCGGTCCGCGTCGGCCTGTCGCCACGTCCATCATCACGGCGACGAGATAGCGTACCATGCGGTGGAGGAAACGGTCCGCCACCACCACGAAGCGGAGGTCCCCGGCCGGGGTCGCGAGCCATTCGGCCCGCTCGATCGTGCAGCGGCAGCCCCGTTCGGGCGGGCCGGTCCGCGACAGCGCGGCGAAGTCTCCGGCCCCGAGCAGCGGAGGGGAGGCCCGCCGCAGGGCATCGAGGGCCGGTCGTCCGCCGTGGCGCCACACCCGCGCCGCCCGCAGGGGCGAGGTCCCGTCCGGTCCCGGGGCCACGAAGTACTCGTACCGTCGCCCGGTCGCGGAGTAGCGCGGGTGGAAGTCCTCCGGCGCGGGGCCGACCGCCACGACTCCGACGTCGTCCGGGAGGACCGCGGCGAGCGCGCGTCGGAGCTCCTCCGCGGACCAGCGCGCGGGGGCGCCGATCAGGATCTCCTGGGCGGTGGCGTGCACGCCGGCGTCGGTGCGACCGGCGGCCGAGATCCTCCGGCGGCCGCCGAACAGGCGCTCGAGCGCGCCCTCCACGGCTCCCTGGACGGTGCGCCCGGAGGGCTAGACCTGCCAGCCCGCGAAGCGGGAGCCGTCGTACTCGATCGTGGGCCGGAACCGGGGCCCGCCGGCGCTGTCTCCGCTCACGCGCCGAAGCTACGGACGACGAGGCCGAAGTCAAAGCGGGCGGATGCGGGTCGCCCCGGACGCCCGGTGGGGAATGCAGGTGGGAGGGCGTCTCGGGGCGACGGAACGGCTCGGTCTCGCGGTCAGTACTTCCGGATCACGCCCACCACGATCCCCTGAACGGTGACCCGGTCGGCCCGCAGGAGCATCGGCTGCAGCGCGGGGTTGGCCGGCTGCAGCCGCACCCGGCCGCCCGGCTCGCGGTAGAACTTCTTGACGGTGGCCGCCTCCCCGTCCACGAGGGCGATCACCAGCTCTCCGTTGTGCGCCGTCTCCCGGGCCTGGACGATCACGTAGTCCCCGTCGCGGATCTGCTCGTCGATCATCGAGTCGCCGCGAACGCGGAGCACGTAGTGGGAGCCGACGGAGCCCGCCACCATGTCCTCCGGGACCGCGATCTGCTCCTTCTCCGCGATCGCCTCGATCGGCTCGCCAGCGGCGACCGTGCCCAGCAGCGGGAGGTCGACGGCGGCGAGCCGGAGCTCCGTGCGGGTGAGCTCGATCGAGCGGCTCTCGTTGTAGCTCTTCCGGATGTAGCCCTTCGCCTCGAGGTTCGAGAGGTGCTCGTGGACCGTGGCGAGGGATCGGTACTGGAAGAACTCCGCGATCTCCTCGAAGCTCGGCGAGAAGCCGTGGGCGTCGAGAAAGCTCTCGATGAAGTCGAGGATCTCCTTCTGCCGCCGCGTCAGCGCCATCGTCGTCCCTCTGCAGGAGTAAGGCCGACCGGACCGAACGGACACCGAAGAGATCCTACCCGAACAGGAACCGAACCGCAAGCCCGACGTTGCCGGCGGCCGGGACGGGGGCGAAGTTGGCCGGCCATGAGCTCCGCCCGCTTCCGCTCCGTCGCGACCGCCCCGCTCGCGCTGGCCGCCGCCCTGCTCGGGTCGCCCGACGGTGCGGCGGCGCAGGAGCCGCTGCCCCTGGATCCGGCCTCGGCCGCCCGGCTGTCGCCCGCCCTTCGGCGGGCGTGGCCGGATCTCGTCGCGTCGGATCGCGTTCCGGTCGTCGTGCGGTTCCGGGCGGACGGGGCGGTCCGGCCGGACGGGGCGGCCGGACACCCTGTCGACGTCCTCCGGCGCCGCGCGCGCCCGGCGATGACGGCGCTCGCCTCGATCGTGGCGGCCGGCGACCCGGACCTGGTCGTCCGCGACAGTCTCTGGGTCGTGCCCGCCGCGGTCGCCGAGGCGACCCCCGCGGCGCTCGCCCGGCTGGCCTCGTCCCCCGATGTGGAGCGGATCTGGCTCGACCAGCCCCTCGAGGTCGTGCTCCCTCCCCGGGGCGTCCTGTTCGCCGAGCCGGCCTTCACCTCCGACGCGATGCGCACGATTGGGGCGGACGCCGTGTGGCCGTCGGGCGCGACGGGACGCGGGGTCACGGTCGCGTTCTTCGACTCCGGGGTCGACGTCGGCAACGCGATGCTGTCGTCCCGCTGGCGAGGGCGTACGGGCGAGGCGCGAGCCGCCTGGTTCGACCCTTTCCGACGCTCCTCGGAGCCCCAGGACCTGATCGGACACGGCACGCAGGTGGCGGTCGCGGCGGTCGGGGCGCTCCCTGCGGGGGACACTCTCCGGCTCCCCGACGGCGGGACGCTCGTGGCCGCGACGGCCACCGACGTGGTGACGGGGCCGGCGCCGGAGGCGGAGTGGATCGCCGCGCGGGTGTTCGACGTGCTCGGGAGCGGCGTCTACACCCGGCGCTCCGTCCTCCTGCAGGCGTTCCAGTGGGCGCTCGACCCCGACGGCGCTCCAGCCACGGACGACGCGCCGGACGTGATCAACAACAGCTGGGGCATCTATCCCGGAAGCTCCGACTTCGACCCCTGCGCCGACCTGATCTACGAGGCCGTGGACGCCGTCGAGGCGGCCGGGATCGCGGTGCTGTTCGCGACGGGCAACGCCGGGCCGACGGCGGGATCCGTCGCCCCGCCCGCCGCGCGCGACGACCCCGGGCTGCGGAGCTTTGCGGTGGGCGCGACGCAGGGCGTCGAGACGCTGAGCGTCGCGGACTACAGCGGGCGCGGCCCGTCGCCCTGCGGCGGCGGGATCAAGCCCGAGGTGGTGGCGCCCGGCACCGTGCCCGAGATCCGTGCGTCCGGCCCGCGCAGCGCGCGCCTCACCGGCTTCACGGTGCAGGGAACCTCGTTTGCGGTCGCCCAGGCTTCGGGGACGATCGCCCTGATGCGCCAGGTCCGGCCCGGCGCGACGCCCGGCTCGCTCAAGCGGATCCTCCGCGACGAGGCGCGGGACATCGCCGGGCCCGGGCCCGACAACGATGCAGGCTGGGGCGTGATCGACGTCCCCGCGGCCGTCTCCCGGGCCCGCGCCTCGGTCGCGTCGCCGATCCTGCAGCTCGCCTCCGCGTGGGCGGAGGAGGACGTCGTGGCGATCCGGATCCGCAACCGGGGCGCCGCCGCGTGGCCGGGGGGAACGGTGCGGGTCGCCGCGCGGGGCGCCGGGCTCCGCGCCGAGGGACCGCTGCCGGAGCTGGGGCCGTTCACCGCCGTCGTCGTCGAGCTGCCGCTCGCGGTCGCCGGTGCCGGTCCGGTCGCGCTCGAGGTCGAGGCGGCGGACGCGGCCGGGTCGCCCGCGCTCTCCGCGCTCGTTCTCGTGGCCCCGCCCGACCTGTTCGGCGGCTTCGTGCTCGTGGCCGGCGACCTCCGGGCCGGCGGGAACGACTTCGGCCGGATCGGCCAGGTGGCCGCGGCGGACGGGTTCAGCTGGCAGGGGACGGACCTGCTCCCGGCCGGGGGGCTCGGGGTCGCCGTCTCCGACCGGATCTCCGACGCTTTCTACGTCACCACCCTCGGCCGCCACGACCTCAAGACGCGGCGTCCCGCGATCGACACCGACTGGGCCCCGCAGCGGACGGCGACCGTCGTGGATCCGGCCTCCGCGCAGGTGCGCTTCGACGACTTCGAGGCGCTCGCCCCGGTCGGCGTCGAGGTCCGGGCCAGCCTCGCGGCGTCCGACAGCGGTGGCGTGGGGGCGCTGGCGATCACGGCCCGCATCCGGAACCGGTCCGGCGCGACCCGGTCGGACCTGCGGGCGGCGCTGCTGGCGGACTGGGACCTTCCGGGCGGCGAGTCGCTCCGCTGGGCCCCGTCGCTCCGGGCCGTGGTCGCGGAGCCGGCGGAAGGGGGACCGATCGCGGTCCTCGCGGGCGAGGACGTCGCGGCGGCGGTCGGAGCGGAGGTTCCCCTCGGCACGCCGGGCGTGGGCGGGAGCTACGAGCCCGAGAGCGGCGTGCTGTGGGAGTCGCTCTCGGAGGATGTGAAGCTCGCGCTCGTCCGGGGCGGCAGCGGTGCCGGGCTTCCGGGCGCGGCGACGGCCACGGACCGGGCCGCGCTGCTCGCGCTCGGGCCGTTCACCCTGGCGAACGGGGAGGAGACGGTCGTCCGGTTCTGGCTCCTCGCGGCCTCCGACGAGGAGAGCGCCGCCGTCCGGCTGCAGGAGCTGCGCGCGGAGCCCGTCGAGCCTCCCGACGGCGGAGGCGAGACGTTCCGGGTGGAGGCGCCGTTCCCGAACCCGCTCCGGGTCGGCGAGGGGGCGATCACCTTCCCGTACGAGATCCCGGAGTCGGAGGTCGCCGCTGGCTCTCGGCTGACGCTGGAGATCTACGATCTGGCCGGCCGCCGTCTCTACCGGCGCGGCGAGCCGATCTCAACGGCCGGGTCGCGTCCGGTGTTCAACTGGGACGGAAGGCTGGAGGACGGAGGGCCGGCCGCCGCCGGAGTCTATCACTTCGTGATGCGCTGGAACGGGGAGACGCGATCCGGGCGGATCATGCTGCTCCGATGACAAGCGCGGCGCGTGGTCGCGCGGCACGGTGCCGCGGGCCCGCTCGCGCGCCAGAAGGGGAAGTGCCGATGCACGGGAAAGGATTCCTGCGCGCCGCGGCCGCCGCGGCGCTCGTCCTCACGTTCGCCTCCGCCGCGACCGCGCAGATCGCGAGCGAGAGGGTGGACCTCGACGCGATCGCGGCGATCCGCGCCGAGGGACTGGAGCGGTCGCAGATGGAGCCGCTCGCCCACCACCTGACGGACGTGATCGGCCCGCGCCTCACCGGCTCCCCGGGGATGAACCGGGCGAACGAGTGGACGGCCGGGGTGTTCCGCGAGTGGGGGCTCGCCAGCGTCACGGTCGAGCCGTGGGGCGAGTTCGGCCGCGGCTGGGAGGAGGTGTCGTACGCGGGCCGGATCCTGACGCCTTACGCGCAGCCGCTGAACGCGCGCGCCTCGGCGTGGACCGGCAGCACGGACGGCACCGTGCGTGGCCCGGTGGTGGCGATCGCGGCGGCGGAGCCGGATGCGATGATCGCCGAGATCGAGGCGGCGCGTGATCGCCTCGCGGGCGCCTTCGTCCTGATCGCGCCGCCGGAGGTCACGGAGCCGGACTTCGAGCCGGACGCACTGCGCACGCCGCTGGAGGAGCTGCTCGGCCCGGCGCCGGAGCCAACCGAGCTGCGGCCGCTCGGTTGGGGGCATAGATATCGCTCTGCGTGGAGGCGGGACTGCCGGAGAGTTGT
>JAWOIN010000115.1:0-32551 GCA_046484665.1 Gemmatimonadota bacterium
CCGACGGCGAACTTCACGTTCAGCTGCACGAACCTGACGTGCCAGTTCACGGACACCTCGACGGACGCGGACGGGACGGTGCAGGGGTGGAGCTGGACGTTCGGGGACGGGACGTCGTCGACCGCGCGGAACCCGTCGAAGGCGTACGGGGCGGCGGGCACGTACAGCGTGCGGCTCGTGGTGACGGATGACGACGGGGCGACGGGGCAGGTGACGAAGTCGGTGACGGTGACGGCGGCGAACCAGCCGCCGACGGCGACGATCCTGCAGCCCGCGGACGGCGAGAAATTCGACGAGAACGAGCAGGTCCGGTTCCGCGGCGAGGCGTCGGACCCCGACGGCGACGCGCTCGACCTCCGGTGGCTCTCGGACCGGGACGGACAGTTCGGCTCGGGCACCGCCGTGAACACCAGAGACCTGAGCGAGGGAGAGCACAGGATCTCGTTCATCGCCGACGACGGGGCGCTCGCCGACACGGCGCGGATCACGATCGAGATCGACGACTGAGGGACGAGCCCGGGCGGGGCCGGGATCCCCTCGTCGGGCGCGGCGGCGTCGCCGGTACCGCGAGCGGCGATCGCCGACCCGGCGGTCAGATCGGACCCGGCGGTCAGATCGGACCCGGCGGGAGCTCCGCGGCGTCCGGAGGAAGCTCCGGGTCCGGCTCGGGCGAGTCCGGCGCTTCCGCCACGAGCGCCCGGACCTCCTCGACGGGCACACCGAGGTTGGACCCGCCGAACTCCTCCATCACCGCGAACGTGACGGCGACGACCTCGCCCTCGAGCGACAGGACCGGACCGCCGCTGCCGCCCCGCGCGGTCTCCGCGTCGTAGACGACGCTCGCCCGCGTCCTCTGCCCGACGATCCCACGCGTGGCGAGCGGCCGGATCAGATCCGCCTCGGAGAGCTCCTCCACGACTTTCCAGAAGTCGGGGCGCGTCACCCGCAGCGAGTCGAGGAAGAGAGCCCCGGACCTGGCGAGGAGCGCGTTGATCCCGGCCGGGTAGCCCAGCACGAGGATCTCGTCGCCGGGTCCGGGCGAGCTCGCCCCGAGCTGGAGAGGATCCGCCCGTCCGCCAAACCCGGGGGCGCGGAGGAGCGCGAGGTCCGCGGTCTCGCTGGAGGCGACGAACGTGGCCTCGAACGACTCGCGGATTCCCGGAGCGTAGACGAGGAGTCGGAGCTCGGGACGGAATCCCTGCTTGAGCATCGGGGCCGCCGCGGGCTCCACGCCCCACGGCACGGCGACGTGCCGGTTCGTGACGATGAGGCCATCGTCCCGCACGAGGAAGCCGCTGCCCGTGAACTGCGACGCGAACGGGGGTCCCTCTCCCTCGAGCGTCGTGCGCGCGCGGCCGTCGGCTCCGGGCAGAGGCCCTCCGTCCGGCCCCACGACGAGTCTGAGGACGCGCCCGTCCGGAGCGGTCCATCCATAGGCGCCCTGCAGGAACACGACGGCCGGCTCGGACGCGCGCACGACCCGACGCCCGGCGTCGCTCATCGCCTCGAGCGCCTCGACCCGCTCGGAGAGGGCCGCGGCCACCTCCTGGAACCAGGCCCGGATCGCCGGGTCCGTGAGGCTGTCGGTCCGGTTCCGCATCAGCTCCTCGACGGCGCGCACCCGCTTTCCCTCCTCCGTGATGCGACGCTCCAGGCGGATGCTGAGCGCGACGAGCACACCCACGGACGTCAGGAGGGTCAGGACGAGGACGCCCGTCAGCAGGCGGACGAAAGGGGACGTACGCGTGAGTAGCTGGCGAGGGAGGGTCCGCAGAACGAGCCAGGCGCGGCCGATCGCGCTTGCGCTCCCGTGTCGCGCGCAGTCGATGGTGTCGGCGAACGCCTCTCCGATGCTCTTGTGGACCCGGGGGGCGTCGCGCAGCAGCAGGAAGCGGAGCATCGGGCCGCTCTCGCCGAGGGCGATCACGTCCCCCGACGCCAGCGCGCGCTCCTCGACGGACTCGCCGTTCACGTAGACGGTCTCCCCGTCTGGAACGCGCAGCAGGAAACGTCCGTCCGCGCTCCGCGTCAGGGACGCGTGGCACGGCGCGACGGCGGGGACGAGCTCCGCGGGAAACCGGACGTCGCCGTCCGCCGCCGTGCCCAGGCTGATCTCGTCCGAGAACAGGTGCTGGCGAGCGCCCCTGAAGGGACCGGTGAGGTGGAGCACCAGCGCCTCGAAGGACCCGTTCCCGCTGCGCGGGGGCGCTCCGCTCATCCGCTCCTCCGTCCGCGGCGCGGCTCAGCCGGCCCGCGCGATGGCCGCGACTCCGCCCACCAGCCGGTCGATCTCTTCGCCCGTCGTGTAGCAGGCGCACCCCGCGCGGACGAGACCGCGCTCGGAGACGTCGAGGCGCGTCGCCACCGTCGACGCGTAGAAGTCGCCCCACGAGCAGAACGCGGCGTGGTCACCGGCGAGCCGCCGGCTCACCTCCGAGGCGGCAAGGCCGCCGACCGTGAACGAGACCGTCGGTGTCCGCGGGGAGGCCCCCGGCGCGGGGCCGTACAGGCGGACGCCGTCGATCCCTGCCAGGCCGTCCCAGAGTCGCCGCACGAGCGCATCGCCGCGCTCGTGAAGGCCCTCCATCGCGCGCCGCAGTCGCGCGCGACGCTTCTCGCCGCGTTCCGGCGCGAGCGAAGCGAGAAACTCGACGGTCGCGCCCACCCCGGCGATCCCCTCGTGGTCGAGCGTGCCGGTCTCGAGGCGTCCCGGGGCCGCGTCGCTCGCCGGCCGGAGTCTCGACGCGTCGAGCGACTCGATGAGCGAGCGGCGCGCCCACAGGATGCCCACGTGCGGACCGTAGAACTTGTAGGCGGAGCAGGCGAGGGCGTCGCAGTCGAGCGCCGCCGCGTCGGTCGGAAGGTGGGAGGCGGAGTGGACCGCGTCGACGAACAGCAGGGCCCCGACGCGGCGGGCGAGGCGGGCGGCCCGCGGCACGTCGTTCACCGTTCCCAGCGCGTTGGAGGCGCACCCCAGAGCGATCAGCGCGGTCCGCTCCGTCACTGCGGCCTCGAACGCCTCCCAGTCCAGCGTCCCGTCCGCGGCGCGGAACGGCACGCTGCGGACGACCAGCCCCCGCTCCGTCGCCACGTCCCGCCACGGGTCGATGTTCGCGTGGTGGTCGAGCTCCGTGACGACCAGCTCCGATCCGGGCTCCAGACGGCGACCGAGGGCCCGGGCGAAGTGAAACGTGAGCGTCGTCATGTTCGCGCCGAACACGATCTCGTCGGGCGCGCCGCCCAGGAAGTCGGCCATCGCGCCGCGCGCGGAGTCGAGGACCCCGTCCGTCTCGAGGCTCGTGGCGAAGCGCCAGTGCGTGTTCGCGTTGTGGTGGAGCAGGTAGTCCGAGACCGCGTCCGCGACGCTCCGCGGAACCTGTGTCCCGCCAGGCGCGTCGAAATAGGCGACTCGCGACGTTCCCGACCGGCGAGCCAGGGCGGGGAAGCGGGCCCGGATCGCGTCGACCGGCTCGAGCTCCGCGGCCCGCATCGACTCGATCCCCGCTCCGTTCAAGGCGTCACGCTCCCGCGCTGCGGTCCGACCGCCGCGCACCGGCGGCCCCCGGTCCGGAGTATACGAAGGCAGGCACGACGGCGTCAGGGCGCGAGCCCCGCCGCCGGCAGCCAGATCCCGGTCACGACCTCGTGCACGTGCCCGCGCCGGCTGCGCTCCTCGGCCCAGACGATCATCTCGGTCCGCCTCGCCGGCTCGGTGCAGAGATAGCGCGGGTGCGGGGTGATCCCGACCCGGCCGAGGTCGAGGCGATCGGCGTCCCAGCAGGTGCGGACCGTGACGTCCCCATCGGTGCCGCCGTCGGTGTGGTGCGCGCAGGCGTAGTAGAGGAGCTCGAAGCGGTCCGCGTCGAGCGCGAACGCCCGCCCGCGAAGCGATGCGGCGCGCTCCGCTCCGCGCCGGCCGTGCCCGTGGTCCCATCCCTCGCTGGTCCGGCAGCTGTCGTGGAAGACCGCGAACAGGGCGACGATCTCGGGGTCGGCGCCCGTCTCCGCCGCGAGACGGAGACCCGTCTCGAGGACCCGGGCCCAGTGCGGGAGCCCGTGTACCCCGTTCCACGGCAGCGCGTAACCCTCGAGCACGGCGCGGACGAGGTCGACGGGGACGGCGCGCTCGATCACGGCGCCGTCGTCCGCTCCGCGGCGTAAAGGGAAGGGATCCGCTCCGCGCGGAAGACGTACGCGCCCTCGATGCCCGTCAGCTCCCACCGCCTCCCGCCCTCCGGCCCGACTTCGACGACCCGGCCGGCCCGACCGAACGAAACGAGACCGCCGCCGTCCTCCAGGACCTGCGTGCTCCCGCCCACGAGCGTGTGCACGGTCGGGCCGTCGACGTAGGCCCACAGGAGCCGGGCCGTGAGCGCGGTCTCGTCGATCCGGTACCGGACCAGCCGGCTCGGCGGAGTGGACGAGTTGTCGAGGAACTGGACCACCCCGGGCTCTGCCAGCCGCAGCCCGTGCTGCCGCTCGAAGCTTCCCTTCGGGTCGTCGAGGAAGGTGAGCCCGTTCCGACGGCCGCCCCAGCGCCACACGACCTCGCCGGTCCCGACGTCGATCTTCGTGATCTCGTGCAGCTCGCGGAACGAGGCGAGCAGGTTCCCGTCGGCGTCCACCTCGAGCGCGTTGCCGTGGGTGAGATTCAGGGACGTGACGCCGGACAGGTCCTCGAGGGGCATGTCCCCGATCTCGAAGTGATCGGCCGAGTGCCACTCCCAGTCGACGGACCCGTCGGGCCGAACGAGCTGGATCACGGTCCAGGTCACGGACCCGGCCGGCGAGCCGCCCCACGGACTCAGGTCCGCCGGACGGGTGTCGTCGCAGAGGAGAAGCGCGGAGCTGTCGGCGAGCAGTCGGACCTCGTGGAACCGGGTCACGTAGCCCACGCAGGCAACGGCGCGGACCTCGCGGCCGAGGTCATCGAGCACGCGGTAGAACCGCGTCGCGTCCTCGCTCCCGAAGATCGTGTACTCGCCGCTCGGGTGGGCCTGGAAGTTCACCAGCACGGGATCCGAGTCCTCTCGATACCAGACGACCCTTCCGAGATTGTCCACGATGACGGGCCCTTCGGGGATCGACAGGATCAGGAGCCCGGCCGTCGTGTCATCGCCGACGGGGACCGCCGACGGCACCCAGGCAGGGAGTGCTCCCGACTCGAACTCGAGCGTGTCGACGGGCGTGGCACCCGGACCGAGCAGGCGGACCTCGACCTCGTACCGACTCTCGGGCAGCAGGCCGAGGAGCGGGACCGCGGCCGCGCTGTCCGAGCCGAAGCGGCGGGAGGGCGTGGTCCGCGCGGACTCTCCGTCCGTCCAGTAGCGGAGGGCGACCGAGTCCCATCCGACGGCCCGCACGACCACCTCCGCGCTCAGGGCGTTCGCCGGTCCCGCGAAGAGCTCCGCGGCGAGGTACTCCCTCGACTCCTCGGGCCCCGCGGGATCGTCGCCGCAGGCGGCCGCCGCGAGCAGGGCGAGGCCGAGTCCGATCGCGTTTCGAATGCCGCACATTCTCGTCTGGCTCCTCCGTGCCGGATCGCTCGACCGCCCGACGCCCGGGCGGCCGCGACCGGATCCGCACGAAGCTACCCCGAGCCGGCGGCTCACGCGACGTCCGTCCCGACGCGGAGCGGCGCGAGCGAGACCGGCGCCTCTGGATCGGTCGCCGGACGTGGCTATGTTGGTTTCGGGATACCCGGGAGGTCAGGGTCGGGCGGGCGGCGCGGGGGATCTTCGACCGATCGGAAGGAGGCTTGGATGCGCTGGAAGCAGGGACGGAGGAGCAGCAACGTCGAGGACCGGCGGGGCTCGACGGTTCGGCGGGCGGGCGCGGTCGGTGGAGGAACGGCGGTGGCGCTCGGTGCGCTGGGCCTCCTGCTCGGGGGCGACCCCCTCTACGTGATCATGTGGGTCGGGCAGTCGCTTCTCGGAGGCGGCGCCGTCGAGACGCGCGCCCCGACAGCGGCGGAGAACGAGACCGCCGAGATGATGTCCGCCGTGCTCGCCTACACGGAGGACACGTGGTCCGAGATCTTCGCCCGGGAAGGCCTGACCTACCAGCCGGCGACGCTGGTGCTCTACACGGACGTCGTGAACTCCGCCTGCGGCTTCAACTCGGCGGCGACGGGCCCTTTCTACTGTCCGCCCGACTCGAAGGTCTACCTCGACGTGGGCTTCTTCGAGGAGCTCGCGCGAATGGGAGGATCCGGGGACTTCGCGCAGGCCTACGTGCTCGCCCACGAGGTGGGCCACCACGTGCAGAACCTGCTCGGCACCTCGGCGGCGGTGCAGCGCGCGCAGCGGGCCGCGAGGAGCCAGTCGGACGCGAACGCCCTCTCGGTCCTGCTGGAGCTGCAGGCCGACTGTTACGCGGGCGTCTGGGCCCACCACGCCAACGCGCGGGAGCAGCGGGAACGCGGGGTGCCGCTGCTCGAGCCGGGAGACCTCGAGGAGGGACTCCGCACCGCCGCGGCGATCGGGGACGACCGACTGATGCGCGAGTCGGGAAGGGGGAGGATCAGCCCCGACTCGTTCACCCACGGGACCTCCGAGCAACGCGCGCAGTGGCTCGGGGTCGGATTCCGGACGGGTAGCGTCGAGGCCTGCGACACCTTCGAGCAGGCGGGCCTCGACTAGCCTGCCTCGCCTTTCGGCTGTCAGACCTCCGGGCTACCCTTACGGGGAATCTTCGGGGCGCCGGTCCGCGACCCCGCGTGAGCACCCGAGTCCGCGACGAGAGCCATGGACGAAGCCAGAACCGCCCCGCTTCACCTCCTCAGCGTCTGGAACCCCTCCTACGCCGACGACGCGATGGACCGGCACCTGGAGGTCCTGCTCCGCTGGGCGGCGGCCCGCCGGGAGGAGCGGGCGGAGGACGAGGACGTCTACGTCTGGTGGGCCAAGCTCCGCTCCCCGAACCGTCAGGAGCCGATCCCGCACCGAACGGACGTGCTGGCCCTCCAGGATCAGATCGACTCCGGCGTCGAGACCCATCTCTACCTCACCGACTACGGATCGCTCTACGTGGCGCACCTCATCGAGGTGACGGGCGACTCCGTGCCCCGCGACTGGCCGGACGAGCGGGACCACATGCCCGCCTACTACGAGGGACACGAGGCGGACTTCTGGTTTCGCCTGTGGGACATCCGCCGCCTGGTCGCGAAGGACCCGCCCGCGACCATCGAGGAGCTGAAGAAGCTCAGGAACATCCGCTACCACGAGCGCCCGGTCTCCCTGTACGGGGGGATCGTCGACCTTCCACTCATCGTGATCCGCGAGGACGGGACGACCTGGTTCGAGGACGTGCAGGCGCTCACGGAGGGCCGCCGGTGGGCGGAGCGGGACGCCGAACTGCGGGGCGAGACGGAGCGCCTGTCGGCCGAGCTGCGGGACAACCTGCTCGGCCCCGACATCTGGGAGGCGCTCGAGCCCTCGTCGCGCACCTTCCTGACCACGGGAGAGGCGATCTTCCGGGCCCGCAGGGACGACCCGGGCTTCGACTTCTCGGGCGCCGCCCTCGAGTACGCGAAGGCGATCGAGACGGAGCTGAACGGGCTCCTGTTCCCGGTCCTGCGGCGGGTGCTGGGCCGAGCGCCCGCCGAACGCCGCGAGGTGTACGCGGGGACGCGGCTGCTCGACCTCGGCGAGCGCGTCCCGCACCAGGGGCTCGGCACGATGCGACACCTCCTCGAGCGGGAGGAGGTCGTGAAGAGCGCCCTCCGGACGGGGCTGCCCCACGACTGGAGCTGGATCGAGGGCGTGCTGCCGCACGAGCTCGAGCCGGTGCTCGAGCTCCGGAACCCGGCGGCCCACAGCCGCACCGTGCGTCGCGAGGAGATCGGGCGCTGGCGGCAGAACCTGCTCGGCATCGGCTGCGAGGGCTTGCTCGTCCGCATCGTGCGGGCCAAGCTCCGTGCACGGGCCTGAGCGGGGAGCGGGGACGATGGCCGAGAGGATCGACAAGACGCAGCGCCTGCTGGACCTGATCGCCTACCTGGTGGGACGACGGCAGCCGGTGACCGTTGACGAGGTGCTCGAGGCGGTGCCGGCCTACGCGGAGAAGTGGGCCGAGGGCGACGACACGGCCCGGGCGTCCGTGCGGCGCATGTTCGAGCGGGACAAGGACGAGCTCCGCGACCTCGGGATCCCGCTCGAGACGGTTCCCGTCCCCGGATACGACGCGCCGGCCGAGGTCGCCGAGGCGTACAGGCTGCGCACCAGGGACTTCTACCTCCCCTACCTGCGCGTGGTGGGAGCCGGGACGCCGCCGCCGCCGGCCCTGAAGCGCGCGAAGTTCGGGATGGTGGAGCTGGTCTCCGAGGAGGCGGTCGCGGCGCGTGAGGCGCTCCGCCACGTGCACGATCTCCCGTCCTTCCCGCTGCGCAGCGAAGCGGGGTCGGCGCTCCGGAAGCTGTCGTTCGACCTCGCCGCCGCGCCGCTTCCGGAGAGCGCCGCGCCCGTGCTGTTCGCCGAGCGGGCGGAGGCGGCCGAGGTCCGCGGTCGGGTGGAGGCGCTTTCGGAGGCCCTTCTCGGGCGGAAGCGCGTCCGGTTCCGGTATCACGGGATCCACCGTGGAGAGACGACCGAGAGGGACGTCGCTCCTTACGGCCTGATGTTCCAGCACGGCAACTGGTACCTCGTGGGCCAGGACGCCCTGCGGAACGACGTCCGCCTGTTCCGCGTCGCCCGGATGGAGCAGCCCGTCGCGGTCGGCTCCTCGAAGAAGTCCCGTGACTTCGAGATCCCGGAGGACTTCACGCTCGACAACTTCCGGGGACGCGAGGCGTGGGAGCTCGGTTCTCCGGACGACGAGGCGCTCGAGGCGCGGGTCCGGTTCGCCTTTCCACTCGCCCTCTGGGCGGAGCGGAACCAGCTCGGCGACCTCCACAGCCGCGCGGGGGACGGCGCGCAGGTCCGCAGGTTCCGGGTCACGCAGGTCCAGCCCTTCCTCCGTTGGGTCCTGAGCCTCGAGGGAGAGGCGCGGATCGAGGCGCCGCGCCATCTCGTGGACGGCCTCCGGGACCTCGCCCGCGACGTGGTCGCCATCTACGAGGGGGACGCGGCCCATGGCTGAGTCCGCGAGGGCGCGGGACCAGCTGGAGCGCATCCTGCTCCTGCTCCCGCTGGCGGCTCGCGACGGGGGCATCGCGCTGGCCGACGCGGCCGCGGAGCTCGGGGTCGGCGTCGACACCGTGCGGAAGGACCTCACGTCCGTCTCCGACCGGGACTGGTATCATCCTCCGGGCGGCGCCGACGAGATCCAGATCGACTTCGTGGGCGACCGCGTTCACGTCTGGAGCGGGGGGAAGTTCGACCGTCCTCCGCGGCTGACGCCGCGCGAGGCACTCGCGCTCTCGCTCGGGCTCCGGGCCCTCGCCTCCGGTCGTCGGTCCGAGGAGCGGCCGCGGCTCCTCGGCCTCGCCCGCCGGCTCGAGGAGGAAACGGCGACGGGCACCTCGGGAGAGGAGCTGGACCGGTTCAGCGTCGACGAGCACGCCGGCGACGCGCTCGGCCTCCGGGGCTTGCTCGAGGACGCGACCAGCCGCCGCCTCCGATGCCGGATCCGCTACCTCTCGGCGGATGGGACCGGGCCCTCGGAGCGGACCCTGGATCCGTACGCGATCGTTTACGCGTCCGGGAGGTGGTACGCGATCGGGTGGTGCGGCGCGCGCGCGGAGGTCCGGGTGTTCCGCGTCGACCGCGTCCTCGAGGCGGCCGTCACCTCGGAGCGGTTCGAGGCGCCCGAGGCATTCGACCCCGCCGAATACGTGCGGGACGGCCACGTATTCCGCTCGGACGTGGAGGTCACGGCCCGGGTCCGCTACTCCGCGCGGATCGCTCCCTGGGTGCGGGAACGCGGGCCCTGCGAGCCGCTCGAGGGAGGCGCCGTGGCGGTGGCGTACCCGACCGCGGACCCGGGCTGGGTGGTCCGGCACGTGCTCGCGTACGGTCCCGACGCGGAGCTGCTCGAGCCCACGCCCCTGCGGGACACGGTGCGCGAAACCGCCCGCCGCCTGACCTGATCCGGAGCTTTCCCTCGGCGGGTGTCCATGCCGGGGTGAGGCCCCGGCGGGGCCGCGCCGTCCGGCTCAGCCCCGTTCCGCGTAGATCGCCTCGAGCCGCTCCCGGGCCGCCCGGACCCGCGGCTGGAGCGCCGGGTCGGCGTCCGCCCACAGCTCGACGAGCTGAGCGTACCAGCCGGCCGCCTGCTCGAGGTCGCCCCGCTCGTCGTACAGGGCGCCCAGCCGCTCGAGGACGTGCGCGCGCCACGCCGCATCGGGAAAGATGCGCCAGTTGAACGACCGCGCGAGATACTCCTCGTAGTGGGCGATCGCGGAGTCGGCCACGCCCATCGCGTCGAACGCGCGCGCCGGTCCGAGCGCCGCGCAGGGCCGGCAGTCTCCGGGCGGCTGCCGGCGGAACTCCTCGAGCGCGAGGGCGGGCTCGCCGCGCGCGAGCGCGATCGTGCCGCGATCCGAGTGACGGCGGCGCTCCTCGACCGGTCGGAGGCGCGGGTCGGTACGCCGGATCCGCTCGTCGAGCAGCGCCACCGCGCGGTCGGGATCTCCCGCGTTCGCGAAGAACGCGACGATCCTGTCCGGCCAGTCCGCAGACGGGAGGCTGTCGAGCGGAGCCTCGGCCAGCGCCCCCTCGACCAGCGCGAGGGCGCGATCCCGGTCGCCGGCCGCGACCAAGTGGATCATCGCCCGCTCCACCCGGCGTTGGAGGAAGTGGTCGTCCGAAACGCCCCGCGCGGCCTCCTCCGAGGCCCGCCAGTGCGGCTCGGCCGAGGCGAGACGGCCGTGGAGCGCCTCGAGCGCGGCGAGCGCCGACCCGATCCACTCGACTTCGGCGGGGCCGGACTGCCCCGCCTGCTCGAGCGCGAGCAGGCGTCGGGTCGCCTCGGCGTAATCGCCCCTCGACGAGGGAAACACCGCGGACCACCAGCGGAACCGCTCGAATCCGGGACGGCGCGCGGTCGCTTCGAACGCGCTGTCCGCGCCCCCGTAGTCGCCGATGTTCGCGAGCGTCACGGCGACGTTCGCCGCGGGCAGCGCCCGCGTCGTGTCGATCGCGGCGGCGTGACGGTAGTACGCGAGGGCCTTCTCGTGCTCCCCGCGCCAGTAGTGGATGACGCCGATGTTGTTGATCGCGGGGAGGTCGGTCGGATCGAGGCGGAGCATGGCCTCGAAGGCCTGGATCGCGCGATCCTGCTCGTCGGTCACGGTCCGGTAGTACGTCGCCTCCACGAAGTAGCGCTCCCGCTCCGTGAGCCGGTTCCGGTGCCGGTAGGCCTTCTCAAGCGCGTCGATCTGGCGGCTCGGTTCCTGGAAGCGGTTGCCGAGGGCGATCGCGAGCGTGCGCCACGCGGACGCGAAGGTGGTGTCGAGCGCGACGGCCTCCTCGAGGAGGGCGATGCTCGCCTCCTCGCTCCCTCCCTCGCGGCCGAGCCGCACCGCCTCCGTGTACTTCCGCAGCGCCGCGAGCGAGGACGTGGTCACGCTCTCGAGCGGCGGGTCGGACCGGAGCGAGCCGTACGACTCCCCCACCCGCTCCCGGAGCTGGCGCGACAGGGCGTCGATCGCCTCGAGCACCTGAGTCGAGTCCCTCGCCGCCGCCCGCGCGGAGGCGAGGACGGCCCCGTCCGCCGGCCTCAGGATGCGCGCCGTGAGCGAGAACCCGCGGCCCACCGCATCGAGGTCGCCGGCGACCACGGCGGGGATCCCCTCCCGCACGGCGAGCTCGAGCGCGAGCGCCTCGTCGAGCCGGGCGTCCGCCGGCCGCTCCATCCGCCGGAGGGCCTCCGTCACCCTCGCCGGCTCGACGAGACGGACGATCCGGCTCTGGGAGAGGTCCACCCGGAGCGCCTCCGTGGCGGCGTTCGCCAGGCCGAGGTCCGCGGCGTCGATGTCGGCGAGGAGAAGCGGCGAGCGCTCGTCGAGCAAGCCCTTCGCGACCAGCGAGCCGACGGGCCCGATCCCGCGGCTGCGCATCGTCATGAAGCCCCAGGTCGCCGCGGCGAGAAGCAAGAACGCCAGGGCGCCGCCGACGAGCGCGTTCCGCCAGGTGAACAGCCACCGCGGGGCCGAACCGGCGCGCTCCGGAGCGGTCCCGCCCGGCGGCGGCCCGACGGCGGGGCGCGAGGGGGCCCTGGCGGCGGGCCCGGGCGCGTCGGAGTCGTCGCGCGCGTCGGAGCCGCCGGACACGGGCCCGCCGACGCCCTCCTGCACGAACGCCGTGGCGAGCACGATCGGGAACCCGAGCACGAGAAGGATGACGGTGAAGGGGTCCACCCAAGGGGGCAGGGCGAGGCTCTCGGCGATCTGGTGGACCACCTGGAGCGCGACCCACGAGGCGGCGAGGTATACCCCCATCACCTGCCAGAGGGAGCGCCTGTGAATCTCGTGGACGACCCTGCGAAAACCCGTCATCGCCAGCCTTTGAAGCTCGTGAGCGAACGGAGCGCGGCCCCGGCCCGCGCCACCTCAGTCTCGTACCGGAGAGTGCGTCCGGGCAAGGGAACCGGAGGGCGGCGGAGGACCCGAGGGAGCCGGGATGAAAGACGCCCGCGGGCCTCTCGACCCGCGGGCGTCTGCCGTCCGCTCGAGCCGGCGGTCAGCCGCCGAACGGGAAGCCGATCCCGGCCTGGAAGGTCCAGGCGCGGTTCTTGAGATCCCCCACCACGTCCGTGGCCTCGTTGATGTCGCCGAGGCCGACGTTGTAGCGCGCGTCGCCCCACACCGAGATCGGGCCGACGTACACGCCCACATCGACGCCGACGATGCCGGTGAAGTCGGTGCTCTTCACGTCGTCGCCGCAGTCCTCGCCGTCGGTGTCGCAGGAGAGCCGGAAGTCGAACCCGACGCCGCCGAAGGCGCCGACCCGCGCGATCCCGACCGGCAGGCCGGCCTTGAGGAGCGCGGCGGGCTCGAGGTACGTGATCTCCGTCGAGGAGGTCTCGATCCCGGAGTCGAACTTGGCTCCCTTCTCGATGTAGTTCAGCTCGAGCTGCGCTCCGAGGATGCCCCAGTATTTGTGGACGAAGGCCCCCGCGACGAGGCCGGTCTGGTTGTCCGGCGACACGGCGTCGCCCGCGTCGCTCACGTTCAGGTCGGCAACCGAGACGCCGATCTTCACGCCCCAGGCCTGGTCGTACATCTGCGCCCGGGCCGCGCCGGTCGCGAGAAACAGGAAGGCCAGCGCCAGAAACAGGTTCCTTCGCATCGGAATCATCTCCCTTTGGACTGCGGAGCCCGTCCCCCGGGGAGGGCCCGGCGGGCTCCTCCGAACGGGCGCGGGCGTCGGCGGCGCGGCTCCGCGGGCGTCGCCGACCCGCGCACGTGAGCGCCATGAATCGAGCAAGAAGCGCGCCCGCCCGCGCCGTCACATCGGCTCGCGCGGACGCGACGGAATCGTCCGGCGCAACTGCTTGATTCGACTCGCGTTCGGGGCGCGCAGCCGTCGCGTCGCCCCCGCTCCGGACGGGCCGCGCCGTCCCGGAGGCCCGGCGGGTCGGAAGCAACGCCTGCAACCTGCGGAAGGATTTCCCGGACGACAGCCCCGGCCGGGAGCGGGCCGGCGACGCGTCGATCCTGCCGGAGTCCCGCCCTTTCCCCGTCGGAGCCCGGGCCTATACTTCGGCCATGCCACTCCGGACCGTGCGATCGGGATCGAACGAGGCGCTCTGGGCCGCCTGCCGGGACCGCTTCCTCGACGAGATCGAGGGAGTGCCGGGCCCGGGCGGATTCCCGTCGCACCTCTGGGTCGCGCACAGGCTCCAGCGCGACGCCCTGTTCGAGGCGGCGGCCGACCGGGGTATCCCGGGTTGGCTCGGTCCGCCCGTCGCCTTCCTGTCGGAGCTCCACGACCGGTTCGGCATCCGCGACCGGCCGGTCGGACACCTGACCGGGCGGCTGCTCGTCGCCCGGATCGCGTCGCGGAGCTACCGCCGCGCAGGGCTCGGGCGCGAGCGGCCGGACCGCGGGCCCGCGAGGTCGCACGTGCTCGACGCGCTGTTCAGCGAGCTCCTCCCGGAGGGGGTCGATCCCGAGCGGCTCCGTGCCGCGCTCGAGGCCCTGGGCGGCGACGAGTTCGCGCTCCGCCGCAACGCGTGGGTCGCCGACAGCTACGAGGAGTTCCTCGGCGAGCTCGCGCGCCGCGACAGGTACGACCCGCGGTCGATCCACGCGATGGTCGCGGACGCGGTGCAGGCCGGCGGGCTGCCGGCGGCAATCGGCGGGGCCTCGCGGCTGCACGTGTACGGGCTCACCTCGCTCCGGGGGCGACGCCGGTTGTTCGAGGCGCTCGCGGCGCAGGAGGAGGTCGAGGCGATCGTCTACCTGCCGCGCGAGGAAGGCAAGTCGGAGTGGGACGCGCTTCCCGGGGCCTCCTCGGAGTCCGTCCCGTCCCCGACGGAGCCCCGGGGCGGGACGCGGGTCGTGCGGGCCCCCGACGCCCTCGGCGAGGGCCGCTGGGTCGCATCGCAGGTCAAGGCGATCCTGCTCGCGGCGGAGGCCGAGCCGCACGAAATCGCCGTGGTCGCCCGATCCGGAGCGGAGGACACGCGACGGATCCTGGTCGCGCTCGAGGCCGTAGGGGTCCCCGCCACGGCCCGGGTCCGGACCGCGCTGGCGGACGTGGCGGCGCTTCGAGCGGTGCTCTCCCTGTTCCGGGCGGCGGCCGACGGCTGGACGTGGTCCGGCCTCCGTCCCGTTCTCGCGAGCCCCTACTTCGACGTCGACGTCGACCTGCGGCCTCTCGACGTGCTCGCCCGGCAGCGTCGGATCCGGGGCCTCGACGTGTGGCGGGACGCCTGGCGGCGGCTGAGCGAGGCGGCGGCGGAGGAGACGCGCGCGGGGGCTCTCGCCGCGGAGGGCGTCTACGCCGACCGGCTCGCGGAGGACGGCCCCCGATTCGCTGCGTTCGCCGCGAACGTGGCGGATCTCTCGGACGAGCGGCGGGAGGTGGACTGGGTCGACCTCACGCTGGCGATCCTGGAGGGACGTCGGTTCGACTTCCGGGCCCGCCTCTCGCGGCCGGCGGGCGACCGCTGGGACATCGTGCGGCTCGACCAGCGGGGGACGGAAGCGCTCCGGGTGCTGCTCCGGGAGTGGCGGGAGATCCGGCCGGGCGACGAGCGGTTCGGCGCCGATGCGTGGCACGATCGCCTCCGACGCCTGCTCGAGGCGAACGAGATCGCCCTCACGACTCCGCTCCGGCGGGGGGTGCAGGTCCTGGAGGCGCACGAGGCCGCGCTCCATCCGTTCCGCCGGACCTTCGTCATCCACGCGAACGACGGGGTGTTTCCGAGGCCGCACCGGAACCGCGGCGTCTTCTCCGACGAGGAGGCGGACCGGCTCCGCGAGCTCGGCCTTCCGGTCGGGTCGAGGGAGGACACGATCCGGAGGGAGGCCGCGCTGTGGAACGCGGTGACGGCGCAGCCGTGGCTCACGGTCTCGTGGCGCTCGGCGTCGGCGGACGGGACGCCCGCCCTGCCCACGATGCGGGTGCCCGACGCGCCACGGAGCGTCGTCGCGGCGGGCGCGGCGGCCGGGGGGACGGAGGAGGCGGGCGGGCCCCTGAGCGCGGCGCAACGCCTCGAGTGGGAGGCGGCGCGGCTCGACCGCGCCAGGCGCGACGGGGACGGGACCGCGTTCGCGTCGATCGCGCCGGACGTCCTGCGCCAGGCGACGCTCGCCGCGTACGCGGAGGAGCTGCGGACCGGGGGACTCGACGGGTCGATCGGGCCGGACGCCCCGCGCCCGGCCTCTCTGCGGCCGCACCCGTGGAACGGGGAGCTGCGGGATCCGTTCCTCCTCGCCTGGCTGCGCTGGAAGTTCGACGACGGACACGTCTGGTCGGCGAGCCAGCTCGAGCAGTACGGCCGCCGGCCCTTCGACTTCCTCCTCGAGCGGGTCCTGCGGCTGAGGGCGGCGGAGGAGGCGGAGGAGTCCACGTCGCCGAGCAGCCGCGGCGCGCTGGCGCACGGGATTCTCGAGCGGTTCTTCACGCGCCTGGGAACGGCGCGGCCGGCGGAGCTGGCGAGCGACGCCCGGGCGCTGTTCGAGGAGGTGGCGACGGAGGCGTTCGAGCGGGCCGAGAGCGCAGAGGACGTCTGGCTCGGCGAGGCCGCGCTGTGGGCCGTGACGCGCGAGCAGGTGCGGGAGGAGGTCCGCGCGTTCCTCGAGCGTGAGCTTCCGTGGCTCGCCGGGGGCGACGCGTGGCCCGAGCGGCTCGAGCTGGGGTTCGGGGACACGCCCGCCGAGGCCCTGCGGCTGCGAGGCGAGGACGTCTGGGGACGGCCGGCGAGCCTGCTCGCGCGGGGCCGGATCGACCGGGTCGACGCGACGCCGGGCCGCTCCGGCAGGGAGCTCCGCGTGCTCGACTACAAGTGGAGGAGCCTGCCGGCGGCCGGGGGCTACAAGGACGGCTCGGTGCTCCAGACGGCGCTCTACCTGCGCGCCGTGGAGGCCGCCGGGCTGGACGGGCACGTCGCGTACGGCGCCTACCGCCCGATCGCGGGAACGACGCGGGAAGGGGCGAAGCTCCCGGCGGCCCGCGCGGAAGGGCCACTCCGTTTCGCTCTCTCGATCCCGGCCCGTGTCCGGGCCGGCCGGTTCGAGGCGGTTCAGGCGAAGGCGATCCCGCTCGCGCCGTGGCAGGCCGGACGCGACGTGACCCGGTCGGACGCCAAACTCGCGGAGGGCTCGCGGTTCGAGGAGCCGGCGCCCGGGCCGGAGGCGGGGTCGGAGCCTCCGCCCGGAGCGGAGTCCCGGTCGGCGGGCGGAGCGGACCGTGGCTGAGCGCTGGACCGGGGAGCAGCGGACCGCGATCCTGGAGCGGCGCCACGCGCTGCTCGAGGCGAACGCGGGGACCGGCAAGACGGCCACGGTCGTCGCGAAGATCCGCTGGCGCGTCGGGCAGGCGGTCGAGGACTCGGAGGAGGGTCCGATCCCCCCCTGCCCGGCCCCGTGCGACCTCGACGGGATCGGCGCGATCACGTTCACGGAGAAGGCCGCGCAGGACGTGCGGCGGAAGCTCCGCGAGACGCTGGTCGGCAGGGACGGCGCGGGCGCGGCGGAGATCGACCGGGCGTTCGTGGGCACGATCCACGGCTTCTGCGGCGACGTGCTCCGCGAGCACGCGCTGCGACTCGACATCGATCCCGCCTTCCGCGTGATGGACGCTCGCGAGAGCTCGCTGCGGCTCTCGGAGACCGTGCGGGACGTCGTGCTCGAGGCGCTCGAGGCGGGCGAGCGGGATGTGATGGACCTCGTACGGGACAAGCCGCTCGACCGCCTCGGGTCGTTCGGCGGCTCGACCACGGACCTCGTGCGGGGCGCGATGCGGGACCTCCGCTGGCACCGGGAGCGGTACGAGGCGTGGATGCCGCGGACCGGCGCCGGGGGCGCGGAACCGACCCTCGACGTCGGGGCGCTCCGGGCTCTCGCCGCGGGGGGCGGCGCGACGACCGGCCTCGGGGAGGCGGACGAGAAGGCCCTGGCGCGGACGGCCACGTCGTTCCGGCTCGCCCACAGGGCGCTCGCGCGCTGGCTGGACCTGCTGGAGAGGGAGAACCGCCGCGACTTCGACAGCCTGGTGCTGGACGTCCGGAGGCTTCTCACGCGGCCGGAACATCGGCCGGCCCTCCACGCGCTGCGGCGACGGTTCCGGCTCCTCGTCGTCGACGAGTTCCAGGACACGGACACGGCGCAGCGGGACATCGTGTTCGCGATCGCCGGGCTCGAGACGGACGCCGGGTCGTCCTCCGTCGATCCGTTCGACCCGCCGGCGCGCCCCGTCGATCCCGCCCCGTCGACCCAGCTCCTGCTCGTGGGTGACCCGAAGCAGAGCATCTACGGGTTCCGGGACGCGGACGTCCGGGTGTGGAACGAGGCCCGCGCCGTGATGGAGGCCCGCGGCGTCGCCCTGCGGCTCACCCGGAACTTCCGGTGCGACCCGGCGATCGTCGACCTGGTCAACCGCGCCTGCGAGCCGGCGTTCGACGAAGCGGGCGCCGCGCTCGGGGCCGTGGATCCCGCCGCCGTCGTCGGGTACGACCGGCTGCGGGCCGGGGTGAAGCGCTGGAGCGGCGCCGGCGTCGAGTGGCTCGTGACGGAGCGAGAGGGGGGCGCGACGGAGGCCGGACGGAAGGGCGCCGCGCTCGTCGCGTCGCGCATCGCCTTCCTGCTGAAACCCGATGCGGGCGCTCGCGTCCGGGACGAGGATGGGACCGAGCGGCCGGCGAGGCCGTCCGACGTGGCGGTGCTCGCGGTGCGACGGAAGACCCTGGGCGAGGTCGAGCGGTTCCTGCGCGAGCTGGAGATTCCCGTCTACAACGCCTCCTCCGGCGGACTCGCGGAGCGCCAGGAGGTGATCGACGCGATCACGGCGCTGCGACTGGCCGACAACCCGCGCGACGACCTGCGGGCCTTCGCCTTCCTGCGGTCGCCGTTCGTGGGGCTGCGGGACGAGACGATCGCGAGGATTGGGCTCGATCCCGCCGTGCGGGCGGGCAGCCTCCTGCTCGCCGCCCGTCGCTGGCTCGACGCGGTCGCGTCGGGCGAGGTGGGGCCGTTTGCCGCCCCGGAGAGCCCGTGGATCGAGCCGACCGAGCGCGGGGCGCTCCGGCGGGGGCTCGAGGCCCTCGAGGAGGCGCACGGCCTCGTCGGACGGGCGGAGCCTGCGGAGATCCTCGAGACGATCCTCGACCGGACGGCGTACCGCCTGCACCTGCGGCTGCGGCGCGGGACGGACGAGGCGCTGGCGAACCTGGAGAGGCTGAAGGCGATCCTCGGAGAGTTCCGGGCCCTGACGCTCGCGGACTTCCTCCGCGCCTGGGAGCTCTCCGCGGACGACCCCGACGCGGACCTCGGAACGGCCCAGCTTCCCGACGCGTCCGAGGGCGCCGTCCTGCTGACGACGATCCACAAGGCGAAGGGGCTCGAGTGGCCGATCGTGGTGCTCGCCGGCGCCACGGCGGGCGCGCCGAAGCCCTCGATGGGCGCGTGGGACGCCTGGACGGACCGCGAGCTGGGCCCGGTCGTGATGCCGAAGAAGGACGAGCGGGGGCCGCGCTCGGAGCGCGCCGAGGGCAAGCGGCTGCTCGAGGACGCGGCCGAGCAGGCGCGCCTCCTCTACGTGGCGATCACGCGGCCCCGGCACCGGCTGCTGGTCGCCGCCCCATCGGACGAGCCGATCGGGCACGCCGGGTGGATCGCGCGGGGATTGCTCGCCGGCCCGCCGCCGGAAGGCGGGGAGCGGCGCCCGGCGGACGGGGGGGCGGCGCGGGACCGTCCCGGGTCCGGAAACGCCCCGGCTCGCGGGTCGCGGGCGGAGGCGGAGGACCCGGCGACCGGCACGGGGCGCCAGCTCGACGCGTTCGGCCTCCACGATCCTCCGGCCGACGAAGGCGGCCAGCTCAACCTCCTCAACCCGGAGAACCACGCACCCGACCTCCGGGGGCGCAGGGTCGAGGCCGGCGGCGACATCCCGCTCACCGTCTGGCGCGCCGTCGAGCCCGTCCAGGTCGTGTTCGAGCCGGCGCCGGTGGCGCTCGAATGGCTGGAAGGGATCGAGGAGATCGCGCCGTCCCCGGCGCTGTCGCCGATCGAGGCGGATCCGCTCCCGGTCCTCCGCTCGGCGACGGAGCTGGCGATGGAGCGGCGCGACCGGCGGGGCTGGCTCCTCCGATACGTGCACGGCGTCGTCCCGGGCTGGAGGTTCGCCGGCGCCGCCGGGGAGGCTCCGTCGGACGTCTCGCCGGAGGAGGGGGTTCCCGGGGCGGGGCTCCCGGGCGACGTCCGCGGGACGATCGTGCACCGCGTGCTCGAGACGGCCGGGCTCGAAGAGGAGGATCTCTCCGCGCTGCTCGAGGAGGCGATCGGAGGGCTCGACGAGGAGGGCGCGCGGCTCCCCGGCGACGGGGCGGGACGCGGGGAGAGGCGCGGGCTCGAGGAGGAGGTGCGTCGGGTCCTGGAGAGCGATGCCTGGCGGGAGTGGATGAGCGGCGAGCACCACCGCGAGCTCCCGTTCGTGCACTTCGCCGCTCCGCGCGAGTGGCGGCAGGGGCGGATCGACCTGTTTCTTCCGCCCCGGCCGGCACCGCGTCGACGGGCTGCGCCGGTCAGGGGCGAGGCACGGGTGGTCGACTTCAAGACGAACCGGGTCGAGGCGGGCGAGGTGGAATCCGCGGCGCGGCGCTACGAGGTCCAGGCGCAGGTGTACCGGGATGCCGTTCGCGCGATCCTCGCCGGATCCGCGGCGACGTCGGACGCGCCGGACGTCCGGGTCGTGCTCCACTTCACGGGCCCCGGCCGGCAGGTGGAGCTGTGAGCGCGTCGCCGGCGGTCGCCGTCGCTCCGGCGCGGGTCTCGGCGAGAGGGGCCGCCCGCTGGGCCGCAGGGCACCCCTGGATCTACCGGAGCGACGTCCGTCGCGCCCCCGAACCGGACCGCCCCGGGGTGGTGCCGGTCGAGGGCCCGAACCGTTCACGGCTGGGTCGGGCGCTCTGGTCCCCCTCCTCCGAGATCCGGCTGCGGCGACTCGCCGGCCCGGAGGAGACGGTGGACGGGGCGTGGTGGCTCCGGCGGGTCGAGGAGGCGAGGGACCGGCGCGGCGAGGTGGATGGCGACGCGTGGCGGGTCGTGCACGGAGAGGCGGACGGCCTGCCGTCGCTCGTCGTCGACCGGTACGGACCGGTGGTGGTGGCGCAGCTGCTGTCGGCCGGCCTCGAGGCGTGCCGGGACGACGTCATCGAGGCGATCGACGCCGCCCTGCGGCCGGCCGGGATCCTCCTGCGAAACGACGTCGCGGTCCGCCGGCACGAGGAGCTGCCCCTCGCGGTCGAGGTGGTCCGCGGAGACGTGCCGGAGAGCGTGGTCGTGAGGGAGGGGATGGTCAGGTACCGGGTCGACCCGCGAACGGGCCAGAAGACGGGCGCCTTCCTCGACCAGCGGGCGAACCGGATGCGGGCGGGAGAGCTGATGCGGAAGACGCTCCTCGCGGGCGGACGGGGAGGCGGGGAGCCGCTCCGGGCGCTCGACGCATTCTCGTACGAGGGCTCCTTCGCCCAGCACCTCGGGGTCGCGGCCCGGAGCGCCGCCACCGGCGAGTCGGAGTTGGAGATCGTGGCGGTGGACCAGTCCGCCGGGGCTCTGGAGCGAGGGCGGGAGAGCGCGGCGCTCAACGGGATCGAGGGGATCCGCTGGTTGGAGGCGAACGCGTTCGACTTCCTGCGGAGCGAGGACGAAGCGGGGCGGTCGTACGACCTCGTCATCCTCGACCCGCCGGCCTTCGCCAAGCGCCGGGACGCGGTCGAGGCGGCGATCCGGGGGTACGGCGAGATCAACCGTCGCGGACTCCGGCTGCTGCGGCCGGGCGGGCGGCTGATGACCTTCTCCTGCAGCTTCCACGTCGGCCGCGAGAGCTTCCTGCGGCTGCTGGCGACGGCGGCGGCGGACGCGGGACGGCGCGTAGCGCTGGAGTCCGTGCTCGGGGCCGCGCCGGACCACCCGGCGATCCTCACGATCCCGGAGACGGAGTACCTGAAGGGAGCCGTCCTCCGGGCGCTCGACTGAGGGCGGCGCGCCCTGCCGGGAGTGCCGGCCCGTGCATCGACCGGAGGCGGGCCGTAGCTTGCCCCTCCGGCCGAAACGACCCTGGAAACAGTCATCACGGGAGTGCTCATGCGCCACGCGCGGTGCAGCCAGGCAGTCGTCCTCGTCGCCGCGGTCGCGTCGATCGCCGTCGCCGCCCCGCCGCCGGCCGGCGCGCAGGAGACGTGGACGCGGCCGGACTCGGCGACCCTGCAGCGGGCGCGGGAGATCCTCGTCCGCCACCCGGTGTTCGACGGCCACAACGACGTGGCCTGGGAGATCCGGACCCACGTGGGCGCTCCGGGCGACGTCGACGCCTACGACCTCTCCGGGAGGGCGCCCGGACAGACGGACATCGAGCGGCTGCTGCGGGGTGGCGTGGGGGCGCAGTTCTGGTCGGTCTACATCCCCGGAGAATACGCCGACAGCGGGTTCGCCCGGGTGCAGCTCGAGGAGATCGACATCGCGCTCCGGATGATCGAGAAGTACCCCGAGCTCGTGCTCGCGCGGACCGCGGACGAGGTGGAAGCGGCGATGCGGGAGGGCAGGATCGCGTCGCTGCTCGGCGTCGAGGGAGGACACGCGATCGAGAACTCGCTCGGGGCGCTCCGCGTGTACGAGCGGCTCGGTGCCCGCTACATGACCCTCACGCACAACGTCACGCTCGACTGGGCCGACGCGGCGATGGACGAGCCGCGGCACGGCGGCCTGACGGCGTTCGGCGAGGAGGTCGTGCGGGAGATGAACCGCCTGGGGATGCTGGTGGACCTCTCCCACGTTTCGGACGCCACGATGAGCGACGCGCTGAGCGTGAGCGAGGCGCCGGTCATCTTCTCGCACTCCTCGGCGCGGGCCCTCACCGACGTGCCCCGCAACGTGCCCGACTCGATCCTGGCGCGCATGCCGGACAACGGCGGCGTCGTGATGGTCACCTTTGTCCCCTCGTTCGTGAACCAGCCGCTCGCGGACTGGTACGCGAAGGTCGAGCGCGCCCGCGACTCGCTGCTCGCGGCGGGCGCCGACGAGGACGTCGTCCGCCTGGCGTTCCGGCAGTACCGGGAGGACTTCCCTCCGCCCCCCTCCACGCTCCGCGACGTGGCCGACCACATCGAGCACGTGCGGCGGATCGCGGGCGTGGATCACGTCGGGATCGGGAGCGACTTCGACGGGATCGGGACGCCGCCGGCCGGGCTCGAGGACGTCTCCGCGTTTCCGAACCTCGTCGCAGAGCTCCTTCGCCGGGGCTGGAGCGGTGGCGAGATCGGCCAGCTGACGAGCGGTAACGTGCTGCGGGTCATGCGTGAGGCGGAGGCCGTCGCCCTCCGTCTCCAGGCGGCCCGGCCGCCGTCCACGGCGACGCCCGGGTCGGCCTTCCCCTGATCCGGTGAGCGGCGGCACGGGATCCGGCCGGGACCGGATCTACGGGGTCGTGCGGCGGATCCCCGCCGGCCGCGTGGCGACGTACGGCGACGTGGCCCGCGCCGCCGGCATGCCCGGCGCGGCGCGGCAGGTCGGATACGCGCTCCACGCCCTCCCGGCGGCGACCCGGGTTCCCTGGCACCGGGTCGTGACCGTGCGGGGCGGGATCGGCGTCCGGGACGCGGGCGCGTCGATCGAGCAGCGCTTCCGCCTCGAGCGGGAGGGAGTCCGGTTCGGGCCGGACGGCCGTCTCGACCTCGGCGTGTACGGGTGGAGCGGATCCTGAGATGCCCAGGTCCAGGCCGGTCGTCGAGCACGACGGAGACGGGCACGGAGGTGGCGTGCCGGGCTTCCCCACGCCCCGCTTCGAGCGGGCCCTCAGGTACGCCCTGCACGCGCACCGCGGGCAGACGCGGAAGGGGAAAGCCGCGCCGGTCGCCGCCCACCTGCTCGGCGCAGCGGCCCTCGTGCTCGAGAACGGAGGGGACGAGGACCAGGCGATCGCCGCGCTGCTGCACGATGCGGCGGAGGACGCGGGCGGCCGGGAGCGGCTCGCCGACATCCGGGACCGGTTCGGGGACCGGGTGGCGGGCATCGTCGAGGACTGCACGGACGCCTGGGAGCGGCCGAAGCCGCCGTGGCTCGAGCGGAAGCGGCGCTACGTCCGGCACCTCGGCGAGGCGCGGGAGGAAGCCCTCCTCGTGTCGCTGGCGGACAAGCTCTACAACGTCAGGGCGATCCTGCTCGACCAGCAGGCCGTCGGCGAGCGCGTGTGGGAGCGCTTCTCGGCCTCGCCCGAGGAGACGCTGGCGTACTACGCCGACCTGGCGGAGGTCTTCCGGCGCCGGAGTCCGGGCCCGCTCTCCGACGAGCTCGCCCGCTCGGTGCGGCGGATCCGCAGGCGCCGCCGACGGAACCGCGCGGACTGAAGAAAAGGGACGAGCCCGCCGACCGGTCTCCTCGGACCGGCCGGACGGGCCCGCGGACAGGACCGGGTTCCGCATCCCGGTCCGCCTCGGAAGGGTTCCCGCAGCCGCGTCCGCGCGGCGCCGGGAGCCCGCGATCTCAACTCACGGCGTGCAGGTCGCGCCCGTGACGTGATAGTCCATGGTTGTCGTCCCGCCCGGCGTGACGTCCGCGGACGTCGGGTCCGCGGTCGCCTCGAAGCTCAGGGTTCCCGGCGTCGGATCGCCGAACGTGACCTCGTCGTGTTCCATTCCGTACGTGCCCGGAGGCAGGTACGGGAAGGCGTAGCTCCCGTCCTCCGCCACCATCGCCGAGAAGCCGTCCGACCCGCCGGCCGGCAGCGCGAGGGGCACGAAGGCAGTGAGGTCGTTCGACGCGCCTCCGCAGTCGACCGGGAGCGCCGCCACCGCCCAGGTGACCGTCCCCTCGATCCGCCCGCCCCACCCGGAAGCGAAGCTGGCCGCAGGACCCCGCCGGCACTTCGACTCCTTCGGCGAGCACGAGCGTCTGGCCGGCGAGCTCCCCCCTCCCGCCGCGGGAGCGCCTGCAGGATGTGTCGGGGGGTGCAGACTTTTCCTCCGACCTCCGGCCGACTCCGGGAGCCGGGGAGGCCGTGAAGGCGCCGCTCCCGGCATACGGGCGCTCGCGACGGTCCCGTTCGGAACCCTCCGGGCGCAAACCGCGCGCCAGTGCCGCGCGGCCGCAAGAACGGGAGGGCGGGGCGCAACGCGTGGGGTCTCGCGGAACGCGGCGGAGCCGGCGGCGGTGGCGCGCGCGCTCCGGCCCGTGGTCCCCGGGAACTCGCTTACGGGGAGGGACCTGGAGACTCTGAATGGCCACGTGGCACGGGACTGGCTCTTCGGGCTATGGGCCGGCCCGTCGCGCCGTTCGTCGACCTCGCAACGGGGCCTGTGGAGGACATCGCCCGGTCGGGGGGCGTCGGCCCTGCGGGCAGATGCCGGGACGAGGCGGCACGCCCCTCGCGGGGGGACGGCACCGGGAACCCGTCGGGGTGACGCCCGGCACTTGGCGATGAGGTCCGGCTGGAGTAGGATGGAGCTACCCTCGACGGCCCGGACGCGGCCCCGGCCGCGCGGGCCCACACGAGACGGAGGCGAGTCGGATCATGCGCATCGGTTTGCATCGACGGGCCGCGCGCGCGCGGCGAGGCTGGAGGCGGGACGACGGCCAGGCGCTGGTGGAGATGGCGATCGCGCTGCCGCTGCTGCTGATCCTGCTCGTGGGCATCTTCGAGTTCGCGCGCGCCTACAGCATCAAGCAGACGGTCGTCAACGCGGCGCGGGAGGGAGCGCGGGCCGCGGTGGTCCAGCTCACGCCGAACGAGGCCGCCGTGAAGGCGACCGTCCAGGGGTATCTCCAGTCGAACGGAATCAGCATCCCCGACGACGACATCGTGATCTCGGGCTTCGGGGGCTCAACCGGCGCTCCGGTCACCGTCAGGGTGTCGGCCGACTACAACTTCATCCTGCTCGGGCCGGTGCTCTCCCTGATCAGCGCGTCCTTCAGAGACGGCGTGACGCTCTCGTCGGAGACCACGATGCGGAAGGAATAGCGGGAGCGCGACCGGGCGCCCGGGTCGGGGCGCCCCCCGCGTGAAGACGGCCCGGCTCCCGCGGGGGGAGCCGGGCCGTCTCGCGTGGCGGGTCGAGGAGAGGGCGCGAGCCGAGGA
This sequence comes from Gemmatimonadota bacterium, assembly GCA_046484665.1. Classification (GTDB taxonomy): domain Bacteria; phylum Gemmatimonadota; class Gemmatimonadetes; order Palauibacterales; family Palauibacteraceae; genus Carthagonibacter. Next base: position 25,677 of record JAWOIN010000115.1, read on the forward strand.
TCCGGAGCCCCGTCGTCAGCGCTTCCAGACGCCGGTCTTCTCCTCCTCGCCGACGGGCTCGTGCAGCGTGCTGACGTAGCTGTCGCCCGGGTTGTCGGTGTCGATGTTCCCGTAGATCGGCTTCTCGTTGCGAAGCATGTCGACGAACGGGAGCATGTCGCTGACCGGGAGGAACGTGATCGCGACGCGCGCGTCCTCGTTCCAGATCGGGCTCGGGGCCTTCGCGTCGCCCGGCAGGAAGTAGAACAGCAGCCGCAGATGCTCGCCGAAGCAGGCCACGATGCCTCGCGCCCGGACCGTCACGCCGCCCCACGTGGAGGGGTGGTCCCCGAGCGTGATCTGGTATCTGTCGACGGGGAAGTTGTGCTTCGCCATGTCTCGACTCCTCGGAAAGTGGTCGCTCCGGACAACCGCGCAACTATACTCTGCGCGACACCGCCGCGAAACTCCCCGCGACGCGCGCGCTCGGAGTATAATCGGTCATGATCGAGCTTCTCGCGGGCCCGTGGGGGCCCCTTCTCATCTTCGCGTTCCGGATCGTGGACGTCTCGCTCGGGACGCTCCGGATGCTCCTCGCCGTGCGGGGACGGCGCTTCCTGCCGCCCCTGATCGGCTTCGTGGAGGTCCTGATCTGGGTGCTCGCGGCGGGATCGGTGGTCCAGAACCTGTCGAGCCCGCTCCACGTGATCGGCTACGCCGGAGGGTTCGCGGCGGGGACGGCCGTGGGCCTGTGGGCGGAGGCCCGGCTCGCGCTCGGGGTCGCCACGGTGCAGGCGATCACGCGCGACGTTTCAGTGGACGTGGCGGCGGCGCTGCGCGATCTCGGTTTCGGGGTGACCCGGGTCATCGGACACGGCCGGGACGGGGAGGTCACGATCACCTACACGGTCGTCCGACGGCGGCACGTCCCGAGCGTGCTGCGGACGATCGAAAGGGTGGCGCCGGGCGCGTTCGTCTCCGTGCAGGACGAGCGGATCGTCCAACGGGGCTGGCTGTTGGGCTCCCGGAGGAAGTAGCGGCCGCTCAGGGCCGGAGGTCGCCCACCAGCCCCAGCCCCGGCGCGTCCGTCGGGAACAGCGTGCCGTCGCGGAGCACGACGGAGCCCGCCGCCGGGTCGCCGATCAGGTCGAGGTGGCCGTCGAGGTCGGCGAACATGACGTTCGGCCGCGCCAGCGCGAAGTGGAGACCGGCGGCGATCGCGAGCGCCGACTCGTCCATGCAGCCGACCATCACCTCGAGGCGTGCCGCGCGAGCCACGGAGTTCACGGCCAGGGCCTCCGCGATGCCGCCCACCTTCATCAGCTTCACGTTCACCATGTCCGCGAGGTCGCGGCGCGCCAGCCGGAACGCGTCCCGAAGCGTGAGCAGGCTCTCGTCCGCCATCACCGGGAGGTGGACCGATACGGCCACCCGGCCGAGGAGGTCGGGCTCCCCCTTCGGGGTCGGCTGCTCGAAGATCTCGAGGCGCGCGCGCCGCGTCGCCTCGACGAAGCGGAGGGAGTCCTCGACCGTGTAGCCCTGGTTCGCGTCGAACCGGATGTCGACGAGCTCGCCGACCGCCTCGCGGACGCGAAGCACCCGCTCCACGTCCTCGTCGACGCTGCGGCCCCCCTTCAGCTTCAGCGCCCGGAAGCCGTCCGCGACCCGCGCCCGCGCCCGCGCGACCGTGTCCTCCGCCGGGAGGATGCCGATCGTGACGCTGGTGAGGATCCGGTCCCGGTATCCGCCGAAGATCTTCCACAGCGGGAGCCCGGACGCCTTCCCGAGCAGGTCGTGAAGGGCCATGTCGACCGCGGCGAGCGCCGACGGGTGCGCGGCCATCGGCTCCCTGAGTCCCTCGAGGACCTTGGCGGCGCGGAGCGGGTCGTCGCCCCGCACGGCCGGCGCCGCGATGCTCTCCAGCGCGTCGAGCACGCTCGCCGCCGTTTCACCGGTGACGGCCAGGTCGGGCGCCGCGCAGCCGTACCCGACGTGACGGCCGTCCGTGAGGAGGCGGACGAACACGTTCGCCACCGAGGAGACGCTCTCGTAGGCGATCTCGTACGGCTCGGCGAGGCGAAGGTCGACGGCCCACGCCTCGAGCGCGCGGATCCGCACGGGGATTCTCTCCGGGCTCAGGTTCTCCGCTCGTGGATCTCCGCGAGCGTCATCGACTTCAGGTTCTCCACGAAGGAGACGAGGTGGCTGATCATGACCTCCCACATCCGCTCGCCCTTCTCGGCCGAGGCCCTGGTGGGGTCGCCGAGCACGCCGGAGGGCGAGATGCGGGCCGTGTGCGCGAACCACTCGACGCCATACTCCGACGAGAAGTCCAGGTAGCGCACGGCGGAATGGGGCACGAAGGCCTCGGCCTTCTCGAGGTCGACGAGGTGGGGCCGCCTGGCGAGGGTCGTGCTCGTCTCGACCTCGCCCGCGTGGAGGTCGGGCGACGTCTCCGTGAGACGGGCGATGTCCGCGTCGCTCGTCTCCCCCGAGTCCACGCAGGTGAAGATGTGCGCGTCCCGGTTGATCATCTGCGCCGCGAACTGGAGGGTCGGGAGGTTGCCCCCGTGGCCGTTCACGATCACCAGCTTCGTGATCCCGTGGCGCGCGGCGCTGATCCCGACTTCGTAGACGAGCCGGGCCAGCGTCTCCGGGTTCACGCTTAGCGTGCCGGGGAAGTCCTGGTGGTGGTACGAGACCCCGTATGGGACCAGGGGAAGCACCAGGGGACGGGGAACCGAGCACCGCTCCGCCACCTCCGCGCACAGCGCCTCGGCGTCCCAGGCGTCCGTGTCGAGCGGCAGGTGCGGGCCGTGCTGCTCGACGGCGCCCACCGGGAACAGGGCGATGTCCGTCTCCGCCAGCCGCCGCTCCGCCTCGGGCCACGTCAGCTCGCCGAGACACCAGTCCCGGGCGCGCGTCCGTCCCGGCGCGGCCGTCTCCGCCTCCGGGCTTCCCCCGGGCCTCGCGTCCGGTCCTCCCTGCGTACCCTCGAACCGGTAGGGCCGCCAGGCCGCCGGGTCGTTGAACAGATCCCACGGGATCCAGCGCCGGCCCGAGCGACGCAGCGCGCCCACGGAGTGCTCGAGGAAGATCCCGAACAGGGGACGTCGGAGGTCGAGCGGGACCGCCTGCGACGGCGAGTGCCGTTCGTCGAACCTGAGGTGCACGACCTCGAAATGGGGCCGCGCGGCGAGCGATGGGCCCTCGACCGCAGGAAGCCGGCCCGCCTCCCGGAGCAGCCAGCGGACGTGCTCGGCGTTCTCGGCCTCCTGGTTGAGCTCTCCGGTCGCCACGGCGCGCAGGCAGGCCTCGACCTGCTCCGCCGAGTAACCGCAGCGGGACGGATCGCCGCCGACGGCGGTGAGCATCGAGACCACCCGGCGGCACTTCTCGCAGCGGCCGCACGGGTACGCCCGGTCGCCCTTCACGGAGGCGGCGTGGCAGGAGACCTGCTGCGCCTGCAGCTCCGGATACCGCTCGACGAGCAGCTTCTCCACGAGGAGCTCGCTGAGCGGCCGCAGCACCGAGAACTGCGCGACGTTCCAGCCCTTCCGTCGGAAGAAGGTCGAGAGCGCGTTGTCGAAGAACCGGCTCTGGTCGTAGAGCCCTTCGTAGTGCGTGATCCCCTCGTGCGAGGCGATGCGCGTCGTGTCGAACTCGTCCCCGATCGCGATCCGGCCGATCCCCCGCGCGCGGAGCAGGGGCAGGGCGCCGAACAGGAACACGGCCACCGTCCACAGGCGAATCGGGTAGTCGTCGGATCGGAGCCGCGCGTAGTCGTGACGCACGATCGGGAGGCGCCGGGCCATCCAGCTGAACACGCGGTCGGCCGTGGTCCACACGCGGCCCGTCCGCTCGGGGTCGACGCGGTCGAGGTACCGGTACCCGTTAAGCGCCGTGTACCAGTGACGGCCCGACTCGTTGACGAACACGGAGTGGACGTCGAGCCCGATCTCCCGCAGCAGGCCGTAGGTGAGCAGGCTCTCCTTGCCCCCGCTGGACAGCACCGCGATCGAACGCCGGTCCTGCGACCAGCGATGCGGTCGCGGGGAGTCCCCGTCGCCTTCGGGCGCGTCCGACTCGAACCTCAGCTCCGCCTGCAGGTACGTCTCGAGCCGGAGCGCGGGCATTCCCCGGGCCTCCGGCACGAGCAGCGGATTCGGCTTCAGGATCTTGTTGACGTAGATCTCGCGGGCCGTGTTCGCCGCCATCTCCGCGAGGAAGGCCCGGTCCGCCGCGTCGTAGCTGCCGCGGAACAGCAGCTCGCCGGCGAACAGGCCGTAGTTGAGCGCCACCTGGGCCGCGATCAGGGCGGCCAAATTCGCGGCCACCGGGTCTGCCGGGTCGAACACGTCCTCCTCGTACCGGTACGAGAGGACCGTCTCCGACGTCTCTCCTCCGACCGTCAGCCGATAGGGCGCCCGCAGCCCCCGGCGGTCGATCGCGACGGGCCCGACCTCCAGGCGGTCGGCGACGAGCAGCCTCTCCAGGCCGGGCAGCGGCGTCATCGGGCGGCGCCCCGCTCGTTCAGAAGACGCCGCACGACTTCGACGAGCCGGTCGTGACCGTCGAACAGCGGGTCGACGGTCGGAAGCCCCGTCCGCGCCTCGATCTGCCGCGCGGCCCGGGCCGTCGCCTCCCGATCGAGGCCCTCGTGGTTGATCGTGATCGCGACCACCGGCCGGCCCGAGACGATCCGGAGCGCCTCGATCTGGAGCTCGAGCGGATGGAGCGGATATCCGGGAAAGCCGTCGTATTCGAGGCGGGCCGGAGCGTGCTGGAGAATCACGGCGTGCGGGCGCGCCGCCGCGAGGATCTCGTAGCCGCCCGGATAGGCGGGGTTCATCAGGCTTCCCTGTCCCTCGACCACGATCACGCGCGGGCGCGCGTCGTTCCAGGCGCTCCACACGGCGTGCTCGATCTCGCCGGCCATGAAGTCGCTGACGAGCGAGTCGAGGAGCAGCGTGTAGCGGGCGCCCTGAAGCCAGGCGGTCTGGCCTGTCCCCACCATCTCCGCCGCGACGCCCTCCGCGTTCAGCGCGTCGACGAGGATCCAGGCCGTGGTCCGCTTTCCGATCGCGGAGTCCGTGCCGAGCACCGCGAGCCGCAGCGAGTCGACCTCCTCGACCTTGCCGGTCCAGCCGTGGAGCTCGGAGCGCGGAGGGGTGCGCCTCACGTCGCGGATGCGCACGCCCCGCCCGGCGGCGAGCGCGGCGAGCGCCGGGTCGTCGCCGAGGAAGTCGTGGAGGCCCGAGTCCACGTGGAGCCCGTCCCGGAGCGCCGCCTCCACCACGCGCCGGCCCTCGGGCGGGAGCCGGCCCCCGTCCGGGGCGAGACCCACGATGAAATGCGTGGCCGGGTGGCCCGCGCCGCGAGCCGCCACGAGGGCCGCCTCGAGGTCGGCCACGATCGGGATTCCGTTCGGAACGCCATCCAGCACCTCTCCCGCGTCGCCTCCCGCGACGACGGAGTCGATGACGGCCACGATCCGATAGCGCCGGGTCCGGCGGACCAGGCCGTGCGCGGTCTTCCCGTAGGTGTTCGTGAACGCGCCCTCCGACCACACGACGGCGTTGCCGTCGAGCGGCTCGGGAGCGGCGGCGGGTCCGCGCGGGGCGTCGGAGCGGGGCATCGAGGGCTCGTCCGAAGGTGGGGGTCCGCGGCTCAGCGGCGGCCCGTGAGCAGGGCGACGTAGCGGTCGGGCGGGAGCGGCTCGGCCGCGTGATGCTCGAGCAGGACGACGAGCCCGGCCGTCGAGGCCGGGAGCACGCTGAGGCCCTCGCTGTCGCGCAGCCGTTTCGCCATCCGCAGCATGTCGCGGTCGCTCGCGTCGGCCGCCCAGCCGCGCGAGCGGCGGATCGCATCGAGCGCGGCGTCCCCGTCGTACGAGTGCCAGTTGATCAGGGGCTCGTTGACGGATGTCTCGCGGACCCTCGACGGGTCGAGGTCCTCGCAGCTCGGGAGGTTGCGGAGGTACGAGCGCACGATCGGGTTCTTGCCGTGCGAGGAGCCGGCGACGAACCGCGGAACGCGCGACGTCTTCCCTCGACGCCACAGGCTCGCGAACCCGCGGTAGAGACCGGCCAGCGTCGTCCCGTTCGACACCGAGACGGCGACGATGGCCGGCGCGTCTCCGAGCTCGTCGAAGATCTCCCGGGCCACCTCACCGTACGCGTGCATCTGGAGCGCCGTGTTCGCGCCGCCCGGGTTCGCGTCGTACAGCTCCTCCTTGGCCGCCTGCCGCTTCGAGGCCTCCACCGCCGCCTCGTAGTCTCCCGGTACCCGGACGATCTCGGCGCCGGCCGCCACCATCTCGTCGAGGCGGCGCGTCGTGTAGGTCTCCGGGATGTGGATCACGCAGCGGACGCCGGCCAGGGAGGCGGCGAACGCCATCGCCGCGCCGTAGTTCCCGCACGTCGCGATCGTCACCGCGTCGAAGCCCCGTCGCAGGGAGTCGTGCACCTGGGCGAACGCGATCCGGTCCTTCTGGGTGCCGGTGGGGTTGTTCCCCTCGAACTTCAGGAAGAGCTGACGGACGCCGGCGTCGCGCTCGAGGTTCCGGGCACGGCCGAAGGACGTGTCGCCGACCTCCGACGCGATCAGGTCCTCGTAGGCGGCGAGCCGCTCGGAGAGGGGACGGGCCCGGTCCGAGGCGATCGCGCGGAGCGGATAGAGCTCCGAGACGTCGGTGGTGTCGAGGCCGACCGCTCCGTCGAGCAGCGTCGGGAGAACCTCGGGCTCGGGTTGTCCTTCCACGGGAGCCTCCGTCCGGGGACGCGCGATCGCGGCCCGGGGACGGGCTCCCCGGGCGCGAGGACACAGGTCGATGCGGCGTTCTGGAGCGAGCTGATGACCGCCCACCCGGGCGCGGTGCTGGCGGTGTGGCTCGG
>JAWOIN010000092.1:0-3083 GCA_046484665.1 Gemmatimonadota bacterium
CCCGCCCCCGACCAGGCCCCTGAGGTTCGGGAGGCCCGTCGCCCGGACTCTCCAGCCCCCCGGCGCCAGGGGCGTCGCGAGACGGACCGTCACCGTCGTCGATGGAACGGGAGGAAGGTCCGTTCGACGCAGAGGCGCTCGCTCCTGCTCCCCGCCGGCCTCCACGGGGAACGCCTCCGCCGGCAGCGCGGCCTCCGCGGCGGGCTCCTCGCGCCGCTGCATCTCCCGCATGCGAGCGACCTCGGCCCGCTCCGGGGCCGGGGCGCGAAGGCCGGCGCGCTCGCCCCCCTCCTCCTCCGGGGGGACCTCCGCCGGGGCGGCCTCCTCGGCATCCGGCGGCGGCGCGCCGAGGGAGTCCGCGGCAGCCGAGTCCGGGACGGCACCCCGCTCCCCGGCGGCTGCCGCCGCGCGCGCATCGGCCGGCCTCGGGGCCCCGACCTCGATCGCGGCCGCTGCGGGACCCTCGCCCCCGTCCTCCCGCGTGAGCTCCACCGACGCCGCCTCGAGGGAGGCCTCGGGATCGATCGGGTCGTCGAGCTGGAGCAGCACGGTGAGGCTGTCCGGCGCGGACGCCCCCGTGAGGACGGGGGCGGTGCTGTCCGGCGGGATCATCCAGAGGTCGAGCGCGAGTCGGGTGGTCTCGTCCGCGATCACGACGGCGGCGCTGTCCCACGGCTCGAACCCGAAGTCGAGCCGGCGGTTCTGGTTCTGGTCGACGAACCCGAGCACCGTGTAGTCTCCCGGCGGGAGACCCCGCATCGAATAGCTGCCGCCCGTGTCGGAGACGACCGTGTACGGCGTCGAGTCCGGCGGCAGGAAGAGGAGGCGCGCGTCCCGGACTCCCTGGACCGCCACCCGGTCGAAGATCGTGCCCTCGACCCGGGTCGGGGGAATCTCCGGCCCCGTGCTGAAGCTCCACTCGATCGGGCCGGTCGTCCGGTTGCGCAGCAGGTCCGTCACGCCCGGCGCGAGCCGGATCCGGTAGACTACCCCCGGCCGCCAGCCGTCGCGCGGCCGCGTCTTGAACCCGTTCGTCAGCGGGGTGAAGCGCCACTCCCAGGCGGGCGAGTAGTCGACCTGGCGCTCGAGCGAGCGCGGGCTCTGGATCGGCTCGTCGAACCTGAGGTAAGCGTCTCCGTCCAGATCGGGGACGACGGCGTCCGGCGGAGGATATCTCTCGCGGACGCCGGGCGGCGCGTTGTCCGGCGCGGTGCCCGGCGGCGACTCGACGTTGGCGCAGCAAAGAGCCCCGACGGACGCCAGCAGGCCCGCCGCGGCCGCCCACCGGAGGTCGCGCGTCATCCTCCCTCGACCTTTAGCACCGACCGCTTCTCCAGCAGTCTCGCCCGCCGCTCCTCGAACGCCGTCGCCTTGTCGCGCTCCCGCTCCACCACCTCCGGCGGCGCGCCCTCGAGGAAGCCGGCGCTTCCGAGACGCGCCCGGGTCGCGGCGAGCAGCCCGTCGAGGCGCTCCAGCTCCGTCACGAGGCGCTCGCGCTCGCGCTCGAGGTCCACGAGGTCGCGCAGGGGAAGGAACACTTCGCCGCCCCCGCGGAGAACGACGTGAGCGCCCGGCTCACCCTCCGGGGCCGACGGCGCGACCTCGACCGAGGCGAGTCGCGCGAGCCGACGGAGCCCGTCCGTCTCGGCCTCCAGCGCCCGGCGCAGGGCCGGCGGCGGATCCACCAGCAGCAGGTCGACCTTCCGGCCGGGGTCGACTCCGTACTCCGATCGCAGGTTTCGGACGGCCCCGACCACCTCCTGCAGGGCCTCGACCGCCCTCGCCGCCTCGGGCGATCGCGGAACCCGCTCGGCCTCCGGCCACGGGCCGCGCAGCAGCGTGTCCCCGGTCCCCTTGCCCGGGAGGTGGCAGTACAGCTCCTCGCTGATGAAGGGCATGATCGGATGCAGCAGCCGCAGCCAGCCGTCCATCACGAACGCCAGGGTCGCGGCCGCCGCGTCGCGGCTGGCCTCGCCCCGCCCCCCGTTCAGCCGGGGCTTCACGAGCTCGAGGTACCAGTCGCAGAATTCGCTCCACACGAAGCGGTACGCCTCCTCGGCCGCTTCGTGCAGCCGGAACCGCTCGAGGTCGTCCGTGGCCGCGGCCGCGGCGTCGGCGAAGCGGGAGAGGATCCAGCGGTCCGCCAGCTCGAGCTCGCGGCTCTCGGGGTCGAGGTCCACGTCGCCGGCCTCGAGATATCCGAGCGCGAAGCGCGCCGCGTTCCAGATCTTGTTGGCGAAGTTCCGGCCCACCCGGAACGACGACTCGAGATCCTCGTGGTCGAGCTGCAGGTCGGTGCCGAGCGCGGCCGCGCTGACCAGGGTGTACCTCATCGCGTCGGCGCCGAACTTCTCGACGACCTGGAGCGGGTCGATCCCGTTCCCGAGCGACTTCGACATCCGCCGTCCGTGCGCGTCGCGGACCGTCCCGTGCAGCAGGACGTCCGCGAACGGGATCTCGCCGCGGAACTCGAGGCCCGCCATCACCATCCGGGCGACCCAGAAGAACAGGATCTCGGGCGCCGTGCTCAGCGTGTGCGTCGGGTAGAACACGCGCAGGTCCTCGGACTCCTCCGGCCAGCCGAGCGTGCTGAACGGCCACAGCCACGAGCTGAACCAGGTGTCGAGGACGTCCGGGTCCTGCTCGACCTCCCCGCCGCAGACCGGACACGCGTCGAGCTCCTCGCGCGACACCGCGAGCTCGTCGCAGTCCGGGTCCCGGCAGTACCAGACGGGGATCCGGTGCCCCCACCACAGCTGCCGGCTGATGCACCAGTCCCGGACGTTCGTCATCCAGTGCTCGTAGATCGCCCCGAACCGCTCCGGGTGGAAGCGCAGGCTCCCGTCGCGGTACGCCGCGAGCGCCGGCTCCGCGAGCGGCGCCATCCGCACGAACCACTGCAGGCTGAGGCGCGGCTCGACGACCGTGTCGCAGCGGTAGCAGTGCCCGACGGAGTGCAGGTGCCGCTCGACCTTCTCGAGCAGGCCCGCGGCCTCGAGGTCGGCGACGACGCGGGCCCGCGCCTCGAACCGGTCGAGCCCCCGGTAGGCGGCGGGCGCGTTGTCGTTCAGCGTGGCGTCGCC
>JAWOIN010000130.1:0-4519 GCA_046484665.1 Gemmatimonadota bacterium
CCCGATCTATGCAGAGGATGATTTACCAAAGCTTATTAAAGAATTAAAGGCAGACGACTGTGTATTTGCTTACAGTGATGTGCCCTACAATCGGGTAATGACTGTAAGCGCTATTGTGAATGCCGCTGGTGCCAACTTTATTCTTCTCGGTCCGAAGGACACTATGGTTACCAGCACAAAACCATTGATTGCAGTTGGAGCTGTAAGAACCGGATGTGGAAAAAGCCAGACCTCAGGGCGGATCATCCGCGCGAGCGTCGTGTCGCCGGCGTCCCGGGAGCTGCGGACCCGCAGGAACCCCTCCTGCACGATGGAGCCGGCGTACACCTCGTCGCCCGGGCCGCGGTCGGCCGGGATCCCCTCCCCCGTGATCGGCGCCTCGTTCACGGCCGACGTCCCCTCGGACACGACGCCGTCGACGGGGATCCGCTCCCCGGGGCGGACCAGCACCTCCTCTCCTGCCCGGACCTCCGAGGCCGGGACCGTCACCTCGCGCCCGTCGCGCCGGACGGAGGCGACGTCCGGCGACAGCTCCATCAGAGACCGGACCGACGCGCTCGCCCTCTCCACCGCGAACCCTTCGAGCAACTCGGCGAGAGAGAACAGGAAGGCGATCGCCGCGGCTTCCATGTACTCGCCGATCGCGACGGCACCGACCACGGCCAGGGCCATCAGCACGTGCATGTCGAGGCGGCGCGCGCGGAGCGCTCCGATCGCCTTCGGGAGGAAGTTCCAGGCGCCGATCGCCGCCGCGAGCAGGAAGAGGGCGCCGTCGGCTCCCGGTGGCGTGCCGAAGCCGTGGACGTGCTCCGTGAGCCCGCGCCCCGCGGAGAGCCGGACCAGGAGCCCGACGGCGTACAGGGCGCCCGCGGCGTACGTGAGGAGGGCGCGTCGGGACCGCCAGGCGCCGACCCGGTCCCTCGCGCCGGACTCGTCGAGGTGGAGCGCGCGGTATCCGAGCTCCGAGATCGCCCTTCGGAGCGTCTCCGGATCCGTCCGCTCGCCGTCGAAGACGACGGTCAGCCGCCTGGAGACGGGGCTCCCCTCGAGGCCGTGCACGCCCGGCCTGTTCGCTAGCGCTCCGCGGATCGTGGCCAGGCAGCTCGCGCAGTCCATGTCCTCGATCCGGAACTCGGCGCGGGCGAGCTCCGCCGCGGACGCGTGTCCGACGCCAGCTGCGTATCCGTGGCCTGCCGTACGCCGATCGGGCGCTCGTGGGTCGTTCATGGACGTAAGCGAGATCGGGAAGCGGCCCGGGGCAAGAGCCCCGGGCCGCCACGCCGCGCGCTTCCCCTGCTCTCTCCGGAGGGCGTCAGGCGGCCGACCCGCCGCCCGTCAGGACCCCGTAGAGGGCGAGCATGGCGAGGATCACCGCGATCGCTACCGCTAGCGGCCCGACGAACAGGCTCCGGAACACCCGGGCGTCGTACTTGAGGTGCATGAAGAACCCGACCACGAGCGCGAACTTGGCGGCCGAGAGCGTCAGCAGGATGGGAACCAGCACCGGATGCAGGGCCTCGATGTAGAACACCATGACCTCGACCGCGGTGATGATGCCGAGCGCCGCCGCAACGCCGAGGTAGGTCCTGACGCTCGCGTGCTCCTGGTGTCCGTCTCCGGTCGTCGCGTGCTCCATCGGTCCCTCCTACGACACCAGCAGGTAGATGAGCGTGAACAGGACGATCCAGACCACGTCCACGAAGTGCCAGTACAGGCCCGTGATCTCGACCGTCTCCGCGTGCCGCGCGTCGAGGCGGCCCCGGGCCGCGAGCGCGAACAGCGTGAGCAGCCAGAGGACGCCGACGAACACGTGGGCCCCGTGCGTCCCCGTCAGCAGGTAGAAGCTCGCGCCGAACAGGTTCGTGCTGAGCCCCAGCCCCTCGTGCACGAAGTGCGAGAACTCGTAGACCTGGCCGCCGAGGAACACGAGACCGAGAAGGGCGGTCATCAGGAGCCACAGCTTCCCCTGCCGCATGTCGTTCCGCTGCACGGCCGCGAGCGCGAGCACCATCATCAGGCTGCTCATCAGGAGCACGAAGGTCGTGACCGTGATGAACGGGATGTTGAGGAGATCCTCCGGATAGGGCCCGGTGATGCTCCGTCCCCGGTAGACCAGGTACGTGATGATCAGCGAGCCGAACAGCATGCACTCCGACCCGATGAAGGTCCACATCAGGAGCTTCCGGTTCGGGAGCCCGGTCGACGTGTGGTGCAGCTCCGCGGCGGTCGCGACATTATCCGTCACGATATCCCCTTCTTGTTCATGTCCTTGCGTGCTCGCATCTAATGTCGATTCTGCGCCGAGACCGGACCCGCGCGTCACCGCTCGAGGGGCTGGAACGCCCACCCGTAGATCGATGCCACGACGATCGCCGCGCCCGTCAGCGCGATCGCGATCGAGTGCGCCAGTCCGCCCGTCGCGGCCACGATGATCCCGACGGCCAGGAGGAACGGCCACAGCGACGGGCTCGGCATGTGCGGCTCCGGCGCTCCCGCGTCGTTCACCTCGACGTCGAGGCCGCCCTCGGCCCACAGCGGGTCCCGGCTGTGCACGCGCGGGAGACGCCTGAAGTTGTAGTGCGGGGGCGGCGAGTCGAGCGCCCACTCCATCGTCGCCCCGCCCCACGGATCGCGACCCGCCGTGGAGCCCTTCCGCAGGCTGACCACCACGTTCCACAGGAAGACGAGGATCGAGAAGCCGAGCAGCAGCGACCCGGCCGTCGACATCAGGTTCATCTCCTCGAACCCGAGTCCCTCCTGGTAGGTGAACGTCCGGCGGGGCATCCCGTGCAGGCCGAGCAGGTGCTGCGGGAAGAAGGTCAGGTTGAACGCGATCAGCATCAGCCAGAAGTGCGCCTTCCCGATCCCCTCGCTCAGCATCCGCCCCGTGATCTTCGGGAACCAGTAGTAGATCCCGCTGAACAGCGCGAAGATCACGCCGCCGAACAGGACGTAGTGGATGTGGGCGACGACGAAGTAGGAGTCTGTCTGCTGGAGATCGGAGGCCGCGGAGCTGTGCATGACCCCGGACAGGCCACCGACGATGAACATCGCGATGAACCCCACGGCGAAGTAGAGCGGCGTCCTGAACCTCAGGGATCCGCCCCACATCGTCGCGATCCAGTTGAAGATCTTCACGCCCGTCGGTATCGCGATCAGCATCGTCGTCGCCGCGAACACGGTGTTCGCGATCGGGCCGAGGCCTACGGCGAACATGTGGTGCGCCCACACTCCGAAGCCGAGGAAGGCGATGAGGATCCCCGAGTAGACGACGAACGGGTAGCCGAACAGCGGCTTGCGGCTGAAGGTCGGGATCACCTCCGAGATGATCCCGAGCGAGGGCAGGAGCAGGATGTAGACCTCGGGGTGCCCGAAGATCCAGAACAGGTGCTGCCAGAGAAGCACGTCCCCGCCGGCCGCCGGATTGAAGAAGGAGGTGCCGAAGGTCCGGTCGAACATCAGGAGCACGAGGCCGACCGTGATCGCCGGAAACGCCAGGATCAGAAGGAACGACGTGACGAAGGTCATCCAGGTGAACAGCGGCATCCGCATCAGCGACATGCCCGGCGCCCGGAGGTTGATGATCGTCACGATGAAGTTGAGGGCCGCCGCGATCGAGCTGACCCCGAGCACCTGGAGGCCGAGCACCCAGAAGTCGATCCGCATCCCCGGCGAGTACTGGGTCGAGGTGAGGTTCGCGTATCCGAACCAGCCCGCGTCCGGCGCCCCGCCGAACAGGAAGCTCGCGTTCAGGAACAGCGCCCCGAGCACGAACACCCAGAGGCTGAACGCGTTGAGCCGCGGAAACGCGACGTCACGCGCCCCGATCTGCAGTGGAACCATGAAGTTGAAGAACGCGGCCGACAACGGCATGATGGCCAGGAAGACCATCGTGGTGCCGTGCATCGTGAACAGCTGGTTGTAGAGGTCCGGGTCGATCAGCGTGTTCTCGGGCGAGCCCAGCTGCAGCCGGATCAGCAGCGCCTCGAGGCCCCCCACCAGGAAGAACACGAACGCGAACACGGCGTACATGATGCCGATCCGCTTGTGATCGACCGTCGTGAGCCAGCTCCGGAGGCCCCCCGCGTACGTTCCCCCGTGGGCGGCGTGCGCGTCCGCTTCCCGTCCCGCCGCGGTGTCCGTGGCTGCCATTCCGCTCCCAGCTCCTACTTCAGGCTCTCGAGGTAGGCCACGAGCGTACGGATCGTGTCCTCGTCCAGGTTCATGTCCGGCATCAGGGACCCCGGCTTGATCTTCGGCGGGTCTCGCAGCCACGCCGCCATGTTCTCCGGCGTGTTCTCCAGGATCCCCGCGGCGATGGTGCGGCGACCTCCCACGTGCGTCAGGTCCGGCCCGAGCACTCCGGCGGCCGGCGTGCCGGCGATCCGGTGGCAGGCGATGCAGCCGGACCGGAGGAACGCCTGCTGGCCCTCGTCGAGGATCTTCCGCAGCCCGGCGGGAAGCGTGTCGACTGGCACGGTCGCCTGTTCCCCACTCCCTTCGCCGACCGTGCCGTCGA